>DASXKT010000001.1:0-6778 GCA_036496685.1 Phenylobacterium sp.
CGACGTCTTGAAAGGTCCCGGGATAGCCGGCGCCCGGTTCGCCCAGTTTGCGATACTCGACATTCCAGACCGCATAGCCGCGCCCGGCAAGATCGGCGGCCAGGGCACTCGTCTGTGGAAAGCCCCCCAAGTCAGCCAGGAAGCATCCGCCGTGCAGCAGCACGACCACAGGATGCGGCCCCCTGCCTTTCGGAAGGAACAGCTCGGCCACCTGCGACGGCGCTGGGCCATAGTGAACCGTCGCGTCCGCCGCATGGCGCGGCTGTTTCATGTAGTCGTCGATCGAAGCCGGCTCGGCTTGGGCTGCACTTGCGGCCAGGATCATGCTCAAGACGATCATCCATTTGGCCAAGACGCCATCCTAGCGAGGACTGGTGGGCGGCGAGGGATTCGAACCCCCGACCCTCTCGGTGTAAACGAGATGCTCTAACCAGCTGAGCTAGCCGCCCTTAGACTCCGGGTTCTAGACCAGGTGGAACGCCGCCAGAAGCACCCAGACGCCGATCACGGCGAAGATCGCTGCGGCCGCCATCCGTACGTACTTGAGCGGCACGATCTTGGTCGCGGCCTCGCCCAGCAGCACGGCAGGCACGTCGGCGATCATCATGCCGAGTGTCGTGCCGGCGGCGATCAGCAGGATCTGGTGATAGCGAGCCGCCAGAAGCGACGTGGCGATCTGTGTCTTGTCGCCGATTTCCACCAGGAAGAAGGTGATCAGCGTCGTCAGGAAGATGCCGCCCCGACCGATCGCCTTCAGATCATCGTCCATTTTGTCCGGGATCAACGCCCAGCCCGCCATGGCGATGAAGGCGACGCCGACCACGATCCGGAAGATCTGTCCGGAAAGCCAGGCAGACACGTAGTAGCCGAGGCTGGCGGCGACCAGGTGGTTGAGGACGGTCGCGCAGAAGATGCCCAGGATGATCGGCACGGGCTTGCGGAACTTCGCCGCCAACACGATCGCCAGGAGTTGGGTCTTGTCGCCGATTTCGCCGATCGCGACGACGGCGGTGGAGGTGAAGAACGGTTCGAGGATCACAGACTGACTTCCAGGGCGCGAGACATACGACGACGCAGACCTCCGCCGGCCCAAGAGCCGGAGGTCGCATCGTCGGTCTCACCAATCCGGATCCGATCAGATCCGCCGTCCGCGCCATGCGCGGCCCCATCACAAGATGAAGAGCGCAAGTCTGTTGACGCGGACTTCGCTGTAGCGAACGGCTACTCCCCGAAGACGGGGCGTCTCTAGCCCGCGTCTGGACCGGCGCGCAACGAAAAAGGCCGGCGCCTGCTGGCCGCCGCCCGTTTCGCGTCAGATATGTCGCAGCTCAGCTGTTGAGCGCGTCCTTGAGCGCGTCCCCGACGCGGAAGCGGCAGGTCTGGGAGGCCTTACGCCTGACCGTCTCGCCGGTCCGCGGATTGCGGGCCGTTCCCGCCGGCCGTTTGATGGGTACGAAGCTGCCGAAGCCGACAAGCCGGACTTCCCTTCCCGCCTTGAGCGAGGTGGACACCGAGGCGATGAAGGCTTCCAGGGCCACCTTGGCCTGCGCCTTGTTCAGCCCCGCCTTGTCGGCCATTTCCGCGACGAGTTCGGCCTTCGTCATGAGCGTTCTCCCAGCCCCATCTCTTGTTATGCAGGCGGCGGGCCCCAGCACCCCTCACCGTTTTCGAATTAACGCCTGTCGAAGCGGTACCGTCAAACGAGAGCGGCGCGGGAATCACCCCGCGCCGCCCCGATGACACAAGAATTGATCGGACTTAGTGCGTCAGCACGGTCTCGACGTCGCTGTCGTCAGGGACCGAGACCGCCGGCGCATCGGCCTCCGACCACTCGATCGCGACCGGAGCGCGGGTCAGGGCGTGGGCCAGGACCTCGTCCATCGTCGAGATCGGGATGATCTTCATCTCCGACTTCACGTTGTCCGGGATGTCGGCAAGGTCCTTCTCGTTCTCCTGCGGGATCAGCACGGTCTTGACGCCGGAACGCAGCGCCGCGAGCAGCTTCTCCTTCAGGCCGCCAATGGCGGTGACCCGGCCGCGCAAGGTGACCTCGCCGGTCATGGCGATGTCCTTCTTGATCGGGATCCCGGTCAGAACGGAGACGATGGCCGTGGCCATGGCCGCGCCGGCGGACGGACCGTCCTTGGGCGTGGCGCCGTCCGGCACGTGGATGTGGACGTCGGTCCGCTCGAAGCTCGGCGGCTCGATGCCGAACTTGGTGGCCCGGCTGCGGACATAGCTGTTCGCCGCCGAGATCGACTCCTTCATCACGTCCTTCAGGTTGCCGGTCACCGTCATGCGGCCCTTGCCCGGCATCTTGACCGCTTCAATGGTCAGGATGTCGCCGCCGAAGTCGGTGTAGGCCAAGCCGGTGATGATCCCGACCTGATCCTCGGTGTCCATCTCGCCGTACTTGTACTTCCGGACGCCGGCGTACTTGGCGAGCCGCTCGTCGTCGATGGTGATCGTCAGCACGTTCTCACGCGCCAGGTCGCGCACCGTCTTGCGGGCCAGGTTGCCCAGTTCCCGCTCCAGCGACCGCACGCCGCTTTCGCGGGTGTAGTAGCGGATCAGGTCGCGGATCGCCTGGTCGGGGACGATGAACTCTTCCGGCTTCAGCCCATGGTCCTTGGTCAGCTTGGCCAGGATGTGCCGCTTGGCGATCTCCACCTTCTCGTCCTCGGTGTAGCCGGGGATGCGGATGATCTCCATGCGGTCCAGCAGCGGCTGGGGCATGTTCAGGCTGTTGGCCGTGGTGACGAACATCACCGGCGACAGGTCGTAGTCGACCTCCAAGTAGTGGTCGTTGAAGGTCGAATTCTGCGCCGGGTCCAGCACCTCGAGCAGGGCCGAGGACGGGTCGCCCCGCCAGTCGGAACCCATCTTGTCGATCTCGTCCAGCAGGAAGAAGGCGTTGGTCGATTTGGCCTTCTTCATCGACTGGATGATCTTACCGGGCATGGAGCCGATGTAGGTTCGCCGGTGTCCACGGATCTCGGCCTCGTCACGCACGCCGCCGAGCGACACGCGCACGAACTCACGGCCCGTCGCCTTGGCGATCGAACGGCCAAGCGAGGTCTTGCCGACCCCGGGCGGGCCCACGAGGCAGAGGATCGGGCCCTTCAGCGAACCCACGCGGCTTTGCACCGCCAGGTACTCCAGGATCCGCTCCTTGACCTTCTCAAGGCCGTAGTGGTCGCCTTCGAGGATGTCCTCGGCCTTCTGCAGGTCGATGGGCTTGATCTTCGCTTTGCCCCACGGGATCGACAGCAGCCAGTCGAGGTAGTTCCGCACGACGGTGGATTCCGCCGACATCGGGCTCATGTTGCGCAGCTTCTTGAGCTCGCTCTCGGCCTTGGCGCGGGCTTCCTTCGAGAGCTTGACTTTCTTGATCCGCTTCTCGAGCTCGAGAAGCTCGTCGCGCTGGTCGTCCTGTTCGCCCAGCTCGCGCTGGATCGCCTTCATCTGCTCGTTCAGATAGTACTCGCGCTGGGTCTTCTCCATCTGGCGCTTCACGCGGTTACGGATCTTCTTTTCCGTCTGCATGACGCTGATCTCGCCCTCCATCAGGGCGTAGACCTTCTCCAACCGCTTCACGACGTTGAAGACTTCCAGCAGCTGTTGCTTCTCGGCGATCTTTACCGAGAGGTGGCTGGCGATGCGGTCCGCGAGTTCACCGGGATTGTCGATCTGCGGGATCGCGGCCAGCGCCTCAGGCGGCACCTTCTTGTTCAGCTTCACATAATTTTCGAACTGCTCGACGACCGCGCGGCTCAACGCCTCGGCCTCCGCCGACCCAGCGCCGTCTTCGGCCACGTAGGCGATCTCGGCCTCATAGAACTCGGACTGGCCGGTGAACCGGGTGACGCCCGCGCGCGCGCGGCCCTCCACCAGCACCTTCACCGTGCCATCGGGCAGCTTCAAGAGTTGCAGGACGGTGGCGACGACGCCGACGTCGTAAATCCCCTCGGGCGCGGGGTCGTCGTCGTCCTTATCCTTCTGGGTGGCGAGCAGGATCTGCTTGCCTTCGTTCTTCATCGCCTCTTCGAGCGCACGCACGGACTTCTCGCGGCCCACGAAGAGCGGCACCGGCTGATGCGGGAACACAACGATGTCCCGCAGCGGCAAGATCGGGAGGATTTTAATCTCGGACATGATGCTTCAACTCCTGACCGGCCGCGTTGGTCTCGCAGCCTGGCCTCCCGGATCGTGGTCACTCGAGACGATGCGTCTGAGTCGGACGATCCGTCCGCCCACACGGGGCGGTTGTTCGGTGATTTATGTGGACCGTTCGGCCCACGGTTCAAGCGGAGCAACACCTTTGCGCGACATTGCGTCCCACTACGTTTCACGACCTATCTTGAGGGTGAAGGTGTGGTCGCGCGCGCAAAACTATGCCCCGACCCTTAAACAATATGTGGGGGTTTGATGCGCCAACCTCAAGCGGCCCAGCTTGCCAGCGCCTCCTCGACGAAATCCATGCGGTCCTGGCCGAAGAACATCTCCCCCCCGACGAAGAAGGTCGGAGCGCCGAAGACGCCACGCGCGACGGCGGCCTCGGTGGCGGATTTCAGGCGATCCTTGACGTCGTCGCGTTCCACGAGCGCGCGAAAGTCGTCGGGCTCGAGGCCGGCGCGCCGGACGACCGGGGCCAGCTCGGCCGGGTCGCCAAGGTTCTTCGGGTTAGCCCACATGGCGTCGAAGACCACGTCGCAATAGGCCAGGAACCGGGTGTCGTCGATCAGTCCGGCCGCGCCTCGCATCAGGTGCAACGTGTTGATCGGGAAATACGGGTTGTGATTGAACTGGGTGCGGTGACGCTTGGCCCAGCGCGCGAGGTCGGCGTTCATCCAGCGCCCTTTCGCTGGGATGCTCGCCGGCGAGGCGTTGCCGGTGGCCTTGAACACCCCGCCCAGCAGCATCGGCGAGTAGTCCACGTGGGCGCCGGTCCGCGCGGCCAGCTCCGGCAAGCGCTTATAGGCGAGGTAGCTCGCCGGGCTGCCGAAATCGAACAGGAACTCGACAGTCTTCCTTGGTTGCGATTGGGCCATCGTCACCAAGCCTCCATCCAGGGGCGCAAATCCAGTTCGTGGGTCCACGCGTCGCGCGGCTGGACGTGCAGGGCCCAGTAGGCGTCGGCGATGTGTTCTGGGTTTAGTATGCCGTCCTGATCCTTGAGCGCGTGGCGATCCGGAAAATTCTCAGCGATCCAGGCGGTGTCGATGGCGCCATCGATGATGGTGTGGGCGACGTGCACGCCCTTTGGACCCAGCTCGCGGGCCATGCTCTGGGCTAGCGCCCGGAGGCCGTGCTTCGCGGAGGCGAACGCGGCGAAGCCCTCGCGGCCGCGTACGCTAGCCGTGGCGCCGGTGAAGAGGATCGTGCCACGGCCTCGAGGCGCCATCGACTTGGCGGCTTCACGGCCGGCCAGGAAGCCAGAGAAGCAAGCCATCTCCCAGACCTTGTAGAACACTCGCGAGGTGGTCTCCGCGATCGGAAAGCGGACGTTCGCCCCGATGTTGAAGACGCAGACCTCGACCGGCGCGATCTCGCGTTCGACGCGCTCGAACAGCCCGACCATGTCCTCCTCCTTGCGGGCGTCGAGCCCGAAGGGGTGAGCCTCTCCGCCGCTATCCCGGATCGCCTCGGCGAGGGGTTCGAGCTGGTCGGCGTGCCGGCGCACGATAACCGCTGCGTAGCCCTCGCGTGCAAATCGCTTGGCGATCGCGCCGCCCAGGGCGTCGCCGGCTCCGATGACGATGATCGCTCTGTCGGACATGGAGTTATTAGATGACGACCATCATATGAAAGACAAGCAGCCTTATGTCGCCCTTATGCGCTTGTTGGACCTTACGGTGAAGGCTGCAATGGCTCCGGCCACAGCGGAGGCGATCGCCGCGGCGATCATCGCCGCGCGGTAGCCCCCTGTGATCGCCTTGGGGTCGGAGCCTCCGATCACGAAGCCGACCAGGGCCACGGCCAGCAGCCCTGCCACCCGCGCCACAGCGTTGTTCACGCCGG
Source organism: Phenylobacterium sp. (assembly GCA_036496685.1). Lineage (GTDB taxonomy): Bacteria > Pseudomonadota > Alphaproteobacteria > Caulobacterales > Caulobacteraceae > Phenylobacterium. Next base: position 6,022 of record DASXKT010000001.1, read on the forward strand.
CCGCCGCGCCCTCATATTCGTCAGCTACGGCGCCAAGCACCGCGTCGGTCAGCGGCGCGACCGCAATACCCGCCCCTACGGCCAGGATCGTCAGCCCGGGAAAGACCGCGGTCCAGTACGAGCCGCCCCCGGCGTACGCGGCGAGCAGGCCAAAGCCGATCGCGACCAGCACCGGGCCCACGATCAGCATCGGCCTTGCTCCGATCCGCGAGGCGACCCGTCCGGCGATCGGCGAGAGGACAGCCAAACCCACCGACATCGGCAGCAAAGCCGCTCCCGCCGCTGAAGGCGCGTAGCCGTGGGCCCGGATCAACTCGAACGGCAGCAGGAAGAACGCGGCCCCGAACGCCAAATAGAGCAAGAGCGTGAGCGCATTGACGCCGGAGAATGTCAAAGATCTGAAAAGCTTTAGCGGTGTCATGGGGTTGGCGGCGTTTCTTTCGATGAAAACGAAGCCGGCCAGAGCTGCCACGCCCAACGCCGAGGCCCCTAGAACGGCCGGATCGGCGCCCTGATGCGGCGCCACGGTCAACGCCCAGGTGACGCCTGCCAGCCCCACGGTGACGGCTGCGGCGCCCATCCAGTCGACTGGGCCGGAGCGCGCGGCGCGGCTCTCCTTGGCGTTGGCAAGCACCAGCCAGAGGCAGACGGCCGCCACCGGAAGGTTGATGAAGAACACCGCCCGCCAGGAAATGACCTGGGTCAGCCAGCCGCCGAGCACCGGGCCTATGGCGCTGGTCAGGCCGCTGGCGCCGGC
>DASXKT010000002.1:0-18707 GCA_036496685.1 Phenylobacterium sp.
CGACGTAGGACTGCACGATGTAGACGGTTTCACTGGCCATCCCACGTAGACGCGCCCACCAGCGAGTCCCGTCAATGGCTGTCCTAGCCCGGCCCGATCATGTTCTCGGGCCGCACCACCCGGTCGAACTCTTCGTTGGTGACGTAGCCGCCGCCGACGGCTTCCTCGCGCAGCGTGGTGCCGTTCTTGTGGGCCGTCTTGGCGATCTTGGCGGCGTTGTCGTAGCCGATGGTGGGGGCGAGCGCGGTCACCAGCATCAGCGAACGCTCGAGGTTGGCCTTGATGTTGTCTTCGCGGGCCTCGATGCCAACGATCATGTTGTCGGTGAAGGAGACCGAGGCGTCGGCCAGTAGTCGGCAGGACTGCAGGAAGTTGTAGGCCATCACGGGGTTGAAGACGTTGAGCTCGAAATGGCCCTGGCTGCCGGCAAAGCCCATCGCGGTCTGATTGCCCATCACGTGCGCGCAGACCATGGTCAGGGCCTCGGCCTGGGTCGGGTTCACCTTGCCGGGCATGATCGAGGAGCCGGGCTCGTTCTCCGGCAGCGAAAGTTCGCCCAGGCCTGAGCGCGGGCCGCTCCCCAGGAACCGGATGTCGTTGGCGATCTTGAACAGCGCACCCGCTGTCGCCGTGAGCGCGCCGTGGCTGAACACCATGGCGTCGTGGGCGGCCAGGGCCTCGAACTTGTTGGGCGCGGTGACGAAGGGCAGGCGGGTGATCGCTGCGATCCGCTCGGCGACCTTCTCGGCGAAGCCCACCGGCGCGTTCAACCCGGTGCCGACCGCGGTGCCGCCCTGGGCGAGCTCGTAGAGGCCGTAAAGGGTCTCCTTGAGCCGGCGCACGGACATCGCCGTCTGGTGCGCATAGCCGCCGAACTCCTGGCCGAGCGTAAGCGGCGTGGCGTCCTGGGTGTGTGTGCGGCCGATCTTGATGATGTGGGCGAACTGCTTGCTCTTCGCCGTCAGCGCCTGGTGCAGATGCTCCAGCGCCGGCATGAGGCTGCGGGCAATTTCCTCGGCGCAGGCGATGTGCATGGCCGTCGGATAGGTGTCGTTCGACGACTGGCTCATGTTGACGTGGTCGTTGGGGTGGACCGGCTTCTTGGAGCCCATCTCGCCGCCGAGCATCTCGATGGCGCGGTTCGAGATCACCTCGTTGGCGTTCATGTTCGACTGGGTGCCGGAGCCGGTCTGCCAGACCACCAGCGGGAAGTGGTCGTCGAGCTTGCCGTCGATGACTTCCTGGGCGGCGGCGACGATCGCCTCGGCGATCTTGGGGTCAAGCTTGCCCAGGGCGAGGTTCGCCTCGGCGGCGGCGCGTTTCACGACGCCCAGCGCCCGTATCATCGGCTTAGGCTGCTTTTCCCAACCGATCTTGAAGTTCTGGAGGGATCGCTGGGTTTGCGCGCCCCAGTATCGATCGGCGGGGACCTCGATGGGGCCGAAGGTGTCGGTCTCGGTTCGGGTGGCGGTCATCGAAGGCAGGCCCCAGCTGGCGTCTTGTCGGTGTTGCCGGGGTCTAGCCGCCGGGCGGCCGCATCGCAACAAGGGGGGCGCAACAAGGGGTACGCAACAAGGGGGCCAACCAGCGGGCCGCATAGGGCGTGGCGCGGGTCAGGGGCGAACGGTATAGGTTGGCGGCCAAGCTCGGAGCCCGCACATGCTCGTCGCCACGACCAACGACCTCGCTGGATACCGGATCGCCGCCCATATCGGCATGGTGCGAGGCGTGACCGTCCGCTCGCGGAGCGTGATCGGCAACGTCGGTGGCGCGATCCAGTCGATCTTCGGGGGCAATCTGTCGATCTACACCGAGCTCGCCGAGCATGCCCGCCAGGAAGCCTACGAACTGATGGTGGAGCATGCCCGTGCGGCCGGCGCCGACGCGGTCGTGGCCATGCGCTACGACGCCAATGACATCATGGACGGCATCACCGAGGTCCTGTGCTATGGCACCGCCGTGAAGGTCGAGCGGGTCTGAGGCGGGAAGGCGCTGGGCGTGGAAGACGCCTGGACACAGCACGGCAAGGTCCGCGCCCGCGAGGCCGATGGCGTGATGGAGGTCGTGGTCGATGGCCTCACCACCCAGGCCAAGTACTATAAGCCCTTGATCTACGAGTTCTTTCGGAAGGCGTGGCGCGGCTCACGCCCCTCTTGGGGCGAGTTCGCGGTCGAGATCCGAATGGAATACGTCGGCGACCCACCCTGGCTCGATCTCGATAACCTGGCCAAGGCGATCCTCGACGCGATCAAGGGCTACGCCTTCCACGACGACGCCCAGGTCTCGCGCCTGCTGGTTGAGCGCGCGCCGGGCGAACGGGAGCGGATCACTGTGACCGTGCGCAAGGTAGCCGACACTGGTCCCTCGCCCTTGCTCCGACCAGGCGAGGTGCGGCCGTGATCGAACTCTTGAAGACCACGGATCCGGTGCGGCTGCACGTCATCAAGACCGCCTTGGAACAAGCCGGGCTGCATCCAGTGGTCGTCGAGGCGTCAGCCTATCCCGGTGTGCTGCCGATGCGCCTGCTGTTGACCGACGATGAAGCCATCCTGGGCCGCCGGCTTATGGCCGAGGTCGAAAAGGACCTCGGGGAGTAGCTGCAGCCGGCGCTGAACAAGAAACGGCCGCGCCCTGGGAAGGGGCGCGGCCGTACTTTGCGCAGACCTCTCTTGGGGGATCAGCGAGGGGTCAGCGGTACTGCTGAAGGCGCGTTGTGCGAAGGCCCGCCAGGCCGTGACGATCGATGGACCGCTGCCAGGCCAGGAACTCTTCCGACGTCAGTCGGTATCGCTCCAGAGCGTCCTCGAGTGAGAGCAGGCCCCCGCGGACTGCTGCGACGACCTCGGCCTTGCGGCGGATCACCCAGCGGCCGGTGTCGGCAGGCGGCAAATCCCTCAGCGTCAACGGCGCGCCCGTGGGACCGATCACGTAGGACTCCCCACGGCTATTCGTGCGCGTCTGCTGTTGCTGCAACATGGCTTTACGTCTTTCCCACCATCACTGTTGAAGCGCAGAATAGACCGCGGCCCCTAACAGCCGCTGAATCGTGATAGTGAACGAACCGCAAATCATTTGGTTTCCCATGTACTAATTCGGCACAATGCTGACTTTAACCTTGGTTAACTGCTGTTAAGACTGTGGCTACCGGATTATGTTGATCAGCTCGTCCAACATTGTGTCGGCAGTGGTTATGATCTTCGAGGAGGCCGAATAGGCTTTCTGGGTCGTGATCAGGCCGGTGAACTCCGACGACAGGTCGACGGTCGAGGCTTCCAGGCTCGACGGCGAAATCTTCCCCGCCCCGCCGGTGCCCGCGGCCTTCAGCGTCATCTGGCCGGAGGGCAGGGTGGCCAGGTAGGCGTTGCCGCTGGTCGCCTGCAGGCCGTTGCTGTTGGGGAAGGTGGCCACGGCGACCTGGGCGATCTTGCGGACCTGGCTGTTGTCGAACAGGGCCGAGACCACGCCGTCGGTTCCCACCTGGACGCCGATGATGTTGCCCACCCCCGCGCCGTCCGAGCTCACCGAATTCACCGTCGAGTTCGAAGCCAGCTGGGTGAACTGGCTGAGATCGATCTTTACGCTCTGGCCGGCGATGCCGAGGCTCGTCGCCCAGGCCGGGGACGACCCGCCGGATGCGCCCAGGGTGAGCGTCGCAGGAGAACCTGCCGGACCGAACAGGGTGGAATTGGCGAGATCGATGGAGCCGTCGGATTTGAACATCACCTGGCCTGCGGCCACCTGGCCATTGGGACCAGCGCTGGCGACATCGCTGGCGGGCACCGCGTAGATTTCCGCGTTCCAGGTGTTCGGCGTGGAGGTCTTTTCAAAGGCCAGCGCGAACTTGTGGGTGCCGCCCATCGAGTCGACCACGGTCAGCTCGGTCGGCGGGGCGTCGGGCGCGGTGCCGACGCCGGTTGCGGCGAAGGCGGCCATGCTCTTGGTGCTGGCGCTATAGGTCGCCGCGCCTGCCGAGACCGGGGTGGTCTGGTCGAGGTTGGCGCTGATTCCGATGTTGCTGGTCTGTTGGACCGCAGCGCCCAGGTTCTTGACGTTGATCGGGCCGAGCTTCGACAGGTCGGACGGATCGACGCTGAAGCTGCCGTTCGCCTGCACTGGCCAGCCCTGGAGGTAGAGGCCGGCGTCGTTGACGAGATATCCCTCGGCGTCGGGTGCGAACGAGCCGGCGCGGGTGAATTCCCTCGGGTCGGCGGCCGTCAGGCCCGCGCCCTTGGTGGTCACCACGAAGAACCCGTCCCCGGAAATCGCCAGGTCGGTCGCCGACGACGCGGATTGGATCAAGCCTTGTTGGCTGATCAGCTGCTTGGAGATCCCCTGTACGCCGCCGGCGGAGTACTCGCCCTTGACCGCCTGCGACGTGACCATGGTGGCGAAATCCACCTGGTTGCGCTTGTAGGAGGTGGTGTTGACATTGGCGATGTTGTCGGAGATCGCCGCCAGCGCCGAGGAGTTGGCCACCAGGCCCGAAACCCCGGCCAGCAGTGCCGAATTGATGCTCATCGTTCGTTCCGTTCTTTCCTTGGAGCCGCCTGCTGCGGCCGGCCGGCGTCGGCGGGGCGACGTCCGGGTTGATGGGAGGGGCGCCGGCGGCTCATGAACCTGCCGGCGGGGTGGTCGATGTGGTGGCCGAAGCGACCTGGCTGATCGACGTGACCTTCGACCAGTCCACCGGGCCGCCGTTGACGGTGATCGACGTCGCGCCGCTGTCCTGCAGGACGCCGGTGACAAGGCCCTGTACGTAGTTGGTCGAGGCGATCGCAGCCCCGCCAGCGTCCGTCGCCGTCACCCGTAAGGTGTAAGGCCCGCCGTTCGGCAGCTGCGTGCCGGTGAGGTCCTTGCCGTTCCAGGTGAAGGCGTGATCGCCGGCCTTCATGTCGCTCGGCGCCTCGGCGTGGACCAGCTTGCCGTTGGCGTCGAGCACCTCGACCTTGAGGTCCGAGGCGTCGGCGCTGAGGTTGTAGGTCCACTGGGCCTGCCCGCCGCTGATGTTCGTGGTATCGCTCACGGCCCGGACGTTCTTGCCGATCAGGGTCACGGCGGTGGCGACACCGTTGGAGGTGTTGTTCACCAGCTTCTGAAGCAGGTCGTTGGCGTTGAGCTGCTGCTCGACGCCGGTCATCTGCACCAGCTGCTGGGTGAACTGGTTGGAATCCAGCGGCGAGGTCGGATCCTGGTTCTTCAGCTGCGTCGTCAGCAGGCTGAGGAAGGTGTTGAAGTTGTCCGCCAGGCTCGCCTTGCCGAGCGCGGTCTTATCCGTCGTCGTAGTCGGCGGCGTCGCGGTGGGTGCGGTGACGGTCATGTTGTCCTCAGATCCTGATGTCCACGCCGGAGTCCGAGCTCCGGCTGAACATGAGCTGGCTGGCAGGCGCGGTGTCGGAGGTCGTCTCGAGCGCCGCCTGGAAGGCCCGGCCGCGGAACGCCGCGCCGGAGTTGCTGTCGGTATCCTGGCCCGACGCGCGGCCGCCCTGGCCGCTGTCGCTCGCCACGTCGAAGGAGAGCCCGCCGGAGATATCGAAGCCGGCCTGCTCAAGCGCGCGCTGCAACTCACCTGACCGGGATTTCAGCTCGGCGGCGGCTTGCGGGCTGTCGAAGGCCATGGCCGCACTCATCCGGCCGCCCGCGCCGATCTCGACGCGAACATCCACCTTGCCGAGGCCGGCCGGTTCGAGTTGCACGTCGAAGCGGGTGGACCGGCCATCGAGCTTCTTGGCGATCTGCGCCGCCAGGTTGGCGACAGTCTGGGGTGAGCCGCGCACGGCGACCGCGGCGGCGTGGATCAGGCTGGCCGGCGTTGTCGTCGAAGCGGTGTCGAGCGCGGCGGGTGTCTGCGGCGAGTTGCCGGGATCGGTCTTGGCGTCGATCAGCGTAGGCGCCGACTCACGGTCGGCGGGCGCGTTCTTGGTCTGGTCAGAGGTAGGCCGATCAACGGCGTCGGCCATCTTCGCCGAGGCGTTGACGTTCGGCGTGGCGTCGACCTGGGCCCCCTCTACGCGCGGCGCCTTGGCGATGACCTGGGCGTTGTCCTTGGAGGGGGCTGGCTGTGTGGGTTCCGTCTTGACCTCGGCGTTCGGCGAGGGGACGACGGCTGCGATAGCCGCAGGCGGGGGCGAAGTGAGGAGAACGTCGAGCGGGGCCTGGGCAGCCGCTGACCAAGCCGGCGGCGGCGCGGCGGAAGCGGCGTCCTGCACCGTGGCGGAGGGAATTGGGGGTTCCGCGATCGGTGCTGCTTTGAGGCCCGCCGTGGCATCTTTGGCGACGTCGTTGACGTTGGCAGCCTGTGGCTTGGTCGGCACAGCCGTCTCGGGCGAAACGGCGTCCAGAAGCTTGGCCAGCGCGGCGACGGCGCCCTGACCTAGGGGCGCCGCCGAACCGTCGGCCTGACCCGTCGCTGCCGAGACGCCGGCGGCGGCCTCGCCAGTGGCCGGAGGCGTCGGGGTGACGACGATCGGCGCGGCCGGCGCCTGCAGCATCATGGCCAGGATCGCGTCGGGCGTTGCGGCAGTGGTCGTCGTGTCGGCGCCTGCGGCAGTGGTCGTCGTGTCAGCGCCGGCGTCTGTGGTGGTTGCCTCGGCGTCCTTGGCGTCGCCGGCGGCCTTCCCCGGGTTGCCGGCGGCGGCGCCAGCCTTTGCAACCAGTTGGTTCAGGAGGAGCGCTCCCGGACCCGTGGCCGCAGCCGCGTCCGCCTCGGCGCCCTGGTTCCCGAAGAAGGCTGCCAACAGGGCCTCAAAGCCCGTGGATGGTCCGCCCGCATGCGCTCCCTGGGAGGCGCCGGTCGCCGCGCCGGGGGAAGCGGACGCGCCGGTCGGCGAGGGTGAGGCGGAACTGATCGCGGAAGCGGACATGCAGAACGGCAGCCTTGGGCGTCTTGGAGGATGACGATGGGCTGACGCGTGCTGCGTCGAGGTTATTCGGATCGTTCAGAGCAACCTTCGCGCCAATCCGGCAAGTGATTGTTTTCTCTAAGATATACACCTTGATGTTAGGGGGCGGGAAGGCGCGCCAGGAGCGGAAATTGCCGGGCCGAATGCGGCCTGATGGGGCGTTTCCTGCCGCCCGGACGGCACGTCGGAAAGCGGCGGCGCCGGACGACTTCCCGATCTGGCGCCGGTCTTGCGCTCTAATCGGTGAGGTCACCAGGCCTAGAGACTGATCATGTTGAAAATAAAAGACATTTCTCGAAGCTTCGCGCGGGCGTTCATCAAGGCCTCGGCAGATTCCGCCGGGTCGGGTGTCAGCCTTTGCCGGGCGGAGGCTTAAGGAATGTCGCTCACCATCGCGCTACAGACCGCAGCCTCGGGCCTGCAGGCGGCCCAGGCGGGGCTGCGCGCGGTCTCCGACAACATCTCCAACGTCAACACGCCCGGTTACGTCCGCAAGACGGTCGTTCAGCAGCAGCTGGTGGTGGACGGCGCGGGGGCCGGCGTCGACATCAAGGGCATCCAGCGCGTCACCGACCAATATCTGCAGTCGGCCAGCATGACGGCGAGTTCGGACGCCAGCCGCTACGACGTCCTCGCGCAGTTCATGGACAACGCCCAGGGGCTGTTCGGCGACCCCTCCACGTCCGACTACTTCTTCAACCTGCCGGACGACATCGCGGCCAATTTCGCCAGCGCCGCGAATGATCCGTCCTCGCCTCTGTTGCGGTCACAGGCGCTGAACACCGTCGGCAACTTTCTCAGCGAAGCCGACCGGATCAGCACGCAGGTCACGGCGCTCGGCAAAACGGTCGACACGCAGATCAGCGGCGACGTCACGCAGGTCAACAACCTTCTGTCGCAGATCGACAAGCTGAACACCGACATCGCTCGGGCACGGATCAGCGGCGGCGACTCCACGGGTTCGGAGAACCTCCAGGAGGAAGTGCTCAACCAGCTTACCAGCCTGATGAACGTGAAGGTGACCCCGCGCGACCAAGGCGGGGTCACGGTCCGCTCGTCGGAGGGCGTGCTGCTGGCGGGCGATGGCGCCTCGACCCTCACCTACAACGCGAGCGGGAACACGCCCGGCTATATCTCCGTCATTACGCCCGGCGCCTCCACGGGCTCCCAGTCGATCTCGGTGAGCAGTGGGGAGCTCCGCGGCTTGCTGGATCTTCGCAACGACAAGCTGCCGGCGATTGCCGACGAACTCGGCGAATTCGTCTCCCGCACCGCCCAGCAACTTAACGCGATCCACAACGCGTCGACCGCCTACCCGCCGCCGACCCAACTTCAGGGACGCAACACCGGCCTCGACCTGCCGACCGCCGTGGGCGGCTTCAGCGGGCAGACCACGGTGGCGATCACCAACTCGTCCGGCGTCGTCCAGCAGAAGGTGGCCATCGACTTCACGGCCGGCACGATGAGCGTCAACGGTGGGGCAGGTGTGGCCTTCACGCCGGCCACCTTCCTGGCGACGCTGAACGCCAGCCTGGGGGCGCAGGGGACCGCCACCTTCGCGAACGGCGCGCTCTCGATCTCGGCGACCGGGACCAACGGCGTGGCGATTGACGAGGGCACCTCGCAGAAGGCCGGCCAGGGCTTCTCGCAGTTCTTCGGCCTCAACGACCTGATCACCTCAAGCGGAGTCTCGACCTACGACACGGGCCTGTCCCTGAGCGACGCCAACGGGTTCATGCCCGGCGACACGATCACGCTTCGGCTCTCGTCTCCGGACGGCAAACCGCTCCGCGACGTGACCGTGGCCGTTCCGCCGGCGGGCAGCCCAACGATGGGCGACCTGGTCAATGCGCTCAACAACAATGCGACGGGGGGCGGCCTCTACGGCGCCTTCACCCTGGACGCGCAGGGGGGACTGAGCTTCACCGGAGCGCCGCCGCAGAACGCCCAACTCTCCGTCGTCCAGGACACCACCCAGCGCGGCGTCGGTGGGCCATCGATCAGCCAGTTATTCGGGCTAGGCGTCGGGCCGCGGTCCCTCCGGGCCGGGAGCTACTCGGTAAATCCGGCCGTGGCGGCCGACCCTGATAAGCTCGCGCTCGGAAAGCTTGACCTCAGCGTGGCGGCTGGCCAGCCGGCGATCAATCCCGGCGACGGCCAGGGCGCTCTGGCGCTGTCCCAGGCTGGCCTCACCCCGGTCCTGTTCAAAACGGCCGGCGACCAGGGCGCGGTCAACATGACGCTCAGCGCCTACGCCGCGCAGCTCGGCGGCGGCATCGGCCGCGACGCGGCGACCGCAGAGGCCCAGAAGACCAACGCCACCGCCGTGAAGACCGAGGCCGACGCGCGCCGCCAGTCTGTCGAGGGCGTCAATATCGACGAGGAGCTCGTCAGTCTCACCACCTACCAGCAGGCGTTCAGCGCCAACGCCAGGATGATCCAGGCCACCAAGGATATGTTCGACATCCTGGCCGGGCTCATCAACTGACACGCCTTAAGTCCTGAAGGATCCGACCATGGTCGACCGCGTCTCAACCGCCGGAAACTACTCTGCCATCCTCGCCAACCTGATGGCCGCCGAGAGCCGTCAGGTCGACGCCGAAAACCGCGTCTCCTCGCAGAAGAACGGCGATTCCCTGAAGGACTACGCGCCGCACGCCGAGACGCTGACGGCCATGAAGTCGGTGGACGCGCGGATCACCAATTATCAGTCCACCAACACCGAAATCGCCGCCAAGCTGACCACGCAGGACACGGCCTTGAGCGCCACGGCCGACGCCGCGACCTCTGTGCGCCAGGCGATTACCGAGGCGCTGGCGAATGACAACGCCGACGCCTTGATGCAGACGATCCAGGGCCAGTTCCAGAGCGCGGTCACCAACCTCAACGCCCAGTACGACGGCAAGTACCTGTTCGCCGGTGGCCAGATCAGCACCAAGCCAGTCTCCGCGGCTACCCTCGCCGACCTGACGTCCGGCCCGCCGATCTCGAGCTTTTTCCAGAACGACTCCTTCAAGGTGCAGGCCAAGCTCGACGACTCCACCACCGTCACCACCGGGCAGTTGGCGAGCGACCTCGGGACCAACATGATGGCCGCGTTCCAGGCGCTGCAGGCCTTTGACACCGGGGGTTCCGGTCCGCTCACCGGCCAGCTCACCGCCGCCCAGCGCACCTTCCTGCAAAATCAGCTGGGGAGCTGGGACCAGGTCAGCCATGACCTGACGACCGCCACGGCGCAGAACGGCATCCTTCAGTCACAAGTCGATCAGGTGGCCTCGAATCTGGTTGGCCAGAAAAACACCCTGGCCGGCATGATCGGCGGCATCGTCGACGCCGACATGCCCAAGGCCGCCACCGACCTATCCAACGCCCAACTCTCGGTGCAGGCGACCGCTCAGGTGTTGCAGGTCATGCAGGGCTCGTCGCTCCTGAACCTGCTCAAGTAGGCCGCGACTTCGGTCCACACTCCCCACAAAGGGGCGCGAACGCTATATGGGCGCTATGAACGCGCCCGTTCTCACCCATGGAACGCTCAGCGACGGCCTGATCGCAGCCGCGCGCGATGCCGTACGCCTGCCCGTCGGGACACGGATCGTAGCCGCCATGTCGGGCGGGGTGGACTCGACGGTGACGGCGGCTCTGTTGGCCAGGGCCGGCTACGACGTGGTCGGCGTCACCCTGCAGCTCTACGACCATGGCGCGGCGATCCAGAAGAAGGGCGCCTGCTGCGCGGGCCAGGATATCCACGACGCGCGCACTGCGGCCGAGGGCCTGGGCATTCCGCACTACGTCCTGGACTACGAAAGCCGCTTCAAGGCTGAGGTCATCGAAGAGTTCGCCGACGCCTATCTGCGCGGCGAGACGCCGATCCCCTGTGTGCGCTGCAATCAGACGGTGAAGTTCCGCGACCTTCTAGACGTCGCTCGGGATCTGGGCGCCGAGGCGATGGCTACCGGGCACTACGTTCGCCGCGAGGTCGGCCCAGCAGGGCCGGAGTTGCACCGCGCCGCCGACGCCAACCGCGATCAATCCTACTTCCTGTTCGCCACTACGGCGGAACAGCTCGAATACCTGCGCTTTCCGTTGGGCGGTCTGCCGAAACCGGCCGTGCGCGCCGCGGCCGCCGAGCTCGGCCTCGCCGTCGCCGACAAGCCCGACAGCCAGGACATCTGCTTCGTACCGGAGGGCCGCTACACGACGGTCATCGACCGCCTGCGGCCGCACGGCGCCGAGCCCGGCGATATCGTGCACCTCGACGGCCGTACGCTTGGCCGGCACGAGGGCGTCACGCGCTACACCATCGGCCAGCGCCGGGGTCTGAACGTGGCGGTCGGCGACCCGCTGTTCGTCGTCCGCATCGACGCCGACGCCCGCCAGGTGATCGTCGGTCCGCGCGAGGCCTTGCTGACCCACGCGCTGACGCTCAAGGAAACCAACTGGATCGGCGATGGAGGATCCATCGAGGCTGCCTGCAACGCCGGCCGCCCGGTGCTGGCGCGCGTCCGCTCCACGCGTGAGCCGGCGGCCGGCCGCCTTTCCCTCGTCGACGGCCAGCCCGGCGTGATCTTCGATGCGCCGGAAGAAGGCGTCGCCCCGGGCCAAGCCTGTGCTCTCTACGCCCCGGAAGCCCAGTCCCGCGTCCTCGGCGGCGGTTTCATCGCCGGAACCGTGCGCGCGAACCTCTGAAGCGCTCGGTCGTTCTCCCCGCAAAGGAGACACCCCATGGCCAGTTCGAAGAAGTGGATCGCCGGTGCAACCAAGCACAAGGGCGCGCTGCATGAGGCCTTGCACGTGCCGAAGGACGAAAAGATCCCCGCCGCCAAGCTGAAGGCGGCCGAGAAGCGCGGCGGCAAGATCGGCAAGGAGGCCCGTCTGGCGGAGACCCTGAAGGGCCTCAACCACAAGCACACATAACTCTCGTCATCCTCCAGTCAGCCGCGGCTGATCCGGGGGATGACGGGACGGTTTGATGGGGCGGACGAGGCCGCTTGGGCCCGGGGATCGCGACTTCGCGTGACCGTGGGATGACGATCGAGGGGTCGGTGAATATATGGGTGCCATGACCCAGACCTCCGACCCCGTCGTGATCGCCTCTTACGCCCGCACGCCCATGGGCGGTTTCCAGGGCGTTTTCGCGCCAGTGAAGGCAACCGAGTTGGGGGCCGCCGCGGTCCGCGCGGCCGTCGAGCGGTCGGGCGCCGCGCCCGAGGCGATAGAGCAGATCGTCATGGGGTGCGTCCTGCCGGCAGGGCTTGGCCAGGCGCCGGCCCGTCAGGCGGCGATCGGTGCAGGCCTGCCGAAATCAGTGGAAGCCACCACCGTCAACAAGATGTGCGGCTCCGGCATGCAAGCCGCGATCCTGGCGCACGATGCGCTGGCCGCGGGCTCCGTCGACGTGATCGTCGCGGGCGGCATGGAGAGCATGACCAATGCGCCGTACCTCTCGAAACAGCACCGTAGCGGGGCGCGCATCGGTCACGACACCTTCTATGACCACATGTACCTGGACGGCCTCGAGGACGCCTATGAGCCGGGCCGCCTGATGGGCTCGTTCGCCGAGGAGACCGCCAGGCAATACCAGTTCACGCGCGAGGCCATGGACGAGTTTGCCATCGGCTCGCTGACCCGCGCCAAGGCGGCGACCGAAAGCGGGGCCTTCAAGAGGGAGATCGTTCCGTTCGAGGTGGTGACCCGCAAGGGCGCGGTGCTCATCGTCGACGACGAACAGCCAGCCAAGGCCGACCCGGCCAAGATCCCGACGCTCAAGCCTGCGTTCGCCAAGGACGGCGCGATCACCGCGGCCAATGCGTCCTCGATCAGCGACGGAGCCGCGGCCTTGGTGATGACCCGGGAGTCGGTCGCCAGGAAGCTCGGCATGACCGTCGTCGCCAGGGTCGCGGGTCATGCTGCCCATGCTCATGAGCCCGGCCTCTTCACCACGGCGCCCGTGCCGGCGATCCAGAAGTGCCTGAAGCGGGCCGGCTGGCGCGTCGCTGACGTCGACCTTTTCGAGGTCAACGAGGCGTTCGCCGTGGTCGCCATGATCGCCGAGCGGGACCTGGGGCTCGACCGCGCCAAGCTCAACGTCAACGGCGGCGCCTGCGCGCTCGGCCACCCCATCGGCGCCTCGGGCGCGAGGATCCTCACCACCCTGCTGAGCGCCCTGGAAGCCCGCGGCGGCAAGCGCGGGGTCGCCTCCCTCTGCATCGGCGGCGGCGAGGCCACGGCCATGGCGGTGGAACTGGCTTAGCAGCCTACTGCTTCATCTGGGCCTTCATGGCTTCGGCCTGGGCCTTCATCTTGGCGATGTCGGCCTGATTGACGTGGCCGGCCATCGCCTGGGCGCGAAGCTTGGCCATGTCGGCGCCACCGGGGCCGCTCTCCACATGCGGCGCGCCGCCGGCGGTGCTGACGCGCATCCCGCCGGGCATCTCCATGTCGCCACCCTTCATTCCAGCGGGGCAGGGGCCCTTCCATACGCCGTCCATGGACATCTTGTGGGCGCTGTTGGCCTGGGGCATCGATGATCCCGAGGTCACCGAGGTCACTTCTACCCGGTAGTGCGAGCCGAAGTCGCCCGTGGCCGTGCCGTCCGAGGTCACCGTGCCGCCGTCGCCCGAGGCGCAAACGGAGTGGAACGCCACGCCGCCAGCCGTGGGCGTCACCGACTGCTCCTTGCAGTCCGTCTTGCCACCGTGACGTTCGGTGCTCCACACAGGCCCATTGGCCTCGGTCGCCTCGTCGACGCACATCTTGATGGTCTGGGTCATCTGCGGCGTGGTCATGGTCTGCTCCCACAGCCCCGCCTTGCGGGTCGGCGGCGCGGTCGGCGCCTCAGGGGGCGGCGCGGCGTTCGAGGTCGTCGTGGTCTTCTCCGTGACCTTCGTCTCGGTGCTCTTCGAGCATGCCGCCAACGCCAGGGCGGCGCAGCCGCAGATCAGGATCACGCGTTTCATCTTGAACCTCCCATCCCAATGCGCAGTTTGAAGCTAGCTGCGAACCGCACGCCCATCCAGTGGCAGGAGAACCGAGTTATGTCCGAGCTTCGCGACACCGGCGCGCGGTACGAGATGGACGAGCAGGGACTGACGTCCTGGGCCGACTATCGCCGCGCCGGCGAGCGCCTCTACATCGACCACGTCGAGAGCCCGATCCCCTTGCGCGGAACCGGCGCCGCCGGCCGCCTGATGGCTGCGCTCGCCGCCGACGCCCGAGCCAAGAGCCTGCGGATCACGCCCATCTGCGGCTATGCGGCCGCCTGGCTGAAGCGCAGCCATGAGTTCCGCGATCTGGTTGGCTAGTCCGGCTACGCGCCTGCAGCGAACGATGGATAACGGGAACTATAGCTAATATTCGCGGTTAACCGCGATGCCTGCTCCGGAGCGTTTCTCGACGGAGGAGGGAAGATCGGCGCTCTGTTTCAGAGCGGCGCGATGGCGGCTGGGCAATACCGCGCGCCGGCTCCCGCCCCCCATCGGGACGAACCGGCAGCGGTCGGCCCGCCTACTGACGGCCGGCGATGGCCTCCAGGGTCTGCACGCGGGCTTCGGCGTCTTCCACGAACCGGCGCGCAAGGTCGCGGATGCCGGGCGGGTAGGCGTCGCCGCCTTCCGCGATCTCGGCCGCGATCTGCTCGGCGTGCATAATTGCCGCCGACAGGGTGCGCACGTGGTCCTTGGCGAGTTGTTTGGCTTCCATCTGGAGCCGGCGCACACGTTCGGCGACGGTTTCTTGTTTGGGCGAGTGGAGGGCGTTGTCGGCCACCACGCTCAGAGACGGGCTCATGCGGTAGATCCTCATTTCCCCAACTCAGGTTTCACGAGGCCCATGAGGACCACAATGGTCCTCAAACAGATGGGCTCCGGGCCCTGACGCTGTCTCGGTTACGTACAAGAGACGTCACAGGTTCCCTGACCGCTGCATGAACGGCGCCGCTTAACTGGTTGGTGGGGCATGAAAGCCACACCATGAGGTTAACCACTGTGACTTGAGGCACTTGGGTTTGGCGGCCGGGCGCCTATCCCGCGCCTTGGCGGCCGGGCCGCGGGCGCGCTATGACGGACCTCGTCGGGGGCGCAGGAGGAGATATCCAATGGGTCTGTTCGACGGAATGCTCGGCGGGGTTATCGGCGCCGGAATGGCCACGGTAGTGGGCGATATCATCGAAAAGCACGGCGGCGTTCAGGGAATGGTCTCGGAATTCCAGTCCAAGGGCCTCGGCGGCGCGGTCCAGTCCTGGATTGGCACAGGCGAGAACCAAGCGATCTCGGCCGACCAGGTGCACCAAGCGCTGGGCCCCGACACCATCTCCCAACTCGCCGCCAAGCTCGGCATCCCGCAGAACGAGCTGACGGCGAAGCTGTCGCAGGTTCTTCCGCAAGCCATCGACCACCTGACCCCCAACGGAACGGTCCCGCCGGCGAGGTAGGCGCAGCCCCCGCTTACCGCCGTCCCTTGCGGAAGCGCTCGGCCGACTCGGCCCGGGCCTCGGCCTTGACGCGCTTCACGGCCCCGCGGTCGACCGCCTCGCCCGGGGCGGTGAGGGCGTCGTTGGCGAATTCGAGGTCGAGCAGCTTCAGCCGCTTGATCTCGTCGCGCAGGCGGGCAGCTTCCTCGAACTCGAGGTTGGAGGCGGCGGCGCGCATGCGGCCTTCGAGGTCGCGGAGCGTCGCCTTGAAGTTGTCGCCAAGGAAGGGCTTGGAGCCGTCCTCCGCGACGCCGACCGGCACTGTGACCCGGTCCTTCTCGTAAGGGCTGGCCAGGATGTCCTTGATCCGGCTCTTGATACTGGCCGGCGTGATGCCGTGAAGGGCGTTGTACTCTGCCTGCTTCTCCCGCCGCCGCTTGGTCTCGGCCATGGCGCGTTCCATGGAGCCCGTCACGCTGTCGGCGTAGAGGATCACCCGGCCGTCGACGTTCCGGGCCGCCCGGCCGATGGTCTGGATCAGGCTGGTCTCGGAGCGCAGGAAGCCTTCCTTGTCGGCGTCGAGGATCGCCACCAGGCCGCACTCGGGGATGTCCAGGCCCTCGCGCAGCAAGTTGATCCCGACCAGGGCGTCGAAGGCGCCTAGCCTGAGGTCGCGGATGATCTCGATGCGCTCAAGTGTGTCGACGTCGGAGTGCATGTAGCGGACCCGAAGGCCTTGTTCGTGCATGTATTCCGTCAGGTCCTCGGCCATCTTCTTGGTCAGCACGGTGATCAGCGCGCGGTAGCCCTGGGCCGCGACCTGGCGCACCTGGTCGATCACGTCGTCCACCTGGCTGAAGCCGTCCTTGCTGACCGGCTTGATCTCCACCGGCGGGTCGATGAGCCCGGTCGGGCGGATGACCTGCTCGGTGAAGACCCCGCCGGTGCGCTCCATCTCCCAGGTCCCAGGTGTCGCCGAGACGTGCACTGTGTCCGGCCGCATCGCCTCCCACTCCTCGAACTTGAGCGGGCGGTTGTCGATCGCCGAGGGCAGGCGAAAGCCATATTCGGCAAGGGTGAACTTGCGCCGGTAGTCACCGCGGTACATCCCGCCGATCTGCGGCACGGTCTGGTGGCTCTCATCGACGAACAGCAGGCCGTTTTCCGGGATGTATTCGAAGAAGGTCGGCGGCGGCTCCCCGGCGCGGCGGCCGGTGAGGTAGCGGCTGTAGTTCTCGATCCCGGCGCAGGAGCCGGTGGCCTGGATCATCTCCAGGTCGAATGTGGTGCGTTGCTCCAGGCGCTGGGCCTCCAGCAGCTTGCCGTTGGCGACCAGCCAGTCGAGCCGTTCCTTGAGCTCTTCCTTGATGTGGGTGATCGCTTGATTGAGCGTCGGCCGCGGCGTCACGTAGTGGGAGTTGGCGTAGATCTTCACGCCCTTCAGGTCGTTGGTCTTCTTGCCGGTCAGCGGGTCGAATTCGGTGATCGTCTCGATCTCGTCGCCGAACAGGCTGATCCGCCAGGCGCGGTCCTCGTAGTGGGCCGGGAAGATCTCGATGGTGTCTCCGCGCCGACGGAACGTGCCGCGCTCGAAGGCCTGATCGTTGCGCTTGTATTGCTGGGCCACGAGGTCGGCCATCAGCTTCTTCTCGTCGAGCTTCTGGCCGGGCTCTAGCGTGAAGGTCATGGCCGTGTAGGTCTCGACCGAGCCGATGCCGTAGATGCAGGACACCGAGGCCACGACGATCACGTCGTCGCGCTCCAGTATCGCCCGCGTCGCCGAGTGGCGCATCCGGTCGATCTGCTCGTTAATCGAGGAGTCTTTCTCGATGTAGGTGTCGGTCCGCGGCACGTAGGCCTCGGGCTGGTAGTAGTCGTAGTAGGAGACGAAGAACTCGACCGCGTTCTCCGGGAAGAAACTCTTGAATTCGCTGTAGAGTTGGGCGGCGAGCGTCTTGTTGGGCGCCAGGATCAGCGCCGGGCGCTGCGTCTCCTCGATGATCTTGGCCATGGTGAAGGTCTTACCGGAGCCGGTGACGCCCAGCAGCACCTGGTCGTGCTCGCGGGCATTGACGCCCGCCACCAGTTCCGGGATCGCGGTGAGCTGGTCGCCGGCCGGCTGGTAGTCGCTGACCAGCTTGAACTTCCGCCCGCCCTCCGACTTGTCGGGCCGCGCCGGCCGGTGGGGCCGCCACAGCAGCGGAGTGGTGTTCTCGTCATAGTCGAACACCATGTCGGCCACGCCTTCAGACACGGTCGGGGAGGGAGCACGAGCCATGCTGCGAACGTAGGTTTTCAGGCCGGCGAAAGCCACCCCACCCAGGGCGGTTGCTGACAGCAGGGTGGCAACAGGTGAACCCGCTCATCCCCATAAGACGGGGATCCATCCGGACGTGGTGGGCTGGCTTGACGATAGATCGTTCGCGGACTCAGCTTGGATCCCCGTCTTCATGGGATGAGCGGAGTATGAAATGGCTGCCGACCACCTGAACGCCGAAGCCGTGCGCGCTGCGCAGGGCGTACTGGACGCCTTCATGAAGGCCTTCAATGCGCGCGACATCCCGGCCTTCGAGGCGACGTTCAACTTTCCCAGCGTGCGGTTGGCCAGCCAGGGCCTGGTGATCCTCAACGCTGGCGACATGAAGGCCGAGCGCTTCACCACCGGCGCGCTGGCCGAATGGGACCACTCCGCCTGGGACCGTCGCGAGGTCATCCACGCGGGCGCCGACAAGGTGCACATCGACACCCGCTTCACCCGCTATCGCAAGGATGGCTCGGTGATCGGCGGCTTCGATTCGATCTACGTCATCACCCGCCAGGACGGCCACTGGGGCGTGAAGATCCGGTCCAGCTTCGCGCCCTAGCGGATCGCGACCGGCCGCACGCGGGTCTCCAGCTCGGCCAGGAAAGCCTGCGGCATGGTGAGGACGGCGTCGTGGCCGCCGCCCTTCAGCAGCACAAAGGCCTTCTGTGGCGCCTCAAGCTGGTCGAACCAGCGCTGCGTGGAGGCGAATGGCGTCAGGATGTCCTGGTCGCCCTCGATGACGAACATCGGCACGCCGAAGCCCGACCCCAGCGACCGGGCGTTGAAGCGAGCGACCTCGTCATATCCGGCGGCCTGGGCGACCTTCGGCGCAGCGTTGTAGTCGTAGAGCTCCCGCACGGTCTGGCCCGGCGCGAAGAAAACGACGGGTGTCATGGCCTTGAAAAGGCTGCGCTCCGCGGGTGTGTCATAGACGGCCAGCCAGCGACGCTCGACGAGCAAGCCGTCCAGACCCTTGTAGGGCGGCGGGCCCAGGCGCTCGAGTTCGGCGACCGCCTTGGCATTGGCGGCGGCCTTGGCGCGGGCGAGGACCATCGCGTAGGACGCCGCCTCCTGTTCATCGCGATCCGCCATCTGG
>DASXKT010000003.1:0-5519 GCA_036496685.1 Phenylobacterium sp.
CGCGCAAGCCCATCTTCAAGGCGGAGCAAGTCAACGACGACTCCTGGGCGCCCAGGAAGGCGCTCGCGCAGGTTGCCCGCTACCCACCCACCTGACCAGGATAAAGGAGCCTCATGAGCCACGGCGCGGGCCGGTGGTACGCAGCGGCCGCGACTACCTGGCCACCGCGTCGCGGCCCGGTTGGCGCGGGGTCAGGGATTCGCGCCACCTTCAGGAGGTGGCCGATTTCCGACCCGGCGAGGCCATGTCGGCGTCGCCGAGGGTGTCGGCGATCGCCTGGATCTCGCTTTGGCTGAAGACCCTCTCTCCGTCATGCGTCGTCGTCACCCTCGCCCTCATGGGCGACCGACGCCGCACCGCCGAGCGCATCGTAGCGGCGCGCGGCCAGCCACTGGAGCCGCTTGGCTTGGGTCAGAAGCACGCGGCGCAATCCACCTTGCACCTTACGTTCGGAGATTACCTGCGCCAGGCGGGACAGGATGAGCGCGCGCCGGGCCAGTCGGAAGTCGGGGTGGGAGCGGAGGTCGAATACCCGCTCGGAGACGATCCGCTCCCGGAACGAGGGGGGTGCCTCGACCGCTAGGCGGCCAGGCGGCGGGTCCTTTTCATTTAGGATCGCCTTGAATTCCGAATTGTCGATGGCCCGCTCGGTGATCAGGCGCTCCAGGGCATCGAGGTGCTGGCGAGCCTCGGCGTCAGAGCGTAGCGCGTCCTGCAGCTGGGGGAGGGGCCAGACCTCGATCTCGAACACCTCGAAAGGGTCCAACACGGACATGGCCACGGCATCAGTCCGCTGGTTGGTCAGGTGGCGCCGAATGCGCGTACGGAGGCGCTCGTTAGTCTGGCCGACGGACGGACGCTGTTTTCGAATCGGCTAGCATGGCGCCAGCGTGGCGCCGCATCGGTCGAGTGTTTCTTTTTTGTTCTCAATGTCGGCCGGGGTCAAGCCACAGGTAGGGGACCGCCGTTGGTCTGGCGCGAACACACTTACGCCATCACGGTCCGTCGGGAAGTGGACGTCCGGCGCTTGGCGCGCATCGACCCGAATACCGTCTCCATGGTCCGCAAACGGATGGGCGCGGCGCTGTTCAGGCTCAAGCAGCGCGGGATCGCGGAGGAGGCTGCCGCAGGTGGGAGACTACAAGGGGTGGAGGCTTAGGCCTTCGGCCTCTTAAGCCTCACGATACCCTTCCCGGCGCCAACCTCGGCGCGCCGCAACGGCTGAAGAGGGTCTCAGCTTAGCTGGTGCAGGCTTCCGGCGCGGTGGTGACCGGGTGGTGACCCGCACGTGCCGCAAGCCGACCGAGCCCCGAAGGGCTGGTCTAAGCCTATCATATTCCGATTAAATTTGGAGCGGGCGAAGAGATTCGAACTCTCGACCCCAACCTTGGCAAGGTTGTGCTCTACCACTGAGCTACGCCCGCGCTCCTCGAGGCCCTGTATTAAGAGTTGGGCGCCCCGAAAAATCGAGAGGCGGCTTATGGCAGACACCCTTCGGGTTGGCAAGGCGGGTTGGCGACCCAACCCGGTGCGACGATTTCACCTCCCGAAGCGGGGCTCCTTCAGCCGGCGCTTATTGACGTGGTCTTCCCGTGCCGGCGCCACGTCCTCGGGGTACTCGCCCTTGAAGTAGTACCGCTGCCAGGCCTCCTTCGTCGCCTCCGGGTCCTGGCGGAAAATCCGCTGGTTGAATTCGGTGCGGTGCTTCTCCCAGACGCCGTACTGGTGGCTGAGCTCGGGGTTGGAATCGAGCTGTTTGATCACCGGCTGGATGTCGTGCAGGAACTTGTCCTGGATCAGCGTGATGAAGCAGAAGGGCTCGCCCTTCTCGAAGCGCACCTTACCGGGCCGGGTGAACAGCCAGTTCATCGTGAAGGGGAAGGGCAGCCAATCGGTCTCCACGACGCCGGCCAGCGGCTGGATGCCGTCCTTGACGTGGTTCGGGGCGCCCATGGCCATCATCGACCAGCCCGGCGGCGTACGGAACATGTAGCCGGTGTGCATGGTCACCACGCCGTGGCTGAAGTGGCTCTTGGCGAAGCGGTTGAAGTGCGGATGCGGCCGGTCCGGCGTCAGCTTGATATCGTCCTGGTGGATCCCGCCGTTCCACTCGGCGCTGAACGACATCGGGCAGAGGATTTCCCACCCCGAGGTGTTCGCCATGTTCATCGGCAGGCAGCGGTAGGCGTGGCGGGCGTGGAAGGCGTCCATCCAGTCCCGCGGTTGCCGGCCAGGCACGATTTCGGGCGGCGCCACGCCGGGCTCGACCGTCGGATAGCATTCCAGTTCAAGGGGCATGTCGTTAGCGCGACCTCGTGAGCGACTGCCGAGACCCTAAAGCAGTGGGTCGCCTTCGCGTCCAGTTCCGGTATGACCGCGACCATGAAGACCCGCGCCGACCTGATGGCCCTGCTGGACAGCCTGGGTGTCGAACACAGCACCCTCGACCACCCGGCGGTTTTCCGTGTCGGCGAAGGCGAGGAGATCAAGGCCGCCATTCCCGGCGCCCATACGAAGAATCTGTTCCTGAAAGACGCCAAGGGGCAGCTGTGGCTGATCTCGGCGGCCGACCGCACGGTCATCGACCTGAAACGCCTGCACCAGGTGATCGGCTCGGCGCGGCTCTCGTTCGGCAGCGCCGAGCTGATGGAGGAGACCCTGGGCGTGACCCCTGGTTCGGTCACCGCCTTCGCCATGATCAACGACGATGGTCGACGGGTACGCTTCGTCCTTGATCGAACCTTGGCGCAGGCGGATCGGGTGAACTTTCATCCGCTGACCAACACCGCCACGACGGGCGTCGCCCAGGCGGGGTTTCGCAAGTTCTTGGCCGCCGCGGGCGTCACGCCCATGGTGGTCGATTTCCAGGCCATGGCGGTGGTCGATGACGCTGACTCGCGTTGAAGCTGGAGCCCTGCGAGACCATCTTGGCGCGCAGGCGTTTAGCGACAGAGTTTTTAGGAGCGGGGCATGAGCCTGATCGGCGAAACCACCGGCAAGCCGGCCGGCGAGATCATCAAGGACGCGACCGACGCCAGCTTCGCTGCCGACGTCCTGGACGCTTCGCGCGACCAGCCGGTGATTGTCGACTTCTGGGCGACCTGGTGCGGGCCCTGCCGTCAGCTCGGTCCGGCCCTGGAAAAGGCTGTCACGGCCGCCAAGGGCGCGGTGAAGCTGGTCAAGGTCGATATCGACAAGAACCCCGCTTACGCCGGGCAGCTGCGCGTGCAGTCGATTCCCGCGGTGTTTGCCTTCGTGGACGGCCAGCCGGTCGACGGGTTCATGGGCGCCCTGCCCGAAAGTCAGGTGAAGGCCTTCGTCGACAAGCTCGCCAAGATGGCCAAGGGCGGCCCGTCGCCGCTCGACGACATGCTGGCCATGGCCAAGGAGTCCCTCGAACTGGGCGACATGGGCGGCGCCGCCCAGGCCTACGCCCAGGTGCTGCAAGCCGATCCCGCCAACGTGAAGGCGCTGGGTGGCCTGGCGAGGGTCTACATGGCCTCGGGCGACACAGACCGGGCGCGCGAGATCCTGTCGATGGCCCCGGAAGGCGCCAAGGATCCGGACCTCGATAGCGTCAGGGCCGCCCTCACTCTGGCGGCTGAGGCGCCGTCGGAAACGGATGTCTTCGAAGCCCGGCTGGCCAAGGATCCGAACGACCACGAGGCCCGCTTCGAGCTCGCCAAGGCCCTGGCCGGTAGCCACAAGCTCGCCCAGGCGGCCGACGAACTCCTCACCATCGTCGAGAGGGACCGCGCCTGGAACGACGAGGCGGCGCGCAAGCAGCTGCTCACCGTCTTCGAGGCCGCAGGCCAGATGTCCGAGGTGGCCCGCAACGGCCGTCGCCGCCTCTCCGCCATCCTCTTCAGTTGAGCCCCCGCGGAGGAAGCTCCATGCCGGCCTATCGCCGCACAGCCGAGTTACCGCAGATGATCCCAGTCTTCCCGCTCGACGGCGCGCTGCTGCTGCCGGGCGGGGACCTGCCGCTGCAAATCTTCGAGCCACGCTACCTCAACATGATCGACGACGTGATGGCCGGCGACCGGATCATCGGCATGATCCAAACCCGGGCCGGCGGCGACCGCGAGCGGCCGAAGCTCTCCGACGTCGGCTGCGCGGGCCGCGTGACCACCTACGCCGAGACTGCCGACGGCCGCTACCTGATCACCCTCACCGGCGTCTGCCGCTTCGACGCCGGTGAGGAGCTCAGCTTTCAGGGGCCCTACCGCCAGCTTCGCGCCCGCTACGACCGCTTCGAAGGCGACCTCAAGCAGGACAGCGAGGCCCAGGCCCCCGAGGCCGCCCGTGACCGCTTCGCCCGCGCGCTCAAGCGCTACCTGAACCGCCGCGAGCTCGACATCGACTGGGAGACCGCCCAGACCGCGCCTCTCGAGGCTCTGGTCACCAGCCTGGCCATGGGCCTGCCCTTCGAGCCCGCGGAGAAGCAGGCGCTGCTGGAGGCTCCCACCCTCGCGGGCCGCTTCGAAACTCTGTCGACCCTTCTTGAGATCGACGGGGTCAACGACGGCGATGACGAGGGTCATTCGTTGCAGTAGGACTGCGCGCATGACCGAAGAGCCTGCCGCCACCTCCCAGGACGTGGAAGTCGATCCGCGCCTCCTGGAAATACTGGTTTGCCCCATCACCCACGGTCCGCTTGAGCTGGACCGGGCCAAGGGCGAGCTGATCAGCCGCGGCGCGCGCTTGGCCTATCCGATCCGCGATGGGGTGCCGATCATGTTGCCGGAGGAGGCGCGCGAACTGAGCGATGCCGACTAGACCATCCGGGGCTCGTGACTTCGGCGCCGTCCGCCGTTGGGGCCTGGCCCATGTGATCGGCGCCGTGGTGGTGCTGACCGCAGCGATCGGCCTGATCACCTTCCAGTTCGTCCGCGACCGCAACGCCCACATCGCCACCGCCAAGGCCTGGCACATCCAGGGCCCGCCTTGCCCAGCCTTCACCGAGGCCGCGTTCCAGGCCAGGCGCTATACGGCGCTGAAGACCTTCGACTACGACGGGACCATCATCGGCCGCACCGCCGGCGACGCCAGCTGCTCCGACGTCAAGGACGCCGGCGGCAAGGGCCTCGGCACGGACAAGGTCTGCCAGTTCACCAGCCCGGCGACCCTGACCGTCGTCTCGCCGGCCGGGCGCTGGTTCTTCGTCCCCGGCGCAGGCCAGCCCTCGACCCTGATCATCCACCGCGACGTACCCCGCTGCGTGATGGCCTCGAATTTCACACTCCAGACGGAGTAGCGGCCACACCCCCCGAACGAGGCTAGGGCGGCGAGGGCTTTGGCTCCACCTCAACATGCCGCGCCCCGGCAAGGATGCCCTCCAGGCCGTAGTTCCCTTCATGACAGGCGAACTCGTAGATCGGTCCCTTGGTCGCTCGGAAGGGCTCCTCGCCACGCCATGCCTGCGTGTAGATGGCCGGATCCTCGACGGCGAACTCGTAGCGGATCTCGGTAGGGGACACGCGCGTGAACCGCTCCGCGATCCGCGCGTCCGGCGAAAT
>DASXKT010000004.1:0-2794 GCA_036496685.1 Phenylobacterium sp.
GGCCGGTAGCGGTCGCGGCGAATGTCCTGCTCTCGGGACCAGATAAGCTTTACCGGCTTGCCCACCTGCTTGGCCACCGCGATCGCCTGTAGAAGCTCGTCGTGCGCCCCGCCCCGGCGACCAAAGCCACCGCCGACGTAGTTGTTGTGCACATAGACCTGGTCCTGCTGGAGGCCGGTCTCGCGCGCGGTCTGCTGCAGCACGGCCATCGGCGCCTGGGTGGAGATCCAGACGTCGGCGCGATCGACGGCGAGCGCCACGGTGCAGTTCAGCGGCTCCATCGGCGAGTGGGAGAGGAACGGCGCCTCGTAGACCGCCTCGACCACCTTGGCGCCGGACGCGGACAGCGCTGCGTCGGGATCACCCTTCTTCTCCGCGGAGGCCATCGGCTTGTCCAAGGCGGCGCGGTAGTCGCGGGCGAGGCTATCGCTGTCAACGTTCCCGTAGCCGGCGGCGTCCCACTCGATCTTGAGCGCGTCGAGCCCCTTCTTGGCGCGCCAGTAGCGGTCGGCGACGACAACCACTGCGTCCTTCAGCTTCACGATGCCGACGATGCCGCGCATGTCCTTGAGCGCAGAGTCGTCCACCGATTTGAGCGAACCGCCATAGACAGGGGCGGACCAGACAGCAGCGTAGACCATCCCCGGAACCTGGGCGTCGAGGCCGAACTTCGCCGAGCCGTCGAGCTTGGCCGGCGTGTCCAGGCGCGGCGTCCACTTGCCGACCAGGGCGTACTGGTCCGGCGACTTGATCTTGGGCTCGACGGGCAACTGGACCGTGGCCGCGGCGGGCGCCAGGGAGCCGTAGTCGGCGCTTCGGTTGGTGGCCTTATGCAGGCACTTTCCGTCGGCGACGGAGCAGTCGGCGGGGTCGATCTTCCAGCGCTCGGCGGCGGCGATGCGCAGGCGCTCACGGGCGCTCGCCCCGGCTTGCTGCATCATCGAGACAGACGTCCGCACGCCGCGCGAGCCCACGGTCTGCATGCTGTCGTAGAGCTTGCCGCCGGCCCGCGCATTGCGGTTGGCAGAGGCGTACTCCACGCGCACCTTCGCCCAGTCGCACTCCAACTCCTCAGCCAGCAGCATGGCCAGCGCCGTGGAGGTGCCCTGACCCATCTCTTGGTGCGGCACACGGACGGTGACGGTGTTGTCCGGCTCGATGATCAGGAAGGCGGTCATCTCCTTGGCCGGGTTGGCGCCATCGGCGATCAGCGGCGGCTGACCCTTTGCCTGGGCGGCGATCGGCACGCCGATCATCAGGCCGCCGGCGGCGGAAAGGCCGGAGAAGACGATGGCCCGGCGGGAAAGCGTCACGTCGTTCATGCGCGGGCTCCCTTCGACAGGGCGGCGGCGCGGTGCACGGCTTTGCGGATGCGCGGATAGGTGCCGCAGCGACAGATGTTGGTGAGCTTGGCGTCGATCTCGGCGTCGGTCGGGCTCGGCGTTTCCTTGAGCAGGGCCACCGCCGCCATGATCTGGCCGGACTGGCAGTAGCCGCACTGGGGCACGTCCTCCGCGAGCCAGGCTTGTTGGACCGGGTGCTTGAGCCCGGCGGACAGGCCCTCGATGGTGGTGATCGCGCCTTTCACCGTGCCGGTGGGCGTGAGGCACGAGCGGGTGGGCTTGCCGTCCACCAGGACGGTACAGGCGCCGCACTGGGCGATTCCGCATCCGAATTTGGTCCCGGTGAGGCCGATTTCGTCGCGAATCACCCAGAGGAGCGGCGCCTCCGGCTCCACATCCAGGTCGTGACGCTTACCGTTGACGACGAGCGTGATCATGCGTCGCGCCTCCTCTGTGCATGGAAGACTACTCCAACGTCATGCCGCAGGGGAGACGGCCTTGACACCGAGGCCCTTCAACGCCATCTGGCTTTGTGCGGATTTAGCGCGCTGTTGACAGGCATCGATCGGGCCGCTGCGATTTTCGGGCGCGCCCCTCGTCAGAGATCAAGATGCCTCCCTCGATGTGCGGTGATCCCAGTGGTCGCGCCGCTTCGCGGGCTCTCTTGGGGGGCTTGCGGGCAAGGACGACGCCACCGACGCCGCGAAGGGAGACCTTCGGGGTGATTATCGTATGGCGAGTCTGGCAGCCCGGAGATGGGCGCGACGTACTGACGCACGCGATCAGAACGGGAACGAATTAGGCGGGCGGCGGGTCGTAGGGGTTGGTCCCTGATCCGTCAGACCGCTGCAAACCATTTTCGGCCCACGCCTTGCATAGGGCGCGCAGCCGATTCCGGAGACCTAGATGAGCACCACCACCGCAGAAGCTGAAGCGCCAGAAACCACCGGCGGCGACGGCCCGCTGCTCGATCTGACGGATGCCGCGGTCAAGAAGTTCATCAAGCAGGCCAAGGCCCGCGGCTACGTCACGATGGACGAGCTGAACAAGGTCCTGCCGTCCGAGGAGGTCACCTCCGAGGCGATCGAGGACACCCTGGCGATGCTCTCGGAGATGGGCGTCAACGTCGTCGAGGCCGAAGAGGACGCCGAGGGCGGCGGCGAGGTCGTGGTCCGCGAGGAGACCGCCCTCGTCGAGACCACCAAGGAGCCGGCCTACGACCGCACCGACGATCCGGTGCGGATGTACCTGCGCGAGATGGGCTCGGTGGAGCTGCTCTCCCGCGAGGGCGAAATCGCCATCGCCAAGCGCATCGAGGCCGGCCGCGACACCATGATCCGCGGCCTCTGCGAAAGTGCGCTGACCTTCGAGGCCATCATGGTCTGGCGCGAGGAACTGGCCTCGGGCCGCATCCTGCTGCGCGAAGTGATCGACCTCGAGCAGACCTACGG
>DASXKT010000005.1:0-9282 GCA_036496685.1 Phenylobacterium sp.
AACGAACTGAAGACCCGCGCCGGCGCCGAGGGGCTGGAGCACGATCGAGGTTGGTCGCCGCAGATCAACACCGGCGCCGCTGTGCTGATCCCGGAAGACTACGTCCCCGACCTGAACGTGCGGCTGTCGCTCTACCGCCGCCTGTCGGACGCCGAGAAGGCGCAAGACCGCGAGGCGCTGGCCGCCGAACTCATCGACCGCTTCGGACCGCTGCCGCCGGAAGCCGGGCAACTGTTGAAGGTCGTCGCCATCAAGGGGCTCTGCCGCGAGGCCAATGTCGCCAAGATCGATGTGGGGCCGAAGGGTGCGGTCGTGTCGTTCCGCAACGACGACTTCAAGAACCCCGGCGCGCTGATCGAGTTCGTCGGAAAGAACCAAGTCGCCTGGCGGATCCGGCCGGATCACAAGGTGGTCGTGAAGGGCGAGTGGGAGACGCCGGAGCAGCGACTGGGCGCCGCCGAGCGCGTGCTGAGCGAACTGGCGAAACTGGCGGCTTGAGACCAAGCTGGCGGTTCGCCGCCGATCGGTGCGGCCGGAGTTCGTCATGATCCGATCCGTTGTTCTTTGCGCCGCCGCACTGGCGGCCTTCGCCGTAGCAACCGGAGCCCGCGCTGCCGACGAAGGCGTCAATTCCGACGTGCGCTGCCTGGCTGTCGCCGCGGCGATGGCGCAGGGTTCCGATCCCAAGGCCAAGAGCGCCGGCCTGATGGCAGGCCTCTACTATCTGGGCAAGCTGGACGGCCACGACCCGAACTTCGACCTGGAAGGGCGTGTGAAGCAGGAGATGGCGCAGATGAAGCCCGAAGAAATCATCACCGAAGCCCAGCGCTGCGGGGCCCAACTGACGGCTCGCGGGAAGACGATCACGGAGATCGGAGCCCGCCTGCAGTCGCAGGGGGCCAGCAAGGCGCCCTAGGCGGAGGTCGCGCCGCTTCTTGCCTCGTTGAGCAGCCGAGTAGCCCGGAACGCGATCTCCAGCCGTTGTGCGCAGACCAGCCCCACCGAAATGATGAGGGCTGCGTCTGCGACTGCGGTGGCGGAGACATGCAGGGCGGTAGTGTTTTCGGCTGCGTACATCCGTATGCCGTAGCGGAGCGCAAAGATCGCCAGGATCAGCAGCATGCCGATCGGCGAGGCTCGGCTGGTGAGTTGGTGGGTCGCGGGATCGACCGTGATGTGCGTGAACCTTGCGCGCCACCAGCCGAGCAGGACGCCGACGATCAGGGCGGCGATGTCGATGGCCAGCATCAAGGGGCTCGGCAAGCGCTGCTGGCTGAACGAAAGCGCGACGAGCGCCAGGATCACCACCGGCATCACCCAGAGCGTCTCGATCCGCAGCCGCCGCGCCCGTGTATTGCGCAGGATCACCAGCGCGATCGCCACAAGCGGGACCATATACGTCCAGTAGGGGGCGTTCGGCGGCGGTGTCGGCATCAACTCGCCTTGAGTCCTTGGGCGTGCGCCGCCGCTTCCTCGAGCGCGCGTCCGGCGTTTTCCGCCGAGGTCACCGGCGCAACGCCTAGATCGAATTCCACGACGAACGGCGCCTGACCCTCGCCGGCCTCAAAGGCAGTGCAGCCGATCACTGCAGCGATGCGCTCGCCGGCCAAGCGTCCGCTGGCGCCGGGAGTATTCGGCAGGGCAAGTGCGAAGACCTCCGGTCCGAGCCGCGCGGCGGTATCCTCGACACGCACGAGGCGGCCGATCATCGAGCCGATCTGCGGAATGGCGCGGTCCAGCCAGCCCTCGGCCCGGGCCGCCTTCAGCTCGGGCTTCTCGGTGACCTTCAGCACGCAGACGCTGAGCGCGCGGTTGCGCAGCTTCGCCGCCTGCGCCAGCCGACCCAGGTGGGAGGCGAACAGGTCGCGGGTGAAGAGGCCGGTCGCAGCATCCATCAGTCCGGACGTGCGGGCCTGGTCGAGCGCTTGCCGCACAGCCATCTGCCGACGGTAGCTGCGCGCCAGCTCGATCACCCGCCGCGCGGTTTCGGTCTCGGGAGTCTCCGGAGAGGCGACGTCCGATAGACCACGATGGAAGGCCTCGGTGACCGTGACGTGGGTTTCCTTGCGCATGTAGAGCAGCGCTGGTGTGTGGTAGAGGCGCGTATTGCGGCGAAGACCTGCTGCGATCGACAGCGCCTCCTGGGGATTGTCTCCCGCCCACAGCACCACGGCGTCGAAGATCCGCTCGTGCAGATAGTCAAAGGCCGTATAGGCCGTGAACGCCCCGACCACGTCCGCCCCGTTGCGCAGCAGGGCATTGTTCAACGCTAGGAATTGCGGGGCCGGCTCCCCGATGGCTAGCACGCGATAGGGGCTGACGTCGGTCTCGGGCGGCTCGAGCTTGCGGTCGAAGTCGGCGAAGGTCTCCGAGCGGAGCTGGAACTCCTCCTCGGCGACGGCGGTGCGAACCAGGGTCTCCAAGCGCATGGCGGCCTGCGCCGGGTGCAGGGGCGCCGCCAAGGTCACGTCGAAGCCGTAGGTCTCCAGGATCGGATCGGGATCGCCGATGGCAATGACCGGCAGCCGACGGGGCGCGCAGGCAGCCTTCAGGCGGCGCGCAAGGCCGAGCGCCTCTTCGCCTACGCCTCGCAGGTCGATGATCGCGCCCTCGATCTGCAGGTCGGTGATCGCGGTGACGGCGGCGAAGCGTCCGCGGGCGGTGATCGTGCGCCAACCAAGACGGTCCAATCCCTCGGCGAGGGGGCCCGCTAGGGTGTCGTCCCGCGCGACGATCAGAATTCGCGCCTGGACGGCTGCGGACATAAGACCCCTTCCTCTGCGCCCGACTTCGACTGAAAACAGGAATCGAGCCGCGCCAACTTAGACGGCAAGCGTAAGTTGCAACAGGTCGTGAAAGGTTAAGGGGATTGAATTTGGGTGGATCACTGCAGGGTCAGGTCGCCGTGGTGACCGGGGCGTCCGGCGGCTTGGGCGCGCACTTCGCCCGCCTGCTGGCGAAAGAGGGCGCAGCGGTCGCCGTGACCGCGCGTCGGCTGGACAAGGTTGAGGCCCTGGCGGGCGAGTTGGCCGGCGACGGCCATCGCGCCATGGCCCTGCGGTTGGACGTGGCTGACGCCGCCGCCATCGGGCCTGCGCTGGATGAGGTCGAGGCCTCGCTGGGGCCGATCTCGATCCTGATCAACAACGCCGGGGTGGGCGGCGACGGCCTCGCGCTGGATATCTCGATCGAGGACTTCGACCAGACGTTCGCCGTCAATGTTAGGGGAACATTCTTCGCGGCGAGGGAAGCGGCCAGGCGCATGATCGCCTCCGGCGTCGCCGAGCGCGGGGCAGGGCGTATTGTCAACATCGCCTCCATTGCCAGCCAGACCGTTCTGCCGGGCCTGTCGGTCTACTGCGGCTCGAAGGCGGCGGTTGCGATGATGACCCGCGGAATGGCGCGGGAGTGGGCGCGGCGCGGAATCGCCGTCAACGCGCTGGCCCCGGGCTACATCGACACCGACATCAATAGCCACTGGTGGCCGACCGAGGGCGGACAAAAGCAGCTCAAGGGCTTCCCGCGCCGCAGGTTGATGCAGGAAAGCGACCTGGACGCCGCCTTCCTCATGCTGGCGGGGCCCGCAGCTTCGGCGATCACCGGCAGCCTGATCGTTGTCGATGACGGGCAGTCTCTGCCTGGCGGCGGCTGATCGGGTCTGGCTCCAACCAGACCCGCAGCCGCATCTAGGGGAAACACCGGATATCGCGGCGCGGGCTCGTCGCCCCAAATCGGCGCTCCTGAACACAAAGGAGAAGCCCTTGAGGTCGCCGTCGATTCGCCTCGCCGTAGTTCTGGTCGCCGCGTCGATGGTCGCGTCGTCCGCTTCTGCGCAGCCGGTCTTCTATCCGGCCAAGGGCCAGAGCCAAAAGCGGCAGAACAGCGACCGACACGCCTGTCATCAATGGGCGGTCCAGCAGACGGGCTTCGACCCGTCGCTTGCCCAGGCCCCGCCAGAGAGGACCGGCGGGGTGGCGAAAGGGGCGCTCGCGGGCGGCGCCGTCGGCGGGGTGGCCGGGTCGTTCAATGCAAACGCGGGGAGGGGTGCGGTGGCCGGCGCGGCGGTCGGCGGGCTGATCGGCGGGGTCCGGCAGCACAACCAAAACTCCAGGGCCAACGACCGCCAGGCGCAGAACATGGACGCCTTCAACCGCGCGCTCAGCGCCTGCATGAACGGTCGGGGCTACACGGTCCGCTAGGAGAGGTTGGCTGACGGCAGGGCAAGGCGCTTAAATGGCGGAAAAGGGAGTACGCCAATGCGCCAAGGACCGCTTACCGGCCTGAAGATCGTCGAATTCGCCGGGATCGGCCCGGGCCCATTCTGCGGAATGCTGCTCTCCGACCTGGGCGCGGACGTCGTGCGCATCGATCGCCAAGGTGGCCGGGGCGGCGCGCCGACGGACATCACCTCGCGCGGACGCCGTTCGGTGGCCCTGGACCTGAAGTCCCCCGCGGCGATCGAGACTTGCCTCAAGCTGCTGGAGAAGGCCGATGCGGTGTTCGAGGGCTTCCGGCCCGGCGTGATGGAGCGTCTTGGGCTGGGCCCCGATGTCGCCCTGAAGCGCAATCCCAAGCTGGTCTACGGCCGGATGACCGGCTGGGGCCAGACCGGCCCCTACGCCAACGCCGCCGGCCACGACATGAACTACATCGCCATCACCGGCGCTCTCCACGCAATCGGCACGGCCGACAAGCCGGTGCCACCCCTCAACCTGGTCGGCGACTTCGGAGGCGGCGCGCTCTACCTGGCCTTCGGGCTTCTGGCCGGCGTCATTCAGGCGCGCGAGACCGGTCGCGGGCAGGTGATCGACTGCGCCATGAGCGACGGGGCGGCCTCGCTGATGGCCATGTTCTACGGCTTCAAGGCCTCGGGGGCGTGGAAGGAGTCCCGACGAGAGAACCTCCTCGACGGCGGTGCGCACTTCTACGACACGTACCAATGCGCCGACGGCAAGTGGATCTCGATCGGCTCCATCGAGCCGCAGTTCTACGCGCTCCTGCTCGAGAAGACCGGAATCACCGATCCCGACTTCGCCCGCCAGATGGACCGCAGCGCCTGGCCGCAGCTACGCGAGAAGCTCGCAAAGGTCATCGCCACCAAGACCCAAGCCCAATGGTGCGAGATCATGGACGCGTCCGACGTCTGCTTCGCCCCGGTGCTGGACCTCGACGAGGCGCCGCGCCATCCGCACAACGCTGCGCGCCAGACCTTTCTCGAGGTCGCGGGAGTCACCCAGCCCGCGCCAGCCCCACGCTTCTCGGTCACGCCGGGCGCCATCCAGGGCCCGCCGCCCGCGATCGGCGCTCATGATCGCGAGGTTCTGCTGGATTGGGGACTGTCTCCCGCCGAGGTCGACACGGCCGACACAGGTGTGAAAGACACTGCTTCCTGACGGACACGTTCAGGTTGGGTTCAGCCTGGGAATCGCAATCTCACCCTAGGTTGTTCGTCGCGCTCTCCCGTCCCTCGAAGCGGCGAGTGACCTGATGGAACGACACGCCCATCGGGCGGCGCGTCACCCGCAAAGGTGGCGCGCCGTTTGGGCATGGGGGTTCTACTTTAGGCTGAAGCCTTTGGGGCCTTGCTGGCCTGCTCTTCGCGCCAGCCCTGCTCCTGGGCGATCAATTCGGGCGAAGCCACCTCGGCGAAGTCCTCGGGCTCGAAGAAGGGGCGGATTTCCAGGTTGAACTCCTTGTCGCCGTCGCTCGGCGCCTTGCGAGCCCAGTCTATGGCATCCTGCATCGACTTGACCTGCCATACCCAATAGCCGCCGATCAACTCTTTGGTCTCGGCGAACGGGCCATCGGTGACCACAGCTTGGCCGCGCCGGATGCTAATCCTCGCGCCCTTGGCGCTGGACTGCAGGCCGCCGGCGTCAAGCATCACGCCGGCCGCGATGAGTTCGTTGTTATAGGCCCCCATCTTCTCGATCATGTCCGGGTTCGGCAGAGCTCCGGCTTCCGATTCCGGATTGGCCTTCACGATCACCATCACACGCATTGTGGTCTCTCTTTCGTTGTCCACGGGCCTGGGCGAGGGGCCCGGCTTACGTTCGCTACGACGAACCATGCAACCTGGGGCCGACACTTCGGGCGGAAATCTTCAGCGGCGTCTTGCAACAGCCCGCGTTCCTCAGCACCTTCCGGCCGATGGCGGCCACGCAGTTCCTCTCTCGCCTTCGAGCCGCAGCAGATCCCCTTCACTGGCTGCGGATCTCCCTGGCGACCTTCGGTCGGGCGCTGACGCGACTCTGGGGCCGAGACGTGATGCTCTACACGGGCGGCGTTTCGTTCTTCAGCCTGCTGGCGATCTTTCCGGCGCTCGCGATCCTGGTTGCGCTCTACAGCCTGCTCTCAGACCCTGTCCAAGCTGCGAAGGAGGGCGAAATCCTGTCGCAGGTGATCCCGGCAGGCGCCCGGGACATCGTGCAGGGCGAACTGGTGCGGCTCGCAAACGCTCCCCATGCGGCGATGTCCGCGCAGGGCGTGGTCGCGCTCCTCGTCGGGCTCTACGCCTCCCACCGAGGCTTCAAAGCCATGCTGGCCGGCCTGTCGTTCATCCACAACGAGGACGAGCCACATGGCTTCGTCGGCTTCAACTTGCTGGCCCTGGTGGTCCTGATCGCGACCTTTGCGATGATGGCGGTCGTCTCGGCGGTGTTCTTCGGCCTTCGGGTCATGGGCTCAGCCTTCGACCTGCGTCCGCTGCGCGGCGTCTCCTGGCTCTACAGCGAGTGGACTTGGGCCAGCGTGTTCATGACGCTCGGCATGAGCCTGGTCTACCGCTGGGCTATGTCGCGGCGACCCGTCGATTGGCGAGCGTCGCTGATCGGAGGGGTGAGCGCAGCGGTCCTGTGCCTATTCGCCTCCTGGGCCACGGCGTTCTATGTCGAGGAGATCGCCCAGCTGGGCGCGACCTACGGCTCGATCGCCACGGTCGTGGTCTTCCTGATCTGGCTGTCGTGGAACGTGAACGCGATCTTCTTCGGCGGAGCCCTGGCGACGGAAGTGGAGATCGCAATCGACGCCCATTCCGCGCGGCCGATCCTGACGGACTTGCGCGGTGAGGAGCCTATTGTTTCGCGACCAAAAAGCTGAAGCCGCCGCCCAGCTCTTCGCGGGACAGGATCAAGACCCCGGCCTCGGCGGCGAAGTGAGGCACGTCGATCCGCGCCATCGGATCGTCGGCCAGCAGTCGCACGCGCGCGCCGGGCGGCGCAGCTTCCAGAGCTTTGCGCAGCCGCAAGGTCGGCACCGGGCAGCGGTGGCCGCGAGCGTCGATCAGGATTTCCTCGGTGAGGTCTTCAAGAGCCATCGCGGGCCGCATACACCGGGGCGGCCCCGGAACCCAAGCCTGGCGTCAACCGGCGCGGCGCGCCGGCGTCCGACGCCGCTCGGCCATGGCCAGGTTCCAGCCGGCGGGGGTAAGCACAAAAGCGAAGGGCGAGCCGCGCCAGCCGTTGGCCATGGCCGCGCTTCCTGCGCGCTGCAGCAGCCGGCGTCCGCAAAGCCTGGCGCAAACACCCATGGTCAACGGATCGCGATCCACGAGCGGATACTCAAGGGCCGTCAAAAGGAGGTCGCGTTCGTCGTCGGTGAGATCATGGAGTTCGCCCATATCGCGGTAACGCCGATCAAGCGTGTCTGTTGCGGTCCACCGCTCCGGCGACGCAGCAGGCCTTCACAAGTGCGTGCGCATGCGAAATGGTCGCCGCCAAATCCAACAGTCAGAGGCCTGCCATGAAGACCCGCGCCGCCGTCGCGTTCGAGGCCAAGCGGCCGCTGGAGATCGTTGAGCTTGATCTCGACGGCCCGCGCGCCGGCGAAGTGCTGGTCGAGATCAAGGCGACCGGCGTCTGCCATACGGATGCCTACACCCTCGACGGCTTGGATTCGGAGGGCCTGTTCCCCTCGATCCTTGGTCACGAGGGCGCGGGTGTGGTGGTCGAGGTCGGGCCTGGCGTGACCAGCGTGAAGCCGGGTGATCACGTCATCCCGCTCTACACGCCAGAATGCCGGCAGTGCAAAAGCTGCCTCTCGCGCAAGACCAACCTCTGCACCGCGATCCGCGCCACCCAGGGCAAGGGCCTGATGCCCGACGGGACCAGCCGGTTCTCCTACAAGGGTAAGGCGGTCTTCCACTACATGGGCTGCTCGACCTTCTCGAACTACACGGTCCTGCCTGAGATCGCGGTGGCCAAGATCCGCGCCGACGCCCCCTTCGACAAAGCCTGTTACATCGGCTGCGGCGTGACGACGGGCGTCGGCGCGGTCGTCAACACGGCGGGGGTCGAGCCTGGCGCCAATGTCGTGGTGTTCGGTCTGGGCGGGATCGGGCTCAACGTCATCCAGGGCGCCAAGATGGTAGGCGCGGCGATGATTGTCGGCGTCGACATCAATCCCGCCCGGGAAGAGTGGGGGCGCCGCTTCGGCATGACCCACTTCGTCAATCCCAAGACCGTCGATGGTGACCTCGTGGCCCACCTCGTCCGGCTCACTGATGGCGGGGCGGACTACACCTTCGACTGCACAGGCAACACCGAGGTCATGCGCCAGGCCCTGGAAGCCTGTCACCGCGGCTGGGGCGAGAGCGTGATCATCGGCGTGGCCGAGGCCGGCAAGGAGATCGCGACGCGGCCGTTCCAGCTCGTCACCGGCCGGGTCTGGAAAGGCACGGCCTTCGGGGGCGCCCGGGGCCGGACGGATGTCCCGAAGATCGTCGATTGGTACATGGACGGCAGAATCGAGATCGATCCGATGATCACCCACACCCTGCCGCTCGAGCGGATCAACGAGGCCTTCGATCTGATGCACAAAGGCGAGAGCATCCGGAGCGTAGTTGTCTATTGAGTGCTGAGGTCGTCGCGGTCAGTTCCAAGCCGGCGCACGGGGTCAACAAGACCAACCGGCCGGTCATTCGGCTGCTGGCCGGGGAGGGCGTCGAGGGCGACGCCCATTGCGGCGCCACCGTGAAGCACCGCAGCCGCTGGCGCCGCGATCCGCTTCAGCCAAACCTTCGCCAGGTCCACCTGCTTCACGCCGAGCTCTTTGAGGAACTGGCGGGCAAAGGCTTTGCGATTATGCCGGGCCTCATGGGTGAAAACGTCACCACCCTCGGCATCGACCTCCTGGGTCTTTCGACCGGTGCGATCCTGCGGCTCGGCGCGACGGCGGTCGTCCAGGTCACGGGCCTGCGCAATCCCTGCTACCAGCTCGATGAACTACAGCCGGGCCTGATGGCGGCCTGCCTGAACAAGCAGGGCGGCGAACTCGTCCGCAAGG
>DASXKT010000006.1:0-43786 GCA_036496685.1 Phenylobacterium sp.
GCGGCAGCCGGCCGTCCGCGAGCAGGTCCGCCCACCCGTTCTCAGTCAGTTCGAGGGACCGCGTCACACAGGCTCCGGACTCGGGGTGGCCCCAAACCCTTACAGCAAGAGCCGGGCGCTCAGCGCCCGGCGCGCCGGGGCCTTGCGAAGATAGGGGCGGCGGAGCCCTATCGCGAGCGCGCCGCCGCCGTTGGCAATTTGAATCCCGGGTACCAGTGCGTTGCTGTGCCGGCCGTCACATACCAGCTGAGCAACAGGGCGCAGATTAGCGCGCCCGGGACGTAAGAATTGGTGCGCCTGTAGGTCACCGCCGCGATCGCGCCCACCACCGCCAGCAGGGGCACGAACTGGATCGCCACGATGGTGTTCAGGGGCTCGCTCGGCGTGAACAGCAGCCCCGTCTGGAATAGCGTCGCGTACTGCACAATCAGCAGAACGACGAAGCCCAGGCACATGGCGATCTTCCAGCCGCCGGTCTGCATCAGGAAGCCCTCGCCCTTGACGGCGAGGTTCGCCGCCAGCGCGCGCAGCGCCACCAGGAAGAACACCGCCCAGAGCACGAGATAGGGGATCGCCATCAAGGCATGGCGGCCATCCAGCGGCTTCAGTCCCAGCACCCAGAAGCGGTAGTCGACCTTGAACACGGCATCGACCAGCACCAGCGACAGGTAGCCGACGGCGACGGTCGCCGCCGCGATCGCCGCCGACTTCGGCCAGTCAGTCGTGAACACCGGCTTGCCGCCCCTCAGCGCCAGGCTCAGCACCACCGTGATCAACGCATTGATCAGCGCCCAGACGATCAACTGGTTGTGGACCGACTGCGGGAAGAGCTGCATCGGGAAGAAGAACACACCGAGCTTCATCAGAGGATAGAAGGTCAGGGCGGGGACCGCCGCGGTGAGCACGAAGGCCAGCCACCACTTGCCGCCGCGCCGCTCGGCCACCGGCTGGGCCGGCTGGTTCAGGGTCGCGAACACCGGCAGCGTCAGCAGCCCCTCGAAAGCTCCGATCAGCAGGAGGATGAAGCCCACGAAGCCGAGCGCCGTGCCGATGTCCTTCCAGAGCCAGATCTGGTCGGCCGGCGGCAGGGGGTTGGCCTCGCCGGCAAGCGTCTTCTCGAACCAGTCGACGGCCCCGCCGACGCCGGCCCGGCTGAAGTGCTCCCACGGGTGCGTCACCGGCGGGTTCTCGAGCACCCGCGCGGTCCCGTCGGCGATCGTCCCGTAGATCTTGCCGGGGATCACCGGGCCCTCGACGCCGAACGCCTTGGCGAGCTTCGGCGACTGGCCCACCAGCGCGCCCTTCGGCACGCCCCACATCAGGGGCGCGAACTCGTCGTACTGGCCGAACACCACCGCCAGGTCCTTTGGATTGGCCGGCGACTTGGCCCCCAGGAAGCCGGGCGTCGAGCCCTCCAGCACGATCGAGCGATAGCCGTCCGGCTGCGAGGCGGCCGCCGACATTACCGGGACCCCGCCCATCGAATGGCCCTCGAGTCCGATGTTGCCGCGGTCCACGAACGGCAGGCTCTGCAGGAAGCGCAGCGCCGCTGGGCCACCGAGGTCCTTCGACTGGCCCACCGCGCCGTCGGAATAGCCGTGGCCGACCATGTCCATGGCCAGCACCACGAAGCCGCGCCGGGCGAGCTCGATCGCAAACGGGCTCTGCATCTCGCGGGTGTTGATGTAGCCGTGGCTGGCCAGCACCGCTGGCGCCGGATGCCCCGCCGTGGCGCTCGCCGGCACATAAAGCAGGCCGGACTGGGTCAGCCCTCCGTCGCCGGGAAACCGAACCTCCTTCAGCACGACGCCGCCGGAGGTCTGAACGGCGTGGGCCAGGTAGGATCCGCTGAGGATCAGCACCAGCCCCAGAATGAAGAAGCCCCATTTCCGCAGCATGGCGTCCCCCCAGACGATCTTGGTTGCTTCGTTAGCGGGACGATGCGTCCGTCCACAGAAAAGCTCAAGCGCGGGCGCCCGATTGCCGGGCAAAGGCGGTTAACGCCGCAATCACCCCTTTCCGTCTCCGTTCAGAGACATAAACCTGCTAGGACGCGAAAAAGCATTCGGGAGGACGCGGCGGCCCCATGGCGGTTCCAGGCGTAGCGATCCGCGGTCAGCGCAGTCTGCTTCGGCAGATCCGGGAGGCCCTCGCCGGGGGTGGCCCTGCGCAGACGCGCCTGGACATGGTCGTGCGCATCATCGCCCGGTCCATGGTCGCCGAAGTGTGCTCGCTCTACATGCGCCGCGCGGCTGGCGACATGGAGCTGTTCGCCACCGAGGGTCTCGATCCCAACGCGGTCCACGTCACCCGCATGAAGCCGGGCGAGGGGCTGGTGGGCGAGATCATGAAGCTCGGTCGGCCGCTGAACCTGGCCGATGCCCCCGAGCACCCGGCCTTCTCCTACCGCCCGGAAACCGGCGAAGACCCCTACCACGCCTTCCTGGGCGTGCCGCTCCTTCGCGGCGGCCGCTCTATCGGCGTCCTTGTCGTCCAGAACCGCACCGCCCGCGTCTACACCGAGGACGAGGTCGAAGACCTGCAGATCGTCGCCATGGTGCTGGCCGAGATGGTCGCCGCCGGCGAGCTGATCGGAGAAGCCGAGCTCAAGGGCGTCGAGATCGCGCCCCACCGGCCGGAGCGGCTCAAGGGCTCCAAGTTCGGCGATGGCCTGGCCTACGGCGTGGCCGTCCTGCACGAGCCGCCGGTGGCCCCCTCCCAGCTGCTGTCCGACGACGTGGTCGCCGAGGAGGCGCGTCTGGGCGCGGCCATCGACAGTCTGCAGGCCCAGATCGACCAGATGCTGGAGGGCAACGCCGGCCTGGTCGACGCCTCCTTCGAGGTGCTCGAGACCTATCGGATGTTCGCCCACTCTCAGAGCTGGCTGCGCAGCCTGCAGGACGCGGTGACCAACGGCCTAACCGCAGAGGCCGCCGTCGAGCGTGTGCGCTCCGAACACCGCGCCCGCCTCGGCCAGGCCCGTGACCCCTATCTGCGCGAGCGGCTGCACGACTTGGAAGACCTCAACGACCGGCTGCTGCGTCACCTGGCCGGCGATGGCCATACAGCCCGCGAGCTGCCCGAGAACGCCATCCTGATCGCCCGGAACCTTGGGCCGGCCGACCTTCTGGAATACGACCGCAAGAAGTTGCGCGGCCTCCTCTTGGAGGAAGGCTCGGCGGCCAGCCACGCCGCCATCGTCGCCCGCGCCCTCGACATCCCTTGCGTCGGGCGCCTCGCAGGCCTGCGCGATCGGGTGTCCGAGGGCGACGCGGTGATCGTCGACGCTGAGACTGCAGAGGCTTACCTGCGCCCGCGGACCGACGTCGTGAAGGCCATCCAGGCCCGCATCGACGTGCGCCGCCAGCAGCGCGCCGAGTTCGCCAAGCTGGTCGACACCCCTGCCTTTACCCGCGACGGGGCGAAGATCACCCTGCTGATGAACGCCGGCCTCGACGTCGACCTCGACATCCTGGGCGAGACCGGCGCGGAGGGCATCGGCCTCTTCCGCACCGAATTCCAGTTCATGGTCGCCGAGGAGATGCCCAAGAAGGACGCCCAGACCGCCCTCTACGAGCGAGTGATGGACGCTGCCGGCGATCTGCCGGTGACCTTCCGCACCCTCGACCTCGGCGGCGACAAGGTGCTGCCCTACATGCAGGTCGAGCGGGAAGATAACCCGGCGCTCGGCTGGCGGGCGATCCGCATGGGCCTCGATCGCCCCGCCCTGCTGCGGCTGCAACTGCGGGCCCTGATCGCCGCGGCCCGCGGCCGCCAGCTGCGCATCATGTTCCCGCTGGTCGCCAACGTGGACGAATTCCGCGCCGCCCGCGCCATGGTCGATGTTGAACTGGCCTGGGCCGAGCGTCGCGGTCGCAAGGCGCCCTCGCGCCTCGACGTCGGCGCGATGATCGAGGCGCCGTCCCTGGTCTGGCACCTCGACGCGCTCCTGCCGATGACCGACTTCGTCAGCGTCGGCACCAACGACCTGATGCAGTACATCTTCGCCGCCGACCGCGGGAATCCACGCACGGCGGAGCGCTACGACCCGCTGTCCCCGCCGGCGCTCAGAGTGCTCGAGCAGATTCAGCGAGCCTGCGCCGAAACCGGCACCCCGGTCAGCGTCTGCGGCGAGATGGCCGGCCGTCCGCTGGAGGCCTTCGCCCTGGTCGCTCTGGGCTTCGATCGCCTTTCCATGCCGCCCGCCGGCGTCGGCCCGGTCAAGCAGATGGTGCTCTCGTGCGACCGCGAGGCAGCGCGCCGAGGGGTTTCGGCGTTGTTGAAGAGCGGGGCAGGATCGGTCCGCAACGAAATCGAAACCCTGGCCCGCAAAATCTACGTCGAGATCTAGGGGCTCGTCCGGTGGCCAACGACGTCTATGCTCCGACCTTGCAGTCCGGCGCCGACATCGGCCAGGCGCTGAGAGCTGTCCGCGAGTTCCGCGGCCTGACGCTGGACGAGCTCGCCGAGTCCACCCGCATCCGGCGCGCCTACCTCGCCGACCTCGAGGCCTTGCGGCTGGACCGCCTGCCCTCCCGGCCCTTCACCATCGGCTATATCCGCGCCTATGCAGACG
The DNA here is from genome assembly GCA_036496685.1 of Phenylobacterium sp. Taxonomy (GTDB): domain Bacteria; phylum Pseudomonadota; class Alphaproteobacteria; order Caulobacterales; family Caulobacteraceae; genus Phenylobacterium. Next base: position 4,577 of record DASXKT010000006.1, read on the forward strand.
CCCTGGGGCTCGACGCCGAGGCCGCCGTCGAGCGCTTCAAAGCCGACGAGCCGGTGCTGGACGAGCCGTTGCGCGCGCCCGTCGGCGTCGGCGAAACCCGGGACCGCAGAGCCGTGGCGATCATTGCCGGCGTGGTGGTGATCCTGGCCGCGATCATCCTGTGGAACGTCGCCCAACGCGCGATGAACGCCAACGCCCCGCCTTCACCGACCGCGTCGGCCAAGTCCACGGCCCTGGCGTTGGAGGGGCAAAAGCCCGGCCCTGTCTCGCTTGGCGGCCCCCTGCCCGCGCCGGTGGAATCCACCACGCCGCCTCTCTACCAGACCCCCGGCCTGCCTGATGCTGAGACGACCGACGGCTCGGCCACAACCGCGCCAAAGCCCGCGCTGAAGGCCGACGGCGAGGCGGCGGTCGATCCCAAGACCCTGCCGCCAGTCTTCGTCCCCAACGGCCAGATCTACGGCGCGCCGGCCCCGCAGCCCTCCACCGTCACCCTGCAGGCGCTTAAGTCCGCCTCGCTGATCGTGCGCGGCCAGGACGGCTCGATCTACTTCGCGCGCCAGTTCGCGGCCGGCGAGGCCTATCGTGTCCCGCAGATCGCCGGCCTCACCGCCACGGTCTCCGAGCCCGACAGCTTCCAGGTGTTCGTCGCCAGCCAGTCCAAGGGCGTCCTCCCCGCCGCCCAGGTCTCACTGAACAAGCTGGCGGAGTAGCCCTGCTGGCCCTGCGTTCAGATGCCGGCTTGGGTTCGCGGGCGGGACAGCCTATTTTCCGCGGGCCATGAGCGCCAAAGACCACGTCCAGGACCACACCTCCATCCGCCCCTGGCGGGCGATCCAGCGACGGCCCAGCCGCAAGATCCGCGTGGGCTCGGTGGAGGTCGGCGGCGACGCGCCCATCACCGTCCAGTCGATGACCAACACGCTGACCGCCGATGCGGCCGCGACCATCGACCAGGTGCGGCAGCTCGAGGAGGCCGGCGCCGACATCGTCCGCGTCTCCTGCCCCGACGAGGACTCCACCGCCGCGCTCAAGACTATCGCCAAAGCGGCCAAGGTCCCGCTCGTGGCCGACATCCACTTCCACTACAAGCGCGGCATCGAGGCCGCCGAGGCGGGCGCCGCCTGCCTGCGCATCAACCCCGGCAACATCGGCTCGCCCGATCGGGTGCGCGAGGTGATCCAGGCCGCCTCCGACCACGGCTGCTCCATGCGCATCGGCGTCAACGCCGGCTCCCTGGAACGTGACCTCCTAGAAAAGTACGGCGAGCCCTGCCCTGACGCCATGGTCGAGAGCGCGCTGCGCCACGCCCGCATCCTGCAGGACCACGACTTCCACGAGTTCAAGATCAGCGTGAAGGCGTCGGACATCTTCATGACGGTCGCCGCCTACCAGCTACTCTCCGAGGCCATCGACTGTCCGCTGCACCTGGGCATCACCGAGGCCGGCGCGCTCAGGACTGGGACCGTGAAGTCGTCGATCGGCATGGGCAGCCTGCTCTGGGCCGGCATCGGCGACACCATCCGCGTCTCGCTAGCCGCCGACCCGGTCGAGGAGATCAAGGTCGGCTTCGATATGTTGAAGTCGCTGGGCCTGCGCCACCGCGGCGTCAACATCATCGCCTGCCCATCCTGCGCGCGTCAGGGCTTCAACGTGATCCAGACGGTGGAGGCCCTGGAGGCCCGCCTGGCGCACATCTCGACCCCGCTCAGCCTGTCGATCATCGGCTGCGTGGTGAACGGCCCTGGCGAGGCCCTGATGACCGACCTGGGCTTCACCGGCGGCGGTAAGGGCGCGGGCATGGTCTATGTGGCCGGCCGTCCGGACCACAAGATGGATAACGACGCGATGGTCGACCACATCGTCGAACTGGTCGAAGCCAAGGCCGCCGAACTACAGGCCGTCGCGCAGGCTGCGGAATAGTCATAAAAGTGACGCCTGCGTCACTCTTGCACAGGCTTCACTTCCGCGCTTAGGTGCCGCCACCATTTTTTGGGAGGGACATATGTCCGCTGACGGCAACTGGAAGATCACCATCAACACGCCCATGGGCGCGCAGGAAGTGAACGCCTCGATCACCACCAGCGGCGACACCTTCACCGGCAAGACGTCGGGCCGCATGGGCGACAGCGAGATCAGCGGCAAGGTGGCGGGCGACACCCTCACCTGGAGCGCGGCCATCACCCAGCCGATGCCCATGACGCTCGAGTTCGAAGCCACCGTGAACGGCGACGCCATGACCGGCAACGTCAAGCTCGGAGCTTTCGGCAACGCCCCCCTGAGCGGCGTCCGCGTCTAATCGCTTCTGCGCCACTGGCGCACGGAAGAGGCCCCTGCCGGCGACGGTGGGGGCCTTTGTCGTTCCTATGTCACCGCCGCCTGGGCGGCACCACGTCGGAGAAGATCTCGAAGCTCTTCCACTTCGGCTCCAGCGGCGGGGTATCGGCGTCCGGCAGATAGGCTGAGGGCTCGACCAGCTGCAGGTTCGGCACATAGCGCGGGCAGTTCGGGAAGATATCGACCGGCGTCACCTTGATCAGCAATTGCGCCCCGGGGACCTGCGCCACCGCTGGGTCGTCGCCCACCACCTGCGCGGTCCCGTTTACCCGCAACCGCTTCGGCGCTTCGCCGAACGCCAGGAACAGGATCCCGACGTTGGGGTTCACGCCCAGGTTCCCCAGGCTCTTGAACATGCCGTTGCCGTCGTAGTCCGGGAACACCAGCAGGTCCGGCGCGATCACCCTCGCGAAGCCCGGCGGCCCGCCCTTGAACGAGCAGTCGGGGCGGCCCTCGGCGTCCGCCGTCGCCAGGAAGAAAAACCCCAGCGAGCCGATAAAGGCCGCGTCGTCGTCGTTGAACCGGTCGCGCCGGAGCTTCTGGTCCAGCCGGTCGGCGAGCGCGCGGCTGCCGAAGGCGTCTTGCAGAGCGCGGTTCCCCTCGTGGTACATGGGCTCTCCACTTGTTCCCGTCATGTTTGGCAAGCGGCCAGGGGAACGCTAAGGAAGCTCCCCTTCTGAAAAGGCGTCCAGACCCTTGCGACTTCCCCAGGCCCGGCTCGATCAGGTTCTCGACCGCTTCCGCGAGATCGAGGCGCGCATGGGCGCGGCGACGGACGGTCAGGAGATCGTGCGCCTCGGCAAGGAGCACGCCGAGCTGAAGCCGGTGGTCGACGCGGTCCAGGCCCTGCAGCGCGCCCGCGATGAGGCTCCCGAGCTCGAGGAGATGGCCGCCGGCGGCGACGCCGACATGGCCGCTATGGCCCGTGACGAGCTCGACGCGCTGAAGGAGCGCCTGCCGGTGCTGGAGCGCGACGTGGCCCTGTTGCTCGCGCCTAAGGACAAGGACGAGAACGCCTCGGCCATCCTGGAAGTCCGCGCCGGCACGGGGGGCGACGAGGCCGCCCTCTTCGCCGGCGACCTCTTCCGCATGTATCAGCGCTACGCCGCCCTGCAGGGCTGGCGCGTCGAGGTCGACAGCATGTCGGAAGGCGAAGCCGGCGGCTTCAAGGAGATCATCGCCGCCGTGACAGGCGACGGCGTCTTCGGCCGGCTGAAATTCGAGAGCGGCGTGCACCGCGTGCAGCGCGTCCCGGCCACCGAGGCCCAGGGGCGCATCCACACCTCCGCCGCCACCGTCGCCGTCCTGCCGGAGCCCGAGGACGTCGAGATCGACATCAAGGACGGCGACATCCGCATCGACACCTACCGCTCGTCCGGAGCCGGCGGCCAGCACGTCAACAAGACCGACTCGGCCGTCCGCATCACCCACCTGCCGACCGGCATCGTGGTGACCTCCTCGGAAAAGTCGCAGCACCAGAACCGCGCGCGCGCCATGAAGGCCCTCAAGGTCAAGCTCTACGACCAGCAGCGCGAGGCGCTCGACACCGCCCGCTCCGACGCCCGCAAGAGCCAGGTGGGCTCCGGCGACCGCTCAGAGCGGATCCGCACCTACAACTTCCCGCAGGGCCGGGTCACCGACCACCGCATCAACCTGACCCTCTATAACCTGCCCAAGGTCCTGGAAGGCGAAGCCCTCGACGAGGTCATCAGTCCGCTCATCGCCGAAGACCAGGCGGCGAGGCTGTCGGCGCTTGAGGACGAGTTCGGCTGACGCGATCTTTCCCGGCAGGCGGAGGTGCCGCCGCCGTGGGCCTCCCGCCCACCAGCTTCCCCAGCCTCGCCTCAGCGCTTCCCCAGAGCCTCCGCACGCCCTCGAACGGCAGGCCCACCGTGTCGGCCATCGCCGCGCCCCGCGCGCCCATGGGCAAGGGCGCCCCGGTTGTCGAATCCCGCGCCGTCTGGTGCTCGATCTCGGCGTTCAGCTCCGCGCCGACCAGCACCATCATGGTCGAGAACCAGATCCACATCATGAAGCCCACCACGGCGCCCAGCGAGCCGTAGGTCACGTCGTAGTGGGCCACGTGGTTCAGGAACCAGGAATAGCCCAGCGAGCCCACCACCCAAGCCAAAGCTGCGAAGGTCGCGCCCCAGCCCACCCAGCGCCAGCGCGCCATCTCCCGCGACGGCCCGAAGCGGTAGATCGCAGCGAACCCACCGCCGGCCAGAGCCAGCAGCGCCAGCCAACGGACCGGGATCACCCACCAGTCCCAGATCTCCAGCGCCTCGGCGACGATCGGCAGGGCCACCAGGATGCCGGTCACCGCGGTCAGGAACACCAGGGCCGCGAAGGTGAAGCCGTAGGTCAGCACGCGGCGGACGAGGAAATTGCGCTTCTCGGTCTCATCGTAAGCGACGTTCAGGCCGTCGATCAGCGACTGCATCCCGGTGTTGGCGCTCCAGACCGAGAGCAGGAGGCTGACCACGAAGGCCACCGACAGGCTCGCATGCCGCTGGCTGGCCAACCGCACCATCTGGTCGCCCAAGAGGCTCAGGATCTCCTGGGGCACGAACCCAGCCAGCTGGTCGAGGTGCTTCGACACCTGGTCAACGTCGGCGAAGAGGCCATAGAGCGAGACGAACACCCCGATGGCCGGAAAGATGGCCAACAGGCTGTAGAAGGTGATGCCCCCCGCCACCGCCGGCAGCCGGTCACGTCCGATCTCGAGCCAGGTCCGCCAGACGATGTCGCGCCAGCCGCGCGGCGGGATCTTGTGCGGCGCTTCGGCGAGGCGCCCACGGCCCGGCTCGGCGGCCTCGAAGCGCTCCGGCGTGGTCGCGACCTGCTCGCTCAGGCCCGGCTTCGGCTTGCGCGCAGCCCGCGCCCAAAGCCCGGTCATCGCCGCCAGGCCGACCCACGGGAGCGCGCTCAGCACAACGCTCGTCACCTGCGCGGCGCGCGATCTCGACTTCGGCAGGGGACGCCCCGACACGCCGCGTTCTCCAAGGTGACGCTGGGCCAAACCCCTGGGAGCCGGGCTCCGTTCCGCTTGTCGCGCACGCCGCGATGCGGCAAGGGGCGCATATGAGCGGTCACGTCGCAGGCATCTTCCGCCATCCGGTGAAGGGCTTCACGCCTGAGCCGCTGAACGCCGTGCAGCTGGCGCCGGGCGAGGGCTTCCCGTTCGACCGGACCTGGGCGGTGGAGAACGGCCCATCCGGCTTCGATCCCATCTCCCCCGCCTTCGTGCCGAAACGCCAGTTCACCGTGCTGGCCCACATCGCCAAGGTGGCCGCCGCCCGCACCCGCTTCGACGATCGGACGGGGGTGCTGTACGCCACGACGCCCGACGGACGCGAGTTCGCCGGCCGCCTCGCGGAGCCAGACGCCCGCGAGGCTTTCGCCGCGTGGCTGACCGAGTTCCTGGGCGACGAGGCCACCGGCCCGTTGCGGGTCGTCGAGGCGCCCGGCGAATGGCGCTTCACCGATCATCCCCTGGGCCAGGTCTCGATCGTCAACCTGGCCAGCGTGCGTGACCTCAGCCAGCACATGGGCGTCGAGCTCGACCCCCTGCGCTTCCGCGCCAACCTCTATGTCGACGGCTGGCCCGCCTGGGCGGAGACCGGCTGGACTGGCAAGCGGCTGATGCTGGGCTGGGCCCAGGCCGAGGTGTTCAAGCCCATCGTCCGCTGCGCCGCCACCCACGTCGACCCGACGACCGCCGAGCGCGACCTCGAGGTCACCAAGGCGCTGTTCGATACCTACGGCCACCTGCACTGTGGGATCTACATCCGCGTCACCTCGGCCGGCATTGTCGGTCTGGGCGATGCGGTCACCGCGCCCGGGGGGGCGACGCCATCGGAGGCCGGGACATGAGCCTGAACCTGCTGCAGGCCTGGCAGGGCGCCAAGCAGCGCCTGGAAGCCGCGGGGCTGGCCGGCCCGGTGATCGACGCCCGCCTACTGGTCGAGGCCGCCGCCGGGGCCACGCGCGCCGACATCGTCGGCGACCCCTACCGCGCGCTGACGCCCGAGCAGGAGGCGACTCTCGAAGACTACCTTTCCCGCCGCGAGCATCGCGAACCGGTCAGCCACATCCTGGGCCGCAAGGGCTTCTGGAAGATCATGCTGAACGTGACCCCGGACGTGCTGACGCCCCGACCGGACACCGAAACCGTCGTTGAGTGGGTGCTGCGCGACTTCCCCAAACACGCGTCCTGGTCGGTGCTCGACCTTGGCGTGGGATCCGGCGCCATCGTGCTCTCCATCCTCGCCGAGCGGCCCGCCGCCCGCGGCCTGGGCGTCGACGTCTCTGAAGAGGCGCTGGCGGTGGCGCGTGAGAACGCTGCCAACCTGGGCCTCGCCGGCCGCCTCGCCCTGCTCCGCGGCGATTGGACCGACGGCCTCGGTGACGACAGCTTTGACCTCGTGGTGTCCAACCCGCCCTACATCGCCAGCGAGGTCATCGAGAGCCTTGAACCGGAGGTCCGTGACCACGAGCCCCGCGTGGCGCTGGAGGGCGGACCGGACGGCCTCATGCACTATCGAAGGCTCGCGCCCGAGATCCTGCGGGTGCTGAAGCCGGGCGGACGCTTCGCCGTGGAGATCGGCTACGACCAGAAGGCGGCGGTCGAGGCCCTGTTCCGCGAGGCGGGTGCGGCCCAGGTGCAGACCCTGCGCGACCTCGGCGACCGCGACAGGGTTGTCGCGGGCACGAAAAATCCCTTGGAAACCGAACCCCGACTCGCTACTTAAGAAACGTCTCCACCCAAAATCGTCGGCTTCAGGTAGAGGCGTCCTGGAAAGGGCGCACACCAGTCCCGATAGGGCGCGACGGCTTCCAAGGCCTCTCGCTTGAAGAGCTTCCGGGCGGAAGACGGGGAATATTAGCGTCTTCGACATCAAAAAGGGCCAGGCGCCCGATCCCGCTGAAGACTAGCGCAGGCCGATCCGAGAGGGCCCGGCCGCAGGGAAACCAAGACGGTTATCAAATAATGAGAGATTTCAAGGGTATGAAGCGCCAGCGCGGCCGTAATCGTGGCGGCGGTGGAAGTAGTGGCGGCGGCGGCAAGCCCCAGGCCCAGAACGCCAACCGGGCGTTCGATTCCAACGGCCCCGAGGGCACCAAAGTCCGCGGCAACGCCCAGCACGTCTTCGAGAAGTACCAACAGCTCGCCCGCGACGCCTCGGCGGCCGGCGACCGGGTCCTCGGCGAGAACTACCTGCAGCACGCCGAGCACTATTTCCGCCTGCTGCGCGCCATGCAGCCCACCCGCCCGGCCAGCGAAATCCTCGGCCGCGACCACTTCTCCTCCGGTTTCGATATCGATTTCGAAGACGAAGGCGCCCAGGCCCAGTCCGAGGCCGCCGATGCCGCTTCGGCCGAAGCCGGCGAAACTGCCGAGACTTGGCAGGCCCGTGAGAACGGCGGCGACCAGCGCCCCCGGGACGGGCAACAACAACGCGACGACCGCCCCCGCGAGGATCGCCAGAGGGACGAGCGCCCCCGCTACGAGAACCGTGACGGCAACCGCGATGGCCAAGGCCGCCGTGACCGCCCGTGGCGCGATGACCGCCCCCGGGACGACCGGCCGAGGGATGACCGTCCACGCGACGAGCGTCCGCGCGATGATCGCCCCAGGGAAGACCGTCCCCGCGACGATCGTCCCCGCTACGACCGCGACGACCGGCCCCGCGAAGATCGCCCGCCGCGCGAGGATCGAGCCGCGCGTGACGACCGTCCGCCCCGCGAGGACCGCCCCCGCTTCGACCGCAACCGCGACGACCGTCCGGAACGCGACTCCGCCCGCGATCCGCTCGCCGTAGTCGAGCCGCAGGCCCAGCCGCTTGTCGCCCCGGCGCCCGCGCCGGTCGCCGAGCGCAAGACCCGCGTGCTGCGTGACGCCGAAGGCGGTGAGAGCCACGCGCCGGCCTTCCTGCAGGCCCCCGCACCGCGCGCCGAGAGCAGCGACGAAGCCCCCAAGCCCCGCCGCCGCCGCGCGCCGCGCGCCGACGGCCCGGCCCCTTCCGAGACCGAAGAAGTCTAGAGCGCAGATCCCGCTCGTCCTCGCGCATGCGGGGACGAGCGGTAACCTGGGCTAGAACGCCTTCGCCACGCCGACGAAGAACCCGCGGCGCGGGCCGAACTGCGGCGCCCCGACCCCGACGCCAGTTCCGTCGCGGATCTCGTACTTCTCGTCGAACAGGTTGATGACGTCTGCCCGCAGCGTCAGCGGCCCACCTGCCATTTCGACCTCCTGCACGAGGCCGAGGTTCACCTGGGTGTAATCGGGCACGTGGTCGCCGTTCGGCACATCGCCATCCCTGCGCAGGCCCGACCCGTAGAGCAGGTCTGCCGAGACGCGCGTTCCGGTATCGAACTTGTAGGAGGCGCCGGCCGAGGCGGTCACCGTCTGGTCGTGATCCAGGAAGATGAACTGTTGGGCGATCGTCGCCAGGTCGACGGGGTTGAAGTTGAACTGGCTCGAGACGATGTCCTTCCCCTTGGCTTGGGAGAGCGCGAGGTTGGCGTATGCGCTCACCGGCCCGCCGGCATAGTTGGCGCTGAGCTCGATCCCCTTGGCGTAGCCTTCGCGGTAGTTGAACGGCGTCAGGATGATCGGCGCTCCGAACTGGCCCTCGTCCACCAGGTTCTTGGCGTCCTTGTAGTAGCCGTCCAGGCCTAGCGTCAGCCCGCCGAACCGCTGCTCGACGCCCACGTCGAAGTAGTTGTCGCGCTCAGATTTCGGCAGGTCGTTTTGCGTGCCGGGCGCCTCGGCGCTGGTGCCGACGAACTTGGCGATCGACTCGCTGGCCACCAGTTCGAACGGTGGCGGCGAGAAGTAGCGCGCGTAGCCGGCGTGCAGGGTGGTCCCCTCATGGGGCTTCCAGACCAGGTTGATCCGCGGCGACAGCTGGTTCTCGTGGCGGAAGGCCTCCAGCTGGTCGAAGCGCAGGCCGTAGTTCAGCGTCAGGTCGTCGGCCAGCGTCCACTCGTCCTGCAGATAGACCGAATAGGTCCAGGCGGTGGCCTTGCTATCGTCGACGATGGTGATCGGCCCCTCGCCGACCTGCGCGCCGGTTTCGTCGAGCGCGAAGACCTGGGAGTTGGTCTTGCCCGTCGTGCGGTCGGTGGAGACGATCAGGCCGCCCCGAACCGTGTGGGCGTCATTGAGCGTGTAGACGCCTTCCAGCTGGGTCCCGAAGGACAGGGCGGTCTTGCGGGCCTCCTGGGCGATGCCGTTGAACAGCAGCTCGCCGGTGACGTCGGGCGTGTAGCGCAGCTCGGAATAGCGGGCGAATATCGAGGCTTGGCCGGTGAATTTCTTGGTGGTCTTCATGTAGGTGGCGATCGCGTAGCTGGTCCCTTCCCGCTGGTTCTGGTTCAGCTGCTCGGAGGGAACGTCCGTGATCCCGTTCACGCTGAACCCAAGGTCGGGCCGCAGGCCCGAGACGTTGGGGATCTGGAATTTCTGCTGCGAGGTCCCGGCGATCAGCGAAACGCGGCTGCTGGCGTCCAGGATATGGTCGAGGTAGCCGAACGCCTGGTACTGGTCGGAGTGGTCGTGCAGCGGCGTGGCGCGGCCGTCCGGGCTCTCAATGCCCACGTCAGTGCCGGTGTAGCTGGCGGAGAAGAAGCCGCTGGTGGCGCCGGACGAGCCGCCGTACTCGATCGAGGGCGTGATCAGCCCGTGGCTGCCGCCGTAGACCCCGACCTCTCCGCCGTTCTTGAAGCCGGTCTTGGTGGTGATGCTGAGGACGCCGGCAGTCCGCAGGCCGTACTGGGCGGGCAGAGCGCCGGTGATCAGGTCGATGTTGGCGGACAGCCGGGGAGATAGCGTCTGGCCGAACACCTGCAGGCCCTCGGGCAGGATCACGTTGTTGAGCCGGTACTGGATGTTTCCGTGGTCGCCGCGGATGTGCAGCTGGCCGAAGCTGTCCTGCGCCACGCCCGGCGCCTGCAGCACCACCTGGTTCAGTTGGGTATTGGCCCCGCCCGGCAGGTTGAGGATGAAGGCTTCCGGCAGCGAATAGGTGGTGGCGCCGAGCGCCGGCTCCACCGACGACCGCGCCGCATCCAGCCGCTGGGCGGTGACCACGATCTCGGAGACCTGGCCGGTGGTTGGCGCTGTCTGCGCCGCGGCGGCTCCGCACGCCAGGACAGCTGAACTCGCCGCGAACAGCAGGAGGGACTTGCGCGTCATCGCGTTCCTCGGTCCTTGACGATCAACTATGCTGTTACAACATAACATCTGTGTTATGAAATAACATAACGTCAAGTACTCAATCGCAATGAACGTTGCGGCGCGGGGCCGACCGGGGTTAGCTGAGGCGATGCACGCAGCTGAATGCCATCACGAGGAGGGGGTGCACCCGGGGCTGAAGGGCCATGCGCTGCGTCGCGCCCTGGCCGCCGCCCAGGCGCGCTGCCAAGCCACCCAGGAGCGCCTGACCGAACCTCGCCGCCGGGTGCTGGAGCTGCTGCTCGAGGCCGACGCTCCGCTCAAGGCCTACGACCTGATCGCCACCTATGGCGAGGACGGCGCGCCCGCCAAGCCGCCGACCGTCTATCGCGCACTGGATTTCCTCGAGCGCCAGGGCTTCGCCCACCGCATCGAGAGCCTCAACGCGTTCGTGCCCTGTCGCCTGGACGCCGAGGGCGAGAACCATACGGCCGCCTTCCTGATCTGCTCCTGCTGCGGCGCGGCCGAGGAGTTCGAGCCAGACCTCAGCCCCGGCCTCGCGGCGGCTCAGGCCAAAGGGTACGTGGTCGCCTCTGTCACCCTAGAGGCGCGTGGCCTCTGCCCGGCGTGCCGCGCCGGGTGAGGCGACAGATCTATCTCGACTGCGACGGCGTCCTCGCCGACTTCGACAAAAGCGCCAAGGCCATCCTCGGCGCGCCTAGCGACGTGTTCGAAAAGCGCCACGGCGCCGGTGAATTCTGGCGGAGGCTCGCCGGGGCCGACCGCTTCTTCGAGAACCTCGACCCGATGCCCGACGCCTACGAGCTCTACAACGCGGTGAAGGCCAAGGCGCCGATCATCCTCACAGGCATGCCGCCGGGCGGCCACTGGGCCGAGCCACAGAAGCGCCGCTGGGCCGAGCGGTACTTCCCGGGCGTTCGGGTGATCACCACAGAAGCAGCCCTGAAGCGCGAGCATTGCGACCCCGGCGATGTGCTCGTCGACGACCGCGACCAGCACCGGCGCGTCTGGGAAGAGGCCGGCGGTCTCTTCATCCACCACACCTCGGCGCAGGCCTCGATCACCGCGTTGCGGGCCGCCGGCTACATCTAGGCCCTAGTCGCTACCAGAAGATCCCGCGCACCACCTGGACGATGCGGCCGGTGTAACGGTCGATCATCATCGCATCCCCTCCGACCCGGACCCACTCGTAGCCGGGCGGCGGATAGGGCAGGCCGTAGTCCAGGAAGTCATCCAGCCAGTAGTCCTCGGCGTACCAGGCTGAGGGCAGGAAGTCGCCGAACGCCCAGGAGCGGACGAAGAAGCCATAGGGCGCCCGATAGGGCGCGATGCGGAAGCGGTTCTGCGCCCAGTAGACCGGCGGATAGCGGCCCCGTTCCCAGTGCTGCGGCGGACCATGCCGGCCGTCCCGTGACCAGTTGGGATCGCCGGGCCGGTGGCCGTCGAGATCCCGATCCCAGCCGCGATCGCCACCCGGCGGGATGATCTCGTGCGGGGCGCCGGCCCGAGCGACGGCGGTGTCGTGGCCGCCGCGGTCGTGTCGGCGCTCGGCGTCAAAGGCGTCGTTGTGGATGAAGTGCGGCGGAGCCTCGCTGCCCGGTCCGCGCTGCGCTTGAGCGGCCGCAGGGCCTCCGGCGGTCGGCGGTGCGCCGAAGCGGCCGTCCCGTCCGTGGAACGACTGCCCTGCGACAGGGCTGCCAGGAACCGCGCCGGGAGCTGCGCCAGGCACGGGTGGCGCGCCGACCGGGGCTTCGCGTCCGCGGAAGGCGTGGCCTCCCATCGGGGGCGGACCACCGGCGCCCGGCGCCCCCTGGGGACCGCCCATCGGGTGGTGCGGCTGGCCGCCCACGCCGGGCGCGCCGACCGGCGGGCCGCCGTGGTGAACCTGAGGAGTGACACCGCTGCGGTCGCCACGGTCGCCGTGGTCGCGGTCCTGCGCCAGTGCGGCCGAGCCGGCTCCGGCGGCCAGCAGCAAAACGAGGGCTGCGGTAAGTGTGGGCTTCATGTCTTCTACAGTCCTGGGGCCGATCCGGCCTCGCCAATTGCGTCCACCGTGTCCGCACTATTGCAGCGCTCGCTGAACAGGGCTTGAACGAAATCGCGGCGCAACAGGGCCGCAAAGGCTGCCTGCGAGGACGCGACCCGTGACGGCGATCCCCAACGATGTGATCGGCTTCTGGCGGCAGGCCGGGCCGGAGAAATGGTTCAAGCAGGCCCAGGCCTTCGACGAGGCCATCCGCCTGAAGTTCGAGCCTGTGCACCACCGCGCCGCCCGCGGCGAATACGACGGCTGGGCTGAGAGCGCCGATGGCGCGCTCGCGCTGCTGATCCTGCTCGACCAGTTTCCCCGCAACCTCTACCGCGGCTCAGCCCACGCGTTTGCGACCGACCCAAAGGCCCGCGCCATCGCTCGCGCCGCCATCGAGCGCGGCTTCGACCAGCAGGTCGATCCGATCTTCCGCAACTTCTACTACCTGCCCTTCGCGCACTCCGAGAACATCGCCGACCAGGACTTCGGGCTGGCGCTCGTCACCGAGGCCGGCGACGCCGACAACATCAAGTGGGCCGCGCTCCACCGTGACATCATCGTCCGCTTCGGCCGCTTCCCGCACCGAAACCCGGCGTTCGGCCGCGTGACCACGCCGGGGGAACAGGAATTCCTGGACGATGGTGGTTTTTCCGGGTGACCTGAGTTCATATTTTGTTCCCGGCCACAAAAGCGGCTGATATGATCCACAGGATCATGGCCCGCGATTAGAGATCGCTTCATTCCAACGTCGTGCGAATCAGCGACGAATCAGCTCGATGAACGCCCACGCCGCCATAGCGCCGGCCTACCAGACCGCCCCGGACCATCCGGAGCGCCAATACCTGGACCTGCTCGGCGACATCTTGGCCAACGGCGCGAAGCGCGAGGACCGCACGGGCACAGGCACGCTCGGCGTCTTCGGCCGCCAGATGCGCTTCGACTTGGCCCAGGGCTTTCCGCTGCTGACCACCAAGAAGCTGCATCGCAAGTCCATCATCCTGGAGCTCCTGTGGTTCCTGCGCGGCGACACCAACATCCGCTGGCTGCAGGAGCGCGGGGTCTCCATTTGGGACGAATGGGCCGATGAGGCGGGCGAACTCGGTCCGGTCTACGGCAAGCAATGGCGGTCGTGGACCGCACCCGACGGCCGGGTCATCGACCAGATCGCCGCCGTGGTCGAAGGCCTGAAGACCAACCCGGCAAGCCGCCGCCACATCGTCTCGGCCTGGAACCCGGCCGAGGTCGAGGACATGGCGCTGCCGCCCTGCCACTGCCTGTTCCAGTTCTTCGTGGCTGACGGGAAGCTGTCCTGCCAGCTGTACCAGCGCTCGGCAGACGTCTTCCTGGGCGTGCCGTTCAACATCGCCAGCTACGCGCTCCTGACCATGATGGTGGCCAAGGTGACCGGCCTCGAGCCCGGCGAGTTCGTCCACACGCTCGGCGACGCCCACCTCTACCTGAACCACCTCGACCAGGCCCGCGAACAGCTCCGCCGCGAGCCGCTTCCCCTGCCCGTCCTCGAGATCGCCGACCGCGCCGACCTGTTCGCCTTCGAGTACGAGGACTTCAAGCTCAAGGGCTATCGCGCCCACGAGCGCATCGCGGCGCCCATCGCGGTTTGACCGCCCTCGTAGCCCGGCTCTCGCGCCGACGTGCCGCTCGCCATATCGCCGACGCCTGCTAGATAGAGACCATGTCCTCCGTCACCCTCACCGCCGGTCCGATCGCGCGCGCCCGCAACGGCGTCATCGGTAAGGACGGCGGCCTGCCCTGGCGCCTCAAGACCGACCTCGCCAACTTCCGGGCGGTGACCATGGGCAAGCCGATCATCATGGGCCGGAAGACTTGGGACAGCCTGCCCAAGAAACCCCTGGTCGGGCGCACCAACATCGTGCTCAGCCGCGACGGCTCCTTCGAGCCCAAGGGCGCAGTGGTCTGCGAGGAATTCTCCGAAGCCGTGGCCATCGCCCGCGAGCAGGCCGAGGAGGACGGCGCACGCGAGGTCTGCGTGATCGGCGGCGCCTCACTCTTCGAACTGGCTCTGGCCAAGGCTGGGCGAATCTACCTCACCGAGATCGACGCGGACGTGGAGGGCGACGTCACCCTACCACCCATCGACAACAGCCGCTGGCGCGAGGTCAGCGCCAAGGCCTGCCCGGCCGGCGACGGCGACGACTATCCCTTCGCCATCCGGGTGCTGGAACGCGCCTGACCGGCTTGCGCCTGGGCCACCCGGTCGATTTAACTGTCACCACAAGACGAGGCCGTACTGAGCCTCGCGGGACGGGATCGGGAAGCGCGCATGAACCGTCGCCAGCTGTTGGCCGCCGGCGCCCTGGCCGCGACGCCGCTTGGCGCGCGTGCCCAGCCGACGCCGGCGCCAGCGCCAGCGCCCTCGCCGCCCCGTCGCGCGCTGCCGCCCGTGCCCCTGGTCGAGACGCCGGCGCTGCCCATGACCATCGTCGCCGAAGGCTTGCGCTTTCCCGAGGGGCCGGTGGCCGCAAAGGACGGCTCGCTCTATTTCGTGCAGATCGACGCCAAGCAGGTCTGCCGGCTGACGCCTGCCGGCAAGGTCGAGGTCCTGGCCGAGCCCGGCGGCGGGCCGAACGGTCTGGCGGTCGGACCCGACGGCCATATCTGGATCGCCAACAACGGCGGCCGGTTCACCTTCGTGCAGCGCGACGGCTTCACGGTGTCCGGTCCGCCGCCTGCGGGCTTCACCGGCGGCGGCAGGATCCAGCGGATGGACCTCAGGACCGGCAAGGTCGAGACGCTGTTCGACAGCATCGACAGCAAGCCGCTGATCGCGCCTGACGACCTGGTCTTCGACCGTGCGGGCGGCCTTTGGGTCACCGAGTTCGGCCTCGGCCAGGGCACCGGCGCGCTCTACTACGCCGCGCCCGGCGGCAAGACCCTGACCTTGGCCCGCGGCGGCATGAACGCGCCCAACGGCGTTGGCGTCTCGCCTGACGGCAAGCTGCTGCACGTCAGCATGGGGACCGGCCTCTACGCCTTCGATATCGCCGGCCCCGGCAAGCTCGCCGCCACCACCTATCCCGACGGCCGGCAGGCCGGCCTCTACCAGGGCAGCTTCGCCGACAGCCTGCGACTGCAGGCCGACGGCAAGGTCTGCGTCTGCTCGCTCTTCCGTCCCGGCGGGGTCAGCGTCATCGACCGCCAGGGCGGCGTCGAGTTCCTCGGCTTCCCCGACCGCATGGTCTGCAGCCTCGCCTTCGGCGGCCGCGACATGCGCGACGCCTGGCTCATGCTCTCCGGCCTCGGCAAGATCGCCAAGGTGCGCTGGCCCGCTCCCGGCCAAACCCCAGCCTTCAGGATCTGAACATCATGGACATCCAGCTTGTCGCCGAAGGGCTCGAGTTTCCCGAAGGC
Organism: Phenylobacterium sp.; assembly: GCA_036496685.1. Classification (GTDB taxonomy): domain Bacteria; phylum Pseudomonadota; class Alphaproteobacteria; order Caulobacterales; family Caulobacteraceae; genus Phenylobacterium. The sequence continues at coordinate 20,536 of DASXKT010000006.1, forward strand.
CCGATCGCCATGGCGGACGGCTCGATCATCCTCACTGAGATCAAGGGCCAGCGGCTGACCCGCGTCACCCCCGACGGCAAGAAGGAGACCGTCGTCGAGACCGGCGGCGGCCCGAACGGCGCGGCCATCGGCCCGGACGGCGCCATCTGGATCACCAACAACGGCGGCGCCTTCGAGTGGCTCGACAACATGGGGCTGACCATCCCCGGTCCCACGCCCGCCAGCCACACGGGCGGCATGATCCAGCGGTTTGACCTGGAGACCGGCAAGCTGGAGACGGTTTACGACGCCTGCGACGGCCGGCGCCTGATCGGGCCCAACGACCTGGTCTTCGACAAGCATGGCGGCTTCTGGTTCACCGACCACGGCTGCTCGACACCCGAGGGCCGCAAGTTCGGCGGGGTCTACTACGCCAAGACTGACGGCAGCCTGGTCAGCCGTCAGCGCGACCACCTGATCTCGCCCAACGGCATCGGCCTGTCCCCGGACGAGAGCGTCGTCTACGCGGCCGACACCAACCTTGGTCGGCTCTGGGCGTTCGACGTCGCCAGCCCTGGCGTACTGGGCCCGGGGCCAGGCTTTGCGCCTGGTCGGGTGATCTGCAACCTGCAGGACTATCAGCTGCTCGATAGCCTAGCGGTCGAGGCCGGCGGCAAGGTCTGCGTCGCGACCATCATCAACGGCGGCATCACCGCCTTCGACCCCGACGGCTCGATCGAGCACTACGCCTTCGCCGACCCGATCTGCACCAACATCTGCTTTGGGGGCGGTGACATGATGGACGCCTGGATCACCGCCTCGGCCACCGGCAAGCTCTACAAGGCCCGCTGGCCCCGGCCCGGCCTGAAGCTCAACTTCAACGCCTAGCTCTTCAGCATCGCCTCGCGCCGGGCCAGGCTTTCGGGACGCCAGACCTCGGCCATGTTGTCGTAGTAGATCTCGAAGGCCGGGACCTCCGGCGGCAGGCCGACCCAGGCCAGCTTCGAGCGCGTGAAGATATGCACGTCCGGAGACAGCGCCTGGCGGTCATCCAGCGTCGTGGCGCGCACGAAGCGCAGGGCGGGCCGCCGCCCATAGTCCGACCACACCGCCACCTGGCACTTGGCGCAGCGGTAGATGTCGTGCGGACGGCCGCTGTCGGTAGGCATGGAGATCGCCACCGGCGCCTCGCCCAGCATCTCGATGCGGTTGGTCTCGATCAGGGCGTTGACCGCGAAGCCGCCGCCGGTCTGGCGCTGGCAGTCGTGGCAGTGACAGCAGTGCACGATCATCGGCTCGGATGTCAGGCGATAGCGAACCGCCCCGCAAGCACAGCCGCCTTCAAACGTCGCCATCACAGTTCACGGCCCTACACCGCGGCCCTGCCCAACGATTCGAGGTTCGTGGCGTCGAACAGCAGGCGTTCGTCCGCCCGTTGCGCCTGGTCCACGTCCTCTTCTCCCACCAGGCCATGGTGGAAGTCCTGCAGGATATCGAACAGCTCATCCAGGTCGACCCTCGACGGCCGCTCTTTCGGGAAGCGGTAGCGCCAGAAGCTGGCGATATGGGACACCATCCCGGTGCGTTCGCCGAGCGTCATGAACATCTCGGGCGACTTCAGCAGGAAGTTCCGAAAAGCCATCGGATTGCCGTCCTGGGTCATTTCGGCGAAGGCGTCGTCGTAGACCTTCAGCGAAACCCGCACCCGGCGGACCTGGCTCAGGATCGCCTGGTTCACCTGCGCGCCGAGGTTCTTGACCTGGTTCAGCATCTCGGGGTCGCGCGGACCGGCCACCTTGATCTGGGTCAGCTCGGCGATGACGCCACGCAGTTCCGGCCACAGGCTGTTCAGGACCCACTTGTAGTAGAGGAAGCCCTTCCAGCTGAATATGCCCTCTCGGAAGTTCTCGCCCTCCAACCCTAGAGTCAGCCTCAGGGGTTCAAGCCGCGTGTCGTCTTGTCCTGACAGCAGGAGGCTTACGAGCTTGGAGAGGTTGGCGCTGGGCCCGCCCCCGCGGCCGCCATAGGCCAGGTCGACGAGCCGGCCCACCTCGCCGGACACGAAGCGCTGCATGCGGTCGAGGTCGGCGTGGGAGATCGCGAAGTAGCAGTTGGCGATCTGGAAATCCCGCCGCCGCAAATGCTCGCGCAGCAGGAAAGGGTCGAGTGAGGGCAGCTCGTCCAAGGCTTCGAGCAGAGCGATGTCGCGGGCGTCGCTTTCGTGGTCTCCGTTCAGGTCGTGGAGCATCTCATGCCAGCCGCGCTGGCCCACGAACAACGACCGCCCGCCGAGGCTGAGGTCGGTGCGCTCGAACGGAATAATCGCCTTGGTGGCAATTCGGCGTCGACGCTCGAATGTGTACTGCTCGTCCGGGCGAAGGCGATGCTTGATGATCACCGCGCCATTCAGCGTCGCCGACTTGAAGAACGGCGCTGAAAAATAGTCCGGCTCGCCGGACGACTGGTTCGATATCGCCGCCAAGTTGAGGACGCGGCTCGTCGAGGCGGTGCGCTCGAGACCGGCGAGGCTGCGAAACGATCGGTCTTGTGAGCGTCCGACCAACCTACCCTCCCGCGGCGCCGCCTGCCCGCCCGTTCCAATTGCACGAAGGCAAGCCTCGGCGGATCCCATCCCGACGCCAGTCGATCATCAGGTATGGTCGGCAAGCGCTACAATTTCCTTAATCAAAATCAACGTTACCCGAACGCCAAGCGCCGGGCGCACAAGCTCCGACGCCATCTTCCCATCAACGCTGTTCAGGCGAATACTGAGGCCCTACCCGGCCGCCCACCGGCCGCGGGAAAAGGAGCCCGGCCAATGGACGACGCCTCGATCGATGTGAAGCGCGCCGCACGTGAGGCGGCCTACGCCATGCCCCTCGACCAGATCAATCCGGCCGACCCGGAGATCTTCCGCACCGACACCTGGGCTCCCTACTTCGAGCGCCTGCGCGCCGAGGATCCGGTGCACTGGGCCGAGAGCGGCTTCGAGGATATCGGCGGCTATTGGTCGGTCACAAAGTTCAACGATATCATGGCCGTGGATACCAACCACGAGGCGTTCTCCTCGATCCCGACCATCGTCCTGCCCGATCCTGCGGAAGACTTCACCCTTCCGATGTTCATCGCCATGGACCCTCCCAAGCACGACGTGCAGCGCAAGACCGTGAGCCCGATCGTCGCCGGCCCGAACCTCGCCAAGCTGGAACCCATCATCCGCGAGCGCGCCGCCGTCATCCTCGACGACTGCCCGATCGGCGAGGAGTTCGACTGGGTCGACAAGGTCTCGATCGAACTCACCACAATGACGCTGGCGACCCTGTTCGATTTCCCCTGGGAGGACCGCCGCAAGCTCACCCGCTGGTCCGACGTCGCCACCGCCGCGCCCGACAGCGGCATCTTCAGCACCACTGATCCGGAGCTCGCCGAGCAGGAACGGCGCACCGAGCTCTTCGAATGCGTCGACTACTTCATGCGCCTGTGGAACGAGCGGGTGAACGCCCCGCCCAAGTCCGACCTCATCTCCATGCTCGCCCACGGAGAGGCGACCCGCGACATGGATCGCATGGAGTACCTGGGCAACCTGATCTTGCTGATCGTCGGCGGCAACGACACCACCCGGAACACCATCTCGGGCTCGGTGCTGGCGCTGCACCAGAACCCCGACCAAGACCGGAAGCTGCGCGAGCATCCGGAGCTCATCCCCTCGATGGTCTCGGAGACGATCCGCTGGCAGACACCCCTGGCCTACATGCGCCGCAGCGCCACGCGCGACTTCGAACTCGGCGGCAAGACCATCCGCGCGGGGGACAAGGTCGCCATGTGGTACGTCTCGGGCAACCGCGATGAAGAGGTCATCGCCCAGCCGAACGACTACATCATCGACCGCGACCGCGTGCGCCAGCACCTGTCGTTCGGCTTCGGCATCCACCGCTGCGTCGGCAACCGCCTGGCCGAGCTACAGCTCAAGATCATCTGGGAAGAGATCCTCAAGCGCTTCCCGAAGATCGAGGTCGTGGGCCCCCCGCGCCACGTCTACTCGTCCTTCGTGAAGGGCTACGAGAAGCTCCCGGTGGTGATCCCCTCGCGGCTCTGAGGGTCTAGCCGACGCCGTCGAGGTATTCGACTTCCGGACGACCGCCGAGCACGCCGGCGAACTTCGGGCCGGCGGCCTTGAAGTAGTCCGTGCCGCCGTGATGGGTCAGCGCGTCCTGATCCTTGTAGAGCTCCAGCACCTTGTAGATGTTCGGGTCGGTCCGGCTCTTGGTCAGCTGGTAGGCCAGGTTGCCCGGCTCGTTGGCGCGGACCTGCTTGGCGAGCTCGCCGAAGAACGCCTCGAACTCGGCGGCCTTGCCGTCCTGGATCTTCAAGGTCGCGATCACGCCGATGCTCATGCCGTCCTCCCAACGTTTGTTTGAGGGCGCGACGGTAGGGGCGCCAAGGCGCGCGAGCAAGGCTCACGCCGCGTCAGCCGTTGACCAAATGCGAGAGGCCTAGGCCCGCTCGTTCCAACCGTAGGCCACCCAGTGGTGGCCGCCCAGGTGGCGGGCTTCGATGACGCCGTCATGGCGCGCCTTGGCGGTGCGCCGGGCGCGGAGCGCAAGCCCTGCGAAGCCCAGCAGCGCCGAGGCCATGACCGCGATCACTGCGACGGTGGCGGCGAACACCACGGCGAGGATGGCCCCGACCACGATGGCGGCGATGGTTGCGAGAATGCCGCCCAGTACAGCCAAGCTGCGCAACGCGGATCCGTGACGGTCGGCGAACTCTTTCACCATGGCGTCCTCGTGAGCCCGCAGAGGTCTAGGCTTGGGGCTGTTGGTAAACTGATTATGTCGGCCCAAGGGTTCCCGCCGTCAACAGCGGACAACCACAAGGCGTTCGTTCGCGAATTTATGCCGCGCCCTCCAGCGCCAGCGCCCGGCGTTCGCGCATGGCCGCATCGAAGGCGGCGTTGATCGCGGCGGCCTTGACCTCGGCCACCTCGACGAATTCCGGCGGCAGGCCGCGGGCCCGCGCCCGGTCCGGGTGCGCCGCCGACAGCATCTCCTTCCAGGCCTGCCGCAGCTGCAGGTCCGAGGCGTCATGCGCCACGCCGAGCACGGTGTAGGGATCGTCCGCCTCGTGGCCCAGGTGCGTGGCCTTCAACCGGCGGAACACCAGGGGGCTCTGGCCGAACAGTTCCGAGACGCGTTCCAGGTAGGCCAGCTCTTCTCCGGTCACCACGCCATCGGAGGTGGCCACGAAGAACAGGCCGTCCAGCACGTCCTCGAGCAGCTGGGGGCAGTTGCGGTAGCGCTTCTGCAGCCGCCGCGCATAGCTCTCAAAGCCGCGCGTGGTCTGGCGGGCCAGCTGATAAAGCCGCCGCACGTTGCCCGCGCTGGCCGGTTCCGGCTGGAAGACCGAGGCGAAGGCGGCGTACTCGGCGGCCTGGGCCTGGCCGTCGGCCTTGGCGAGTTTGGCGCCCAATGCAGTCACCGCCGTCGAGAACGCGGGGTCCTCGCCGGGCAATCCAGGCGGACAGACGTCGCACTCGGCCTCGTCGAGGTTTCGCGCGGCCAAGCCGGCTATTTTGCGCCAGAAGCTCATTGGGATAAGCAGCCTTACGAGTGTGGCGACGGCAAGACAACTGCGGGACGGGTTAAGTTTTGGACAGGTCCTGGCGCTTTTGGATCGACCGCGGCGGCACATTCACCGACGTCATCGGCCAGGTCGCGGCTGGCCCGGACGCGGGCGCCGAGACATCCCTGAAGCTGCTCTCCACCTCGCCCGCCTACCCTGACGCCGCCGTCGAAGCCATGCGCCGGATCTTGGGCGCGGGCCCCGGCGAGCCCTTCCCGGCTACCCGGGTCGAGGCCATCAAGATGGGTACCACGGTCGCCACCAACGCGCTGCTGGAGCGGGCCGGCGCCAAGACCCTGTTCGTCACCACCGAGGGCTTTGCCGACAGCGTCCTGATCGGCGACCAGGCGCGCCCCGACCTCTTCGCGCTCACCATCGTGCGCCCCGATCCGCTCTATGCCGGCGTGGTCGAGGCCGCCGAACGCCTCGACGCCACAGGCGCCGTGGTGCGCCCGCTCGATGACCAGGCGCTGATCGAAAAGCTCAAGGCCGCTGTCGCCCAAGGCTACGCCTCCGCCGCCATCGCATTCCTGCACGCCGACCTGAACCCCGAGCACGAGCGCCGGGCCGGTGAGATCGCGAAGGCTGTCGGATTCCAGTTCGTCGCCTTGAGCCACGAGGTTTCACCCCTGCCGCGATTTATTCCGCGCGCCGAGACCACCATCGCCGACGCCTACCTGACCCCGGTCCTGCAGTCCTACGTCCGCCAGGTCGCGAGCGCGGTGGCCGGCGCGCCGCTCTACTTCATGACCTCCTCCGGCGGCCTGGTGCGCGCCGAGGCCTTCCGCGGCCGCGACGCGGTGGTGTCCGGCCCCGCGGGCGGCGTGGTGGGCGTGGCCCGCACGGCAGAGCAGGCCCGGGTCGCCGCCGTACTCGGCTTTGACATGGGGGGCACCTCGACCGACGTCTGCCGCTATGCCGGCCATCTCGAGCGCCGGGACGCGGCCAAGGTCGCCGGGGCCAAGATCCGCAGCCCGATGCTGGACGTCGAGACGGTGGCCGCCGGCGGCGGCTCGATCCTCACCTTCGACGGCATGCGGGCCCGCGCCGGCCCGGCCAGCGCCGGCGCCGACCCCGGCCCGGCCTGCTATGGCAAGGGCGGCGCGGCCACCGTCACCGACGCCAACCTGGTCTTGGGCCGGCTCGACCCGCGGTTCTTCCCCTCGGTGTTCGGGCCCAAGGGCGACCAGCCGCTGGACCCGGCCGCGGCCCGCGCCCGCCTGGTTGAACTCGCGGAAGCCATGGGCGCCGAAAGCGTCGAGGCCGCTGCGGAGGGCTTCGTCGCCGTCGCCGTCGAGCAGATGGCCCAGGCCGTGCGCCGCATCTCCACAGAGCGCGGCTTCGACCCGCGCGAGCACGCCCTGACCGCGTTCGGCGGCGCGGCGGGCCAGGTCGCCTGCCAGACCGCCGAGGCGCTCGGTGTGGCTGAGATCCTCGCGCCGCGCTACGCCAGCGTGCTCTCAGCCTGGGGCATCGGCCAAGCCGAGATCACTGCGCTTCGCCAGGCTGGCCTCGAGGTCCCGCTGAACGCCGAAGGCCTCGCCCGCGCCACAACGCTCCTCGCCCAGGTCGAAGCTGCCGCCCGCACGGCGATGACTGAACAGGGCGCTCCGGCGGCCGCCATCAACCAGACGCTGCGCCTCCGCTACGACGGCGCCGACGCCGAACTGCCGGTTCCCCTGAGCGACCTTGCCGCCGCCAAATCGCAGTTCGAACAAGCCCACCAACGCCTCTTCGGCTTCATCGAACCCAACCGCTCGATCCTTATCGCGGCGGTCGAAGCCGAGGCCGCATCCCGTAATTCCGCTCATCCCGGCCAAGGCGAATATCCAAGCGGCGCCTCCGTGCCTCCGCCATCTTCCGCGAGCCCACAACTCAGCTTGGATCCCCGCCTTCGCGGGGATGAGCGGGTGAAGATGTTCGCCCACCGCCAATGGCGCGACGCCCCGGTGATCTCCGCCGACGACTTCACCGCCATCGACGGCCCCGCGCTGATCATCCGTCCAGACACCCAGATTGCACTCGCCCCCGGCTGGCGCGCGACCGCGCACCCGGACGGCCTGATCCGCCTCACCCGCACCGGCGCCGCGGCCTCCCACGCCATCGCCCTCGACAGACCCGACCCGGTCACCCTGGAGCTCTTCAACCGGCGCTTCATGGGCGTAGCCGAGGCCATGGGCGCCGCCCTCGAACGCACCGCCCACTCTGTGAACATCAAGGAGCGGCTGGACTTCTCCTGCGCCCTGTTCGACGCCGACGGCGGCCTCGTGGCCAACGCCCCGCACATGCCGGTGCACCTGGGCAGCATGGGCGCCAGCGTGCGCGCGGTCCGCGACCGCCACCCAGTGCTCCGCCCCGGGGAGGCCTTCGCGCTCAACAACCCCTACGCCGGCGGAACCCACCTGCCCGACATCACCGTGGTGATGCCCGTCTTCATGGAGCAAGCGGACCAACCATCCTTCTACGTCGCCGCCCGTGGCCACCACGCCGACGTCGGCGGAGTGCAGCCGGGCTCCATGCCGCCGTTCTCGCGCAGCATCGACGAAGAGGGCGTCATGCTGGACGCGCTGCCGATCATGCGCGAGGGCCGCTTCCTGGAGGCGGAGACCCGCGCCGCCCTGCTGGCCGGGCGCTGGCCGGTCCGCGCGCCCGACACCAACCTGGCCGACCTCAAGGCCCAGATCGCCGCCTGCCAGGCCGGCGGCGCTGCGGTCGCCGAGATGATCCGCGCCTACGGCCCGGACGCCGTCGCCCGCTACATGACCTTCGTGCAGCAGAACGCCGCCGCCGCGGTGCGCCGCGCCGTGGGCAAGCTCTCCGACGGCCAGGCCCGCGTGCCCATGGACGGCGGCGGCGAGATCGTCGTCACCACGACCGTCGACGCCCAGGCCGGCGAGGCGACCCTCGACTTCACCGCGAGCGCCGACCAGCTACCGACCAACTTCAACGCCCCATCGGCCATCGTCGACGCGGCCGCCCTCTACGTCTTCCGCACCCTGGTGGACGACGACATCCCGCTGAACGCCGGCTGCCTGGAGCCGCTAAACATCCTGACGCGGCCGGGCTCAATGCTGGCGCCGAAGCCGCCCGCCGCCGTCGTCGCCGGCAATGTCGAGACCAGCCAGCACGTGGTCGACGCCCTCTATGCAGCGCTCGGCGTCATGGCCAACTCGCTCGGCACGATGAGCAACTTCACCTTCGGCGACGATGAGCGGCAGTACTACGAGACCATCTGCGGCGGCTCCGGCGCCACGGCGCACGCGCCCGGGACCGGCGCGGTCCACACCCACATGACCAATTCGCGGCTCACCGATCCGGAGATTCTCGAGCGCCGCTTTCCGGTTCGGGTCGAGGCCTTCGGCGTCCGCCACGGCTCGGGCGGCGCGGGCGCCAATCGCGGCGGCGACGGGGCGGTCCGCCGCATCCGCTTCCTCGCGCCCATGGAGGCGGCCCTGCTCTCCTCCCGTCGCGAGCACGCGCCACAGGGTCTGGCCGGCGGCGGCGCAGCTAAACCAGGCGTTCAGCGTTTGATCGCCGCCGACGGGGCGGTTACAGACCTAGCTGGTTGCTTCGCCCTCAATGTGGGGGTTGGCGACGCCATCGAGATCGAGACTCCCGGCGGTGGCGGCTTCGGCCTTCCGCCGAGATAGATTTGGCCTGAAAATAGCTGGAATCTTCGAGGTAGCTCACGTCCATGACACCCGTCGCAGTCGCTCTCGCCCTCTTCATGCAAGCCCAGCCCGCCGCCGATCCGGCGCCGGGAGCCACTCCGCCCGCCGCAGCCCAGGATCGCTATCCGCCCGGCGCGCCGCGGGACGACTATCAGTTCGTGGCCTGGTGCTACGGCGCCGTGCGCGCCTACGTCGACCTGCACGACACCGTGATGCCCGAGGTCACCCGCATCGAGAGCACCTATCGCGCGCCGGGCCGCAAGCTTTCCGATGACCTCAAGGTCTACGCTGACCTGCAGAAGGCCAGCCACTCTCAGTTGAAGCTCTACCAGTCCGCGCTCACCGCCGCCGAAAAGGCCAGCGTCCGGCCGATCAACGTCATCGGCGCCGCCGCCGTCCAGAAGGGCCGCGCCGTCTGGACAGCCGGTCCCGACATCACCAAGGCGCGCCTGGCCCAGGAATGGATGAGCTGGGCGCCGCCCGCCAAGTGCGAGACCACCGCCAAGGATCTCGAGACGCGCTCGAACCTACTGGGCGTCTCGCTGAAGGCCAACGCCGAGCCGGAAGCCGCGCCGCCGCCGCCCGCCAGCGATCAGCCTGCGGTGGAGCCGAAATAGCCCTCCACGCTGAAGGCTAGTCGTCGACGGCGGGAACCAGCGTCAGGGCTTCCAGCTTCGCGCGCCGCATCACCAGCAGGCTCACCGGAGCGCCGGCGATCTCGGCGGTCAGCAGTCGGTGCAGGTCATCGACGGAGAATATCGTCTCGCCGGCGAACTCCAGGATGACGTCGCCTGCCTGCACGCCGCCCAGCGCCGCCGGTCCTTCAGCCATCGCCTCCGACACCGTCACCGCCGAGCCCTCGGGCCGGCGCAGACGCCGCGCCAGGCGCGGGTCGAGCGGTGTGGTCTGGCCGGCCAGCCCCAGCCGTGCACGGCGAACGCGCCCGTCGCGCATCAGCCTAGCCGTCACGTCCACGGCGGTGTCGCCGCCGATCGCGAAGCACAGCCCCTGGGCCTGGCCGATCATCGCGGTGTTGATGCCGATGACCCGGCCGTGTCCATCGGCGAGCGCGCCGCCTGAATTGCCCGGATTGAGTGGCGCATCGGTCTGGATGACGCTCTCGATCAGCCGCCCGCTCGGCGAGCGCAGGGTGCGTCCGAGGGCGCTGACGATGCCGGCGGTGACCGTCGCCTGGAAGCCCAGCGGGTTGCCGATCGCCACCACCAGCTGCCCGACGCGGAGCCGCGAGGAGCGGCCGAACTCGGCGTGCGGCAGGCCGGTGGCGTCGAGGCGCAGCACTGCAAGGTCCGTGGCCGGATCGTCGCCGATCAGCCGGGCCTCGTAGCGCCGCCCGTCCGTCAGGCTTGCGGAGAGCCGCACGGCCCCGGCCACCACGTGGCTGTTGGTGATCAGATAGCCGTCCGGCGCGAAGATCACGCCCGAGCCGGTGCCGGCTCGACCGTTCGCCTGGACGGCGGAGATGTGGACGACCGCCGGGCCGACCGTTTGGAACGCGTGGGCGACCTGGGCGGAATAGGGATCGAGCGGCTCGTCCGGCCACTCTGCAACATCGTAAGCCATGCTCATTAGATGGTCGCGCGCCGAGCCCGTCACAACGGGCGCACCAGCCCTCGGGTGCTCAGGCCTTCAGGTAGCGCGCCAGCCGCTCCAAACCCGCGGCGTTGGTCTCGGGCCGGTTCGCGAAGCACCAGCGCAGCCAGCCTTGGCCTTCCGGGCCGAAGGCTGAGCCTGGCGCGAGGCCGACCCCGGCCTTGTCGATCAACGCCTTGGCGATGGCCACGGAGTCGCTCACGCCTTCGAGGCGGAAGAAGGCGTACATGCCGCCCTCAGGTTCAGGCGCCTCGACGCCGGGCATCTGCCGCAGCGCTCCGATCACCTGGTCCTTGGCCGCCGCCAGCTCGGCCCGCAATTCCGCGATCGAGGCCTCGCCGTCGTTCAGCGCGGCGATGGCGCCCGACTGGATGAAGTCCGGCACGCACGAGGTGTTGTACTCGATCACCACCCCCATCGACTCGGTCAGCGACTTCGGCAGCACCATCCAGCCCATCCGCCAGCCGGTCATCCGCCAGGCCTTGGAAAAGGTGTTGGTGGAGATCACCCGCTCGTCGTCGCCCGCCAGCGGCAGGAACGAAGGCGCCGAGTTTCCCGGCCCGAAGATCAGGCGCTCGTAGGGGTCGTCGGTGACCAGCCAGATGCCGTAGCGACGGCACCGCTCCAGGATCGGCGCGCGATCCTCGGCCGGCAGGGTCCAGCCGGTGGGGTTGTTGGGCGAGTTGAGGAACAGCGCCTTGGTGTCCGGCGTCAGCGCGGCCATCAGCTTGTCGAGGTCGAGCCGCCAGCGCCCCTGCGCCGGGTCGAGCGCCACCGTCTGCAGCTTGGCCGAGAGGATCCGCGGAATCTCAACGATGTTCGGCCAGGCCGGCGTCGTCACCACCACCTTGTCGCCGGGCGAGATCACCGCCTGGCTGACCAGCATCAGCGCATTAACGCCAGCGCTGGTGATCCCCAGCCGATCGAGCGCGACGGTCTGGCCGTGCAGCCGGGCCAGATAGGCCGCCAGCGCCTCGCGCAGGGCCAGGCGCCCGAGGTTGTGGGTGTAGTAGGTCTCGCCCGCCATCAGCGCCTTGGCCGTGGCTTCGCGGATGAACGCGGGCGTCGGCTGGTCGCTTTCGCCCACCCAGAACTTCAGGATGTCCTTGCGCGCCATCCCGACGTTGGCCACCTCGCGGATTTGCGAGGCGCGCAGAGACAAGACTTCCGGACGGGCGATGGGGGCGGACATGTTCCGTTCCTAGACGAGGAGCGTGGCCAGCGGAACACCGGGACGATCTCGACCCCGCGAACCGGCGCCTTGGCGCTTTTCGCGTAACTGTGTCTTGCGAACCACTCGCCTCTCAGGGGAAATAATGATAAGCTTTCGTTAACTGTGATGTTGGGATCACAAGGACATGACTGGGTTTAGTGGAAAACTGCGCCAGTTCATCTCGAATTGGCTTCCTGCCACGGCGGACTCCGCACCACCGGCAGAGCAACCATCCACCAGCTTTATCTTCAACGCCGACGACAGTCCCCGGCTCTGGTCTGAGGATGTCGTCCTATGCTGGCCGCCGATCTCAAAGGCCTGGCCGAAACCCGACTTCCCGCGCTTCCATAAGCTTGCAACGACCAACGACCCAGACCGGCTGGCGGCTTAGACTCTACTTCCCATCCGGCGCGATGATCGGGCGGGCGTCCTTCCACTTGTAGGGCAGGGTGTCAGGGATCACCGAGACCTCAGTGGTGAACTTGAACGGGTACTTGGTCCCGCTCGGATAGACGAGCTCGACAAAATAGGCGCTCCAGCCGGCTGCGGGCTTGGCCACCTTGCCCACCCACGTCCCGTCCTTGGCGCGGGTGAGCGGGGTCGAGGTGAACGCCTTACCGATGGTGTCGACGCGGAAGTCGCGGGCCTTCGGATCATTACCCTGCCAGAGGTTCACCTCCAGCGGCCTGGTCGCCGATTTCACCACGATCGCCCCGTCCTTGCGCACCGTCCACGCGTAGCTCGGCAGGCTCCGATGGGTCAGCACCGCGTCGTAGAAGGCGGTGATGCTGTCGGAGATATCGGTTCCCGCCGTCGAGTGCTTCGAGTTGGGGATCATCCGCAGGCGCTTCACCTCCGGCAGCAGGTGGTAGGAGAACCGGGTGTTGTCCGGCGGGAAGTACTCGTCGCCCACTGCGTTGATCACGTACTTCGGCATCTTCATCGCCGGCCGGTCGCGGTAGTTCAGTGGGTCCTCGATCTTATTCACCTCGGCCCAGCCGGGCTTGCCGATCTGGTCGGGGATCAGGCGGTTTTCGACGTAGTCCTTAAGCGCCGGCGAGAAGTAGCCCATCGCCTCCCAGTGATGCCGCCCGGTCGCGTCGACGTTCAGCACGTTGATGACGATCGGGATGATGCCGACCACGCGTCGGTCGATCGCCCCCACCAGCCAGGTCGTCCAAGCCCGCTTCGAGCCGCCGGAGACGACGAAGCTGTCGAGGTCCAACTTCCCGCCGGTCTCGCTCGCCAGGTACTGCTGGACCGCCGTCATCGCCTGGGTCCCGCTCTTCACCATCGGTAGGCGCACGAGATCGAGCGGGTTGCGGTCGCGGATGAACTTCGCCTGCTGGTAGGCGATGATCTCATCCTCGACGCGGGGCCTGGGATCCTCAGTGAAGCGAAGCGGCTGGTTCGGCACGTCGTCCAGCTCGGCGACCACGGAGCTCGTCTCGAGCGCCATCTTCGCCCAGCGCTCGGGCGCCTTGGTCGGGGCCGCGTCGGTGTTGGCGCCGCCGGTGATGTAGAGGAAGCCGGTCTTGTGGCTCACCTTGTCCGGGACGATCACCGTCAGCCAATGCTTCCAGATCGGCTTGTCGACCTCCTTGGCGGTCAGCCAAGTCTGCGAGGTCATCTCCAGCACGGCGCCGTGGTAGCCCGGCCCGGAAACCGGCCCTATCACCTTCCATGCGAACGCCGGGTCGGGCTTGGTCACATAGGCGTCGAGCGCGTTCTTCGGATTGCCCAGCGCCGGCGCAGACGCCGCCATCGCGACAGCGGCCAGCGCGCCCGCGACGAGTTTTACGAGACGCATCGAGACCCTCCCCCAGTGGACCTATTTCGGTCCTTGGGCACAGCATGCCACAGCCGCGGTCAGCCCGTCAGCCCGCCGCGCCGCTCTACCTGCTGGGCCACCGCGCAAAGTCCGCTCCTAGGCCGAACCCTGACGACGGCAAACGACCCCGAAGCGACCTTGGCAGACGGGGGTCGGGCCTCGCGAACCGCCCTGTGCACGGCTTCCCGCAACGGGGAAGGATCGAGTCCCGGGGGAGCGGCATGGACAAAATGAAGACCTTCGGGCCGGTAACCCTGCCCCCAATTTAACGGTGCTTCTTCATCTGGATTTAACGCGCGCGACGAATCGTAGAGAAAGATGTGTTGGAGATTGCCGAATGTCGGACTGGATCTTCGACGGCGGGCCGAGCGCCGGCTGGCAGGACGCGGCCAAGATGCACGGCCAGGATGTCCTGCACCACCCTCAAACCCTCCTGCTGGATGATGGTGAGCTCTCAATCAGCTCGCAAGCCAGGGGCGGTCATGGTCCGCCCGGCGGATCGGGCGGCGGCGGAACTGGTTCTCCGACATCGACGCTGGTTGGATCGTCCGGCGGATTGCAGATCGACCTGCTGTGGGACACCTCGGTTCAGGCCGCGCCGAACTGGTCCGACATTGAGCACTCGGTGGTGGCCGCGGCGCAGATCTTCACCAACTTCACCACCCATGCCCTGCTGAACATCCATGTCGGCCTGGGCGAGGTGAACGGTTCGGCGCTCGCCAACGGCGCGCTCGGCGAGAGCGAGACGCAAGGCTATGCGGTGAGCTACGGCACGCTCACCGGCGCGCTCAGCGCCGCCGACGCGAACCTCGTCAGCAGCGGGTTGATGGCCAGCGGGGCAGTGACGGCGGTCAGCGCCCTCGCCTCCAAGACCTTCTTCGTCGCCAGCGCGGAGGCCAAGGCGCTGGGTCTCGTCAATTCGACCTCGAGCACGATCGACGGCTACATCGGGTTCAGCGCCGGGTCCCTGATCTCGTGGACTGGCGCGATCGGGGCAACTCAGTACGACGGCGTGGGCGTGGCCGCCCACGAGATCAGCGAGGTGATGGGCCGGATCGGCATCGAGGGCAGCGGTTCGCCGTACTACACGCCACTCGACTTGTTCCGCTATTCCGGCCTCAACCAGCCCGACCTTTCGCCGGCCGCGGGCTACTTCTCGACCGACAAGGGCGCGACCGCGGCGAATTACTTCAACGCTGGTGCGAACGGTGGCGATGCGGCCGACTGGGCCACCACCAGCTCCAACACCAGAGACGCCTTCGACGCCTTCGGAAATCCGGGCGTGACGACACAGGTGACCAGAAGCGACCTGCTGGCGGTCGCGGCGCTGGGCTACCATCCAGCCGGAGCGCTAGCGACTGTGACGGCCTAGGCCCTCTCGACGGCGGAAGACATGGGCCCGCGGGATCATCCCGCGGGCCTTTTCGCGCCCTGTGAAGGCTCGCGCTGATCGCTTGCGGTCCGCGCGACGGCCCGTCGCCTGCGGCTCACCAGTCCGCCGCGCCTACAGGTACTGGTACTCGTAGCGGCAGACCCGATCGCGGGGCTGGTTGTTGGAGATCGCGTGGCCGGCCATCCCGCCGAGCCCGGCTCCGAACACGGTGCCCGCCGTCCGGTTACCACGGCCGGCGATAGCGTTGCCCATCACCCCTCCGGCTACCGCGCCGACCGCCAGACCAGGGGTGTTGGACCGGTTGACGTCCTCGCAGACCAGGACCCTGCGTGGTCGGTCCTCGCCGTAGGCGGAGGCCGCGGTGAGCGCCAGCCCCGCGAAGGCTGCCATCGCCAACATCATGGATCTGCCACGCATGAGGGGACTCCCTTTGCTCGTGGAAGCGCCCGCCCCGTGGCGCGGCGCAGCAGCTCTCAGCATGCACCCGCCGGACGGCTGCGACCAGTCGCCACCTGTCCACCCGGCGGCGCTTGCGACAAGCTTAGGGGATCCTGCGGGTTCAACCACACGCAGGTCGCGTACAGGGCCGCTTCGTGCGTGACTTCGGGGCGGCCCCCCGTACCGCTTCCCCGTCCGGCTCCTTAGCTTCGCGCCATCCGCCGCTGCGCCAGCGCCGCGCAGGAGGCCGAGCCGATCGGGCCGTCCTCGTCGTAGAGGAAGCACTCGCCGATCGCGACGCCATCGGTCGCCCCGTGGTTCACCACCTCGTAGCCGATCCACTCGGTCCTGGGCTCACGGTGCAGGTAGACCGTTACGTCGGAGTTGATGAACTCCAGCCCGTTGTCGCCGGCGTTGGCGAAGGGGCTGGCGAAGTCCGCCGAGACCGCCACCCGCACGAAGGGCGTCAGCGCCCGGCCAGCCACCAGCTCGCGCACCTCGCTCATCCAGATCCGCTTCTGGCCCACGGTCCCGAAGTCGCCGGCGATCCGCCGCGTCGCCCACATCCCGCCCATACCCGACCGGCCGTCCGTGGGCGGAACGATGTCGCCGGGCGCCGGAACCTCCCAGCTCGGCGGCTTCCAGACGTTGCCCGCCGGGTTCCCCGTCCGCCGTAGCAGCTGGCAGGTCGCGCGCCCGGCGCTGACTCCGCCGGAGATGAACTCCGCGTCGATCACCTTGATGCGGTTGCCCTCGCGCACGATGCGGGTAACCACCTCGACCGGCGACAGGTCCGGCAGCCGGTACATGTCGACCGTCAGGCGCGTGGGCATGAACTCGGGGCTGCCGTGCAGCCGCTCGATCTCCGCGCCCAGCAGGCCAGCGATCACCCGCCCGTGTAGCGAATTGGGGTTCCACGGCCCGCGGCTGGCCGGCGTCGGGACGTAATGGGTCCCCTCGAGGGTGAAAAAAGGCTCGTTGCTCATGGCCAAGGTGGGTAGGGCTCGCCGGTTCGTCGATCAAGCCTTCGCCAGCATCTCCACATCGGGGACGGTGCTTTCGCCTCGGGCCAGGATCACGGTGATCGCCATATCGCCGGTGACGTTGCCGACGGTGCGGAAGATGTCGGGGATCACCTCGACGGCGATCAGGATCGGCAGGATGTCGACCGGAAGGCCCAGGGTCAGGCAGATCGGCGCGACGCTGGCGAAGAACGATATCTGCCCCGGCAGGCTGACCGAGGCCAGGCTGGTCGCTACGGCGACGAAGATCGCCCCGACCATCTGGATGGCGCTTGGGTGGATGTCGTAGACCCTGAGCAGGAAGAGCGCGACGCCTAGATTGGCGACCGGCCCGGTGACCCGGAACAGGGCCACGGCCAGCGGCAGCACCAGCCCCGTCACTCGGTCCGGAACCCCCAGGTCATCCCGCGAGCGCTCGATCATCGCCGGGAGGCAGGCGAGCGAGGACTGGGTGGCGAAGGCGGCGACCTGCACCGGCGCCACCGCCCGCGCCCAGCGCCCAAGTGGCGCGCGGCCGACGGTCAGCGCCAGCAGGTAGACGAAGATGGTCATGCCGATGTTCGCCAGCACGATGGCGGCGACGTACTGGGCGATCACGCCGGCCGCGCCGATGCCGGCCCTCAGGCCCACGCCGAGGCCCAGGGCGAACACCCCGACCGGCGCCGCCCACAGCACCCAGCGGACGATGGTCACCATGACGTCGCCGGTGCTCTGGAAGAACTCCGTCAGCCCGCGGCGACGCTCGCCAGGCAGGCGCGTCATGGCAAAGCCGAAGAAGCTCGCGAACACCACTAGCGGCAGGATCGAATCCTCCGACGCCGCCTTGAGGACGTTCGAGGGCGCGAGGCCCTTCACGAAGTCGATGAAACTGGGCGCCTGCTTGACCACGTCCGGCGCGGCCGTGGCGCCGGCCTTCAGCGCCGCCGCCCCGGCCTCGGCCACCGGCCAGATCGCGTAGAACCCCTGGGCGAAGACCACCGTGTAGCAGGCGCCGAGCGTCAGCAGGCCCACGATCCAGACCAGCGTCTTGACGGCCAGCCGCCCTGTCGCCGCCGCGTCGGCGACGCCGGCGATGCCGGTCACCAGCACCGCGAAGATCAACGGCACCACGGTCATCCTGAGCGCGTTCAGCCACAGGCCGCCGATCGCTTCGAAGATCTCGATGACGTGCTTGACGCTCGGTCCGGCGAAGGCCGCGGCCGCTGCCCCCAGCGCCAGGCCCACGACGAGCGCGATCAGCACCCGCACACTCAACGACCGCAGCATCCAGCGCTCTCCCGACCCAAGCGGGCGAGCCTAGCCTTCCCCACAAGCGTGAGGAATGGGCTAGTCTGACCCCGAACGGAGACGATCGCCCCATGGCCGGACTGAAAGACAAGCGCGGGTTCATCGACCGCGAGCGGCTTGACCTCTCCGAGCGCAAGGCCGTCGAGTACTGGATGAAGCGCTGGGGCGTGACCAAGGACCAGCTCACCGCCGCTCATCGCAAGGTCGGCCGTCTCACCAAGGACATCGCCGCGGAACTCGGAAAGAAGCGCTGACCGCGGGATCGAACCTCTGCTTTGGGCGTTATCTACGTTTACACCGTAAGGATTTCCGATGACGCGCTTGCGTAAACAGCTTCCTGCCTACCTCGGCGCCGGGGAGCTCCACTGTCGCGGTTTCACCGGACCGGTCGACTATGAGATCCAGGGCGATCCCTCGACGTTGCGCCTTGGGCCATTGCGCCTGCGCGGTCGGCTGACCGCCACCCCTGAGGTGGCCGCCGACGCGTTTCGGGCCGGTGAGGCGGAGCTCAAGCTGGAAGACGGCGCGGTCTTTCGCCTGACCATGCTGGGCCACTCGTCAGGGTCGGATGTGGCCTATTTCGAGATGCGCGTCTGAGCGGCACTCATCCCTAGCTTGTAAAGTCGGACTGGATCTAGCTGGCGTGCGGGCGGCTGTGCATCCGGTTCGCCAGGCTCTCCCGCGGCAGGCTGAAGACCAGCCGGTCGCCGTCCCAGACCTCGGCCCGGACAGCGTCCGCGCGCTGCTCCATCATCCGCGCAGCATGGTCCATCGCTCCACTCTGCGTGGTCTCTGGAAGCACCTCGAAGTGAGGGGCGCCGCCGGCCGCACGATGGATATAGCAAAGGTAGACCACGCCGGTCGTTTCTCCAGCCGCGTTGGAAACGGTCAAGCTGGCGGCTTGACCATAAGATGCGCTCTTTCCATCCGCTTGCCAAAGCAAATTTCAGGAATTCGCGTGTAAAAGAAATGTGTAAGTCGACCAGACGACAGTTGTTGGCGGTGGCCGCCGATAGCTGCCAGCATGGCGGTTCGGGTGCTCAGTCCCGCGCCTCGTACCGTACAGAGAGCGAATAGCTGGCGTCGGCTTCGCTCGCCTCGCTGAGCCGCTCGGCGACGTCCGCCAGGGCTTCAACCTGTTCGCCAAAGCGCGCGACCTCGACTCCGTCCCGACGGACGATCCACTCGCCGAGACTCTCGACCACTTCGTATTTCATCGGGCCCTACCAACTGCGAGCCCAGCGGTAGGCTGACACGGTTACCGCACCAAGACTGTGAAGCCGCTCCTCCCTGCGCCCGTTTGTCGCACGTCAGGGTTGTCGAACCGCGATCGGCACGTCGCAGATGCTGAACCGAGGACCAAGTTCGTCGCGCAGCTTGGCCACCCGGGCCTGGAACGCCGGCCCGCGTGGGTTCGCGATCTCCAGCCGCGGCCGCTCGGTCTCGGGCAGGTCGGCGGCCAGCCGGACGCGCAGCATCCGGTCTGGATCGGCCGGCGGCTCGCCCACCTTGATCGCCCGCACGACGTCCAGGCCCTGCACCACCCGGCCCCAGACCGCGTAGTCGTGATCGAGCCTGCGGGCCGGCGCGCGCATGAAGAAGATCTCGCTGTTGGCGGTGTCGATCCCCGCCTGGCGCCCCATGCCGGCCACCCCGTCGCAATAGGCGCCCCAGACCCTGAGGCGATGGTCGCCACCCAGCGCCTGCTCTTTCGCCGACACCCCAACGATCGGAATCGCCCCCAGCAATCCCTCCACCGCGTCGCTCCGCTGAACCACGATCGTCACCAGCGCCTCGGCGGGCAGCCGGGCGCTGAACTCCGCCGTCAGGTCAGGATAATTGGAGACGCCGCCGTCGTGGTTGTTCGGATTGCCGGTCTGGTCGACGAAGCCCTCGATCACCCGGTGGAACAGCAGGCCGTCATAGACCCCCTCGTGCGCCAGGCGCTTCACCCGCTCCACCGCCTTGGGCGCCAGCGCCGGAGCCATCTCCACCACGATCCGCCCCTTCGAGGTGTCGATGACCAGCGCGTTCGCCGCATCCAGCGCCCGCCAATCCGGCTCCGCCTTGGCCGCCCCGATCAGCCCC
The DNA here is from genome assembly GCA_036496685.1 of Phenylobacterium sp. Taxonomy (GTDB): domain Bacteria; phylum Pseudomonadota; class Alphaproteobacteria; order Caulobacterales; family Caulobacteraceae; genus Phenylobacterium. The sequence goes on from DASXKT010000006.1 coordinate 40,691, forward strand.
ACCGCGGCGACAGCCGCCATAAACTTCGCCCAGCGCATCCTGACCGCCCCCATCTCCCCAGGGTTTGAACCACGGAAAACACGGAAAGGCACGGCAGCGAACTTACGGAGGAGCCGTCGCGTGCCATCGCGCTGCGCGCCTTCCGGCCATTTCTCCCAATCCGGAAACAATCTTCTGCCGAGCCTGGGGTTTTCCCCACAATCTGGAAGCTTATCTTGCCCCTCGAAAACGGCGCCCCCTCACGTCTCGAGGCTGGCCGCGCCAGGAGGAACACTATGATCGACAAACGACCCTTTGCGGGCCTCGGCGGCGCCGACCACGGCTGGCTGAAGGCCAAGCACCACTTCTCGTTCGCCAACTACTACGACCCCAAGCGGATGGGCTGGGGCAGCCTGCGCGTCTGGAACGACGACGAGATTGCGCCCAATTCCGGCTTCCCGCCGCACCCGCACGCCGACATGGAGATCATCACATATGTCCGTGAGGGCGCGATCACCCACAAGGACAGCCTCGGCAACGAGGGCCGCACCGGCGCCGGCGACGTGCAGGTGATGAGCGCGGGCTCCGGCATCCGCCACGCGGAGTACAACCTCGAAGGCGACACGACCCGGATCTTCCAGATCTGGATCGAGCCCGACCGCGCCGGCGGCGCGCCGGCCTGGGGCGCCAAGCCCTTCCCCAAGGGCGACCGCGCCGGCAAGTTCGTGACGCTCGCCTCCGGCATCGACGGCGATGAGGACGCGCTGCCGATCCGCACGCCCGCCCGCGTGGCGGGCGCGACGATCAAGGCCGGCGAGACGACGCAATACGACCTCGACCCCAGCCGCCACGCCTACCTCGTGGCGGCGACCGGCGCCCTCGAAGTCAACGGCGTCCGCCTCGACGCCCGCGACGGCGCCGCTATCACCGGCGAGTCACGCCTCAGCGTCACCGCCTTGGAAGACTCCGAAGTCGTCCTCGTCGACGCCGCCTAGCCGAAGCTCCAGCTCCTCCCTCGAAGGGCACACTTCGGGGGAGGGGGACCACGAAATGGTGAAAGGCGCTCGGAGAGGGCAGAAACTGCGGCCTCGCCGGCTCTTGATGCCGGCCCCCTATTCCCATAGCCAAGTTGGTCAGTAGCTTTTGGGGGAGACGGAATGTCGGCCTTGATGATGGCGCTGGCGCTTGCAGCCCAGCCGACGCCGCCGGCGCAGGTTCACACCTACCATGACGTCGCGATCTCGCCGAAGGGCGACCAGGTCGTAGCCCTCGAGGCCGACGAGCTCGCCCAATCCGAGGCCGAGCCGCACGTGATGGTCGTGGTCCGCGCCCGCGCCGACGGGAAGATCCTCGCCAAATACGACCCCTGCCCCACCTGCTTCTACTCCGGCGCCGCGTGGTCGCCCGACGGCCAGGCGTTGGCGTTCGTCTCCAGCGACCGCAAGAGCCGCAGTGCGACCCTCCAGGTCGTCCGCGCCGGCAAGGTCGAAACCGCGCTCAGCTTCGCGGGCCTGCTGCAGACGCCTCGCTGGTCGCCGGACGGCGCGACCCTGGCCGTGCTCGCCACCGACCGGCCGCACAAGGAGACCGGCGCGACCCAGGCCGGCGCCGCCCTGGTCGGCGAGATCGGCTCGGCCACCGACGAGCAGCGGGTGGCGATCCTGCCTGCAGCCGGCGGCCCGTTGAAGTTCCTCTCGCCCGCCGACAGCTTCGTCTACGAGTACGACTGGACCCCGGACGGCAAGGCCTTCGTGGTCTCGGAAGCCAAGGGCGACGGCGACAACAACTGGTGGGTGGCGAAGCTGGCCGCGGTCGGCGTCGACGGCTCGTTCCGCGAGATCGCCGCCCCGCCCGTCCAGATCAAGTTCCCCCGCGTCTCGCCGGACGGCAAAACGGTGGCCTTCATTGGTGGCCTGCACTCCGACTTCGGCCCGACCGGAGGCGACATCTGGACCGTGCCCTTCGCAGGCGGGACCGCGGTCGACCGCACACCCGACTACAAGGGCAGCCTCTCCTCGCTGATCTGGCGGCCGAGCGCGCTCTTCGCGACCGCCATCGTCGGCGACCACAACGCGGTGCTGAGCGTGGACCCCGCCACCGGCGCGACCAAGACCCTGCTCTCCGGCCCCGTCACCTTCCAGGCCGGCGACGGCCGCGTCTCGATCAGCCGCGACGGCAAGCTCCTGGCCGGCGTCTCTGAGGACTTCACCACCCCGCCGCACATCGGCGCGGGTCCGATCGCCACGCCGCACCAGATCACCCACGAGAACGACGCCCTGACCCCGCAGGTGAGCGCCAAGAGCATCACCTGGAAGCACGACGGCTTCGACGTGCAGGGCTGGCTCACCGGCCCGGCCAATGTCGAGCCCGGCAAGACCTATCCGATGATCGTCATCGTCCACGGGGGACCGAGCTCGGCGATGCAGCCGACCTACATGTGGCGCGGCACGACCAACGACCTCGTGCAGCACGGCTTCTTCGTCTTCCAGCCGAATCCGCGGGGCTCCTTTGGCCAGGGCGAGGCCTTCACCAAGGCCAACATCAAGGACTTCGGCGGCGGCGACCTGGGCGACATCCTGGCGGGCGTCGATGCGGCGGAGAAGGTCGCCCCCGTCGACGACAAGCGCCTGGGCGTCTACGGCCACTCCTACGGCGGCTACATGACCATGTGGACCGTCACCCACTCGAACCGCTTCAAGGCCGCGGTGGCCGGCGCCGGCATCGCCGACTGGGTCAGCTACTACGGCGAGAACGGCATCAACCAGTGGATGGTCCCGTTCTTCGGCACGACCGCCTACAAAGACCCCGCCGCCTACGACAGGTTCTCGCCGATCCGCTACATCGCCGCGGCCAAGACCCCGACCTTCATCTACGTCGGCGAGCGCGACGTGGAATGCCCGGCCGACCAGTCGCTGCAGTTCCACGCCGGCCTCGACGCCGTGGGCGTGCCCAACAGCCTGGTGATCTACGCCGGCGAGGGCCACGGCATCCGCGACGCCGCCCACAGGGCCGACCTGAAGAAGCGCATCCTCGACTGGTTCGACCACTACCTGGGCCAGCCGTAGGGCGCGTGCCGCTCATCCCGGCGGACCGGAATGAGCGGCGCCTGGCCTCACG
>DASXKT010000007.1:0-2766 GCA_036496685.1 Phenylobacterium sp.
GCGGCGGTGGACCCCACGTGCGGCCTGCGCAGCAGACGTTGAGTTCGTATCCAACGCAGCCCCTGGAGCGCGCTCCTCGCGCGGGTTCTCGCGACGCATCGCGCACGCTGGGGACCGCTGCTCGGTCAAGGCAGCCTGACCAACCGTCGACGATCCGGCGTGGGCGCGAAGGCTTCTGTGACCTTGGGCGCATTCAGCCCCGATACCGCGCCGGCGAGCGCGGCCTGATAGCAGGCATCGAACCGCAGCACCGTCTCCACGTCGTTTCCCGCATTGCCCGGGCCTGCGCGACACACCTCGACCGCCGCCTGCCGGATGCGCTTCAGCATGATGGCCGCATCCTTCGCCCGCGTCAGGTCGAGGTCGGAGTAGGCCACGGACACGGCAGGCGGGCGGGCGGCCGCCGGCGGCGCCGCGAGCGCCGGCCAAGCGACGGAGAGCAGCGCGAACGTGGAGAGAGCAAGGGTCTTCATGGGATGGTCCTTCGTGTTGGGCCTCGCGTTGAGGCGATGGCCCATTCCCAACCGGCCGGTCTCGGGCGACCAGGGCCGTGGCCCGATGGTTTCACGCCGAAACGCCGACTATTCGCCGACCAGCAGCGGTTCCGCCTTTTTCGATTTGCGCGGCGAGGCCCCCCGGGAACATGCTTGGCCATGGACGCCGTTGCGACGACCGAGCCGAACGCCCCAATCGTGCTGGCGCGTGAAAAGCCATTTCGGCTCGGAGCTCTGGAGGTCCGCCCTGCCGCGAGGGAAGTGATCGGGCCTTCAGGGCGCCAGCGGCTGGAGCCGCGCGTCATGCAGGTGCTGGTCGCGCTTGTGCGCGCCCGCGGTGAAATCCTGACCCGCGACGACCTGACTCAAAGCTGCTGGGATGGACGCATCGTCGGTGAGGACGCTCTGTCGCGGGTTACGGCCAAGCTCCGCCGCGCCGGCGAAGCCCTCGGTCCCGACGCCTGGAGGGTCGAGACCATTACCAAGGTCGGCTATCGCCTGCTGCCGGCTGGCCAAGCGCCCGTCCCAGAGGCGCCCCGAGCCGACCCGTTCCGGGCGCAACGGATCTCACGCCGCGCCTGGGGAATTCTCGGGGTGGGCGGCCTTGCCGCCGCAGCTGCCGCCGGCGGCGCGATCTGGCTGCTACGCGGACCGAAGATCCCCGATCAAGCCCGCGCCCTCTACAGCCGCGCCACGAGCGCGCTCGACTCAGGCCTGCCGGAGGACAACCAGCAGGCGCAGGGCTACCTTCGCGAGGCCGTGGCTCTAGCCCCCGACTATGCCGAGGCCTGGGGCGCGCTTTCGTTCGCCTATCAGGCTGCGCTGTTGTTCACGCCACCGCCGCGGCAGGCCGGCATCAAGGGCCAGGCGGAAGCGGCCGCGCGCCGCGCGCTGGAACTCGATCCGCGCGAGCCGAGGGCGAGGGCGACGCTGGCCCTGCTGGCGCCCGTCTGGCGCAACTGGACGGCGGCGGAGCGGCTCTACACGCGCGCTCTGGCGCTGCAACCCCACAACGCGGCCGTCGAGCAGGCTTACGCCCGCCTAGACCTTGGCGTCGGCCGGCTCAGGGAGGCTGTCGTGCATGGCCAGTGGGCCGTAAAGGGCGACCCCTTCTCGGTCTGGCATCACCACACGCTGGCCCTTGCCCTGTGGTCGTCCGGTCGCACGGAAGAAGCCGACCGACTGGTCGCTAAGGCGCTGGAGCGCTGGCCACGGCACTACGCGCTCTGGTTCCTGCAGGCGGAGATCTTCACCTACACGGGCAGGCCTGATCGCGCGGTCGCCATGGGCGAGGACCTGGCGAACCGCCCGCTGAACGTCCCTTTCGCGGACGTCGAATTGAGCCTGATGGCGCCCCGCGCCTTGGTGACGCGCTCGCCATCTAGCCTCCAGCCGGCGGTCGAGGCGAACCTGCAGGCCGCCGGCCGGGGGGTGGGCTATGCCGAGAACGCGATGATCCTGATGGCCGCGCTCGGTCGGCTGGACGCGGCCTTCGCGCTCGCCGCCGCCCTGTACTCGAACCCACAACTCGTCGCGGGGGGACAGCGCTTCTCCAGCGGCCGGTTCCAGGTGGGAAGCCGCCGCCAGACGCATCACCTGTTCAAGCCCCCGGCTGCGCCGATGCGTCAGGACCGGCGTTTTCCGCCGCTGATGCGGGAGGTCGGTCTCGCAGATTATTGGCGCGCCTCAGGGCGGCCGGACCCCGGGCTGGTCGCCGTGTCCGCGTAGCGCGCGACCATGTCGACGGCGCGCGGACAAGGCTCGCGGAGCGCCGCGGTTCTGAGACGGCCTAGGTTGGTGACTCAATCATTTGACCGGTGGGCTCAGCCGGTGACCGCAACACGCTACTCTTTTGTCAAAGGGAGCGTGGGTCATGAAGCAGCGGCGAACGGCGGGTTTCGGGCGTGATGTTGGCGACCGCTCGCGACCCCGTTGCGGACCTTCAGCCAAAGCGAGACGAGTGGAGCTAGTCCGCGACAGCCCGGCGGCGTTTCGAGCGGAGCGCCGCGCCCAGCCCTCCGAAGCCGGCCAGCATCATCGTCCAGGTCGCGGGCTCGGGAACGGCGGCAACGGCGGCTGACCAGGATCCCGGGATCCGATTGAAAGCCTGATGAGCGGCTCCAGATACCACCCCGTCCCCTTGTACCGTAGACTGGATGTAATGGGAGATATCAATTCCGTAAATATTTCCCCAGTCTGTGATATTACCCGCGGCGTTGGTTGAAAACTTGAATATTGTGGACGTCTCGTTGTTATTCGTGATCGTATCTGT
>DASXKT010000008.1:0-3891 GCA_036496685.1 Phenylobacterium sp.
CGGCTTCGGGTGCATGGGCATAAGCTTCAGCTATGGCGCACCGCTATCCAAGCAGGAGGGGGTCGATCTGATCCGCGCCGGCGTGGAGCGCGGCGTCACCTTCTTTGACACCGCAGAAGTCTATGGCCCCTTCGTCAACGAGGAGGTGGTGGGTGAGGCGCTGCGACCATTCCGCGACCAGGTGACGATCGCCACCAAGTTTGGCTTCGACCTCGATCCACTGACGCGTGAGAACCGCGGCGTCAGCAGCCGCCCGGAGCGCATCCGCCAAGCGGTCGAGGGTTCGCTGGCCCGTCTCGGCGTCGATACGATCGACCTGCTCTACCAGCACCGCGTTGACCCGACCGTGCCGATCGAGGATGTCGCCGGGACCGTCCGCGACCTCATCGCGGAGGGCAAGGCCAAACACTTCGGAATGTCGGAGCCCGGCGTGCAGACGCTGCGCCGCGCCCACGCGGTGCAACCGGTCGCCGCCGTCCAGAACGAGTACTCGCTCTGGTGGCGCGCGCCGGAGAGCAACGGCATCCTCCAGGCCTGCGACGAACTTGGCATCGGCTTTGTGCCCTATAGCCCGCTCGGCAAGGGATTCTTGACCGGGGCGATGACCAAGGACACCCAGCTCGCGCAGAACGACTTCCGCCGCAGTGTTCCGCGCTTCTCACCGCAAGCGATGGAGAAGAACCAGGCCTTCGTGGAGCTCCTGCGGCGGGTCGCGGGTGAGAAGGGCGCAACGCCGGCCCAGATAGCGCTGGCTTGGCTGCTCGCCCAACGTCCATACGTCGTTCCGATCCCTGGCACGACCAAGCTGCACCGGCTCGAGGAAAACCTTCACGCCGCCGACGTCGAGCTGACGGACGGCGACCTCCAGGAGGTCGAGGCGGCGGCGGGCCAGATCCAGGCCGAAGGCGAGCGCTACGCACCTCAACAGCTGGCGATGGTGGGGCGCGACGCTCCGCCGGTCGGCGCGGACGCATAGCCCTGGCCGCCGGCGATTGCCGGACCATTCCGGACACAATACTTATCTCCCGTCTCCCGTCTCCCGTCGCCCGCCGTCTTCGGTCCCGGTTTGCGCCGGGCGAGCGGGCGGCCGGCCGCGCCTCCAGGCCTGAGACGAATGCGGCTGAGCCTAGCGTCGGCCGGTGCGCTCGCAGCGTCGCAGCGTCTGCAACGCGTCATCCGCGAGGCCGCCGGCGACGAACGCAGTCCAATCCGGCGCCTGGCCGAGCAGCGGCGCGGTCTCGACCAGGGAGGCGGCGAGGGGGGTTCAATTAAGTATAGTGTCCCGGAACTAGGAGGCCCGGAACTAGGCTGACGACACGCTGGCCTTCACGCCAACCGGAAGCAGCACCGTGCTCACGGCCAATTTCGCCTTTTGGAGCCGATTGAGCGCGATTTCATAGACCTCTATCACGGCCCCAGCGATCTTGCCGACGTCAGAGACTTCCGGGTCAGCACCCATGACCGACTGGTCGAGGACGCCGCGCGCGAAATCATCGAGAAGGCAGGGTGGTCCTGATGTGGGCCCTACCGCCACCTCGCGCGCGAATGTCCGAGCGTCTCGCTACGCTGTGCCGCCGAGCCGTCCGTGCTCGAGCCAAAAGGCCTGGTCGGGCGTGAACGACGCCCGGATCTTGGCGTCATAGAGGGCCAGATCCTCTGGCGTGAACATGCCTTGCCAGCGTCCGTTGACCCCTTTGTTGAAAAAGCGATCCGCTCCTCCCTGGAACACGAAGTCCATGCCGCCGGTGGTTGCAGCTTCGCGGCGCATGCTGTCGATCGACGCCGCCTGGAGCAGCGATGGCCAAAGGGCTTGCGGAATCTCGATCGCGAGGTAGGCCGCGATCCGGCGCATTTCGCCTAGCAAATCCTTCTTCAGGTCAGCGTAGTGGACCATGAGCACGTCCGGTTGCTCGCGGACGGCCCAGAAGCTGTTCTCCAAGTGAAAAAACGATGCTCCAGTGTCGCCATCGCCGTCGGTGTCGCCGTCGGTCAGCCACAGGTGGAAGAACGTGGCCGGGTCATCGGCCGCGAACCTCGGGAACGGCGCCGAGAACTTCGGGTCGTTCAAGAGCCGCTCGTCGAACTGCGCCAGCATCTGCGGCGTGAAGTTAGCGAGATGATTGTGCAGCGAGAGCGCCGCGTCGCGCCCGTCCCGAGCGACGTGGATCAGCTTGACGCCGGCGTAGATCGGCAGCGCGTCATAGGGCAGGTGGGCCTTGAAGAAGCGGCGGTGGGTCATCGCCTCGGCGGCCGCCCACTCCGGCTCGATCGGACCGAACCGCGCGTCTGGCCAGACGGATGCGCCCCGCAGGTCGACCGGCGCCGGCGCGGCAAACACCAGCAGCGAGACGATGCGCTGCATCCAGGTGGTGCCGACCTTGGCGTAGGTGGCGATGACGATGTCGTCGTCGCGCGGCTTCCAACCGGCCCAGCGCGCGGAATCATAGACGCGGCTGAGTACACGCCGGCTCGGCGCGAGGACCAGTTCGGGCATATGGACGTCCCCCGGAGCGCAGTTCGGCGCAAGGGCGACGCTAGCGCATGAGGCCTTGCACCGCCACTGTGAAGCTTGACCGTCTGGTCGCGGCGCTCGTTCGGCGCATTCGCTGAGGGAAGGCCGCCGATGGTGGTGGCCGCCTGGCCAGAGACCAGCCGAAGCCGGCCTATGATTGGATGAAGGCGAGCAGGTCGGTGTTGACGAGGTCGGCGTGGGTCGCCGGCATGCCGTGCGGCAGGTCCTTGTAGGTCTTCAGCGTGCCGTGCTTCAGCAGCTTCACCGCCAGCGGGGCCGAGTCGGCGTAGGGCACGATCTGGTCGTCCTCGCTGTGGATGACCAGAACCGGGACGGTGATGCTCTGCAGATCCTCCGTGTGGTCGGTTTCGGAGAAGACCTTGATGCAGTCGTAGTGCGCCTTGGTCCCGCCCATCATGCCCTGGCGCCACCAGTTGTCGATGATGCCCTGGCTGACCTTCGCGCCCGGCCGGTTGAAGCCGTAGAACGGGCCGGCCGGGATATCGACGTAGAACTGGGCGCGGTTGGCCATGCCGGCGCGGAAGCTGTCGAACACCTCCATCGGCAGGCCGCCAGGGTTGTTCTCGGTCTTCAGCATCAGCGGCGGGATGGCGCTGATCAGCACCGCCTTGGCCACGCGGCCGTCGCCGCCGTAGCGCGCGACGTAGCGGGTCACCTCGCCGCCGCCGGTCGAGTGGCCCACGTGGACGGCGTTCTTCAGGCCGAGATGGGCGGTCAGTTCGGCGGCGTCGGCCGCGTAGGTGTCCATGTCGTTGCCGTGGTCGGTCTGGGTCGAGCGGCCATGGCCGCGCCGATCGTGCGCGATCACCCGGTAGCCGCGCTCGAGGAAGAACAGCATCTGGCTGTCCCAGTCGTCGGCGCTGAGCGGCCAGCCGTGATGGAACATGATCGGCTGGCCCTGGCCCCAGTCCTTGTAGAAGATTTCCGTGCCGTCCTTGGTGGTGATCGTGGCCATGGGCTTGGCGTCTCCGGCTGGCGTAAGGCCTGCGACGCATCGGCGCGCGCGCAGTCGCCCGCAACCTTAGGCGCAAGTCGGCGACGGGTTTTTGACGGATGCGCCGCCTTTGCCTGAAAACGGCGTCGCCCTGCCGTCGGAAATGGCGAAGCGCAGCGGCCTCACGCCATCCGCGTCAGTTGGACATCATCTTTCGCGCGATCAGCTTGACCACGTCCGGCGGGTCCTGCTCGCAGAGCCAGGTCATTTCCTCGAAGCTGTAGAGTTCGGAGACGATCGCCTGGGCAAGGCCGCAGTTGTGGGTCAGGAGGTGCTTGGTCAGGTCGAAGGCCATCCGGTTGCGGGTCTCGCCCAGCGTGCCGCGCACCTTCTTGTAGGCATAGCGGCCGAGCGAATAGGCGCT
>DASXKT010000009.1:0-10373 GCA_036496685.1 Phenylobacterium sp.
ACCGAGACCCCTCCCGCTCCGCCCCTGCCCGACCGTCTGGCCACCGACCCCGACAGCCCGTTCTATGACGCCGATATCCTGTCCCGGAACATCGGCGTGCGCTTCAAGGGCGAGGAGAAGACCAACGTCGACGAGTACTGCGTCTCCGAGGGCTGGGTGAAGCTGGCGGTGGGCGCGGCCAAGGACCGCCGCGGCAAGCAGCTGACGATCAAGCTCAACGGCGCGGTCGAGCCCTACTACCGCGACCAGGGCTGAGCCGCAGGCCTGACCGCCGCTAGCCAAACGGGAGAAAGCGCCCCCGGCTTAACCTCCGGTTGAGGGAGCCTGTGCATAACTGCGACCATCCGACATGGCGCAGAAATTCGCTGTTCGGTGAATAAGGCGTACGCGGGGCAAGGGGGCGACTTATGTTCGATCTCAGCGTTGTGGCGTTCGACGGGCGTTGGCTGCTGGTCGACGAGGCCGAGGGCGAACTCGGGGCCTTCGCGACCCGGGCCGAAGCGCTCAAGGCCGCCAGCGATTTTGCGGTGCTCGACCAGGAACGGCGGCACGTCCTGATCCAGGACGATATCGGCGAGTGGGACGAAACCGTCGTCGATCCGCCCGAGGTGCACTAGCTCCCGGCTGACAGGACCGTCTCGGCCGCCAGGCGCCTGGCCTCGGCCTTGAAATCGTAGTCGACCAGCGCGGCGCAGTCTGGCCACTGGTCGGTCTCCACCCAGTAGTGGCAGTGGCCCAGCTTGGCGCAGAGGCCCACGAACCGCACGTCGCGGATCAGTTCGGCGTTGGGGATCATCATAAAGATGAGGCCGGGCGACCAGCCGCCGGCCGGCTGCGCAACGCCCTCCTCGAAGGCATTGGCGAAGCTGGAATCCGCGACTGCGGCCAGGACCTCTTCCTTCAGGCCCAGCGCCATGGCCGCGGCGATCGAGTCCAGCCGGATCGAGCCGGTGCGCTCCAGCTGATTGCGCAGCCCCTGGCTGACGAGGGCCAGCGTCTCAGGATCGGGATTGCGAACGGCTTCGCCGATCCGGATCAGCATCGCGAACAGTTTGTCCTGGGGCCCGATGTCCCGCACGTACTTCGCCAGCGCGTCAAACCGCACCCAATCCTGATGCCAGGCCGCCATGTTGAGCGCGAGGGTGGTGAAGCCGATGAAGTCGGGCCAGCGGTCCCGGAACTCGTCGAACAGCCGCTGCGATTCCTCGTATCGCCCCTCGGCGATCTCGACGAGGGCGGCATGGGAGTAGGCCGCCGGCGCATAGAACGGATCGAGTTCCCGGGCCCGCAGGTTGCTGGCCATCGATTCCCGGATCCGACCGACCTGAAACAGGTGCTGGTCCATCCGGTAGAAGAGCTCAGGGTCATTGGGCGAGACCTCGAGCGCCCGCCGCAACAGCCGTTCGCGCGCCGCGTGGTGGCCCAGGGGCTCGAGCAGGCTCTGGGCGGAGTAGGCCAGGCCGCATCCAGGATCCAGCTTGAGCGCGGTCTCGATCGCCTCCCGGGCGGCGGTGCGCAAGGTGGCGGACTGATCCGGCGGGGATAGCGCCAGGAGGTGCGCGCGCGCGTTCCCAAGTCCCGCCCAGGCGGCTGCGAAGCCGGGCGCGATGCCGACCGCCTGTTCGTACAGGGCGATGGCGGTGCGCGGATCCTGGTTGCGTGAGTTGATGGCGACTTCGGGGTTGAGGACCACGGCCCGGGCCTTGAGGTAGAGGTCGTAGGCCGCGGGATCGACCGCCTGGGGCTGGGCGGCCGGCGCGAAGGCGATCTTCATCGCCGCGGCCACCGCGGTGGCGATCTCGTCCTGCAGGGCGAAGATATCGGTGAGGTCGCGGTCAAAGCGGTTCGACCACAATGTCGTCTCGCCAGCGCACTCGATCAACTGGGCGGAAATGCGCACCCGCTGGCCGCTGCGCCGCACCGAGCCATCGAGCACATGTGTGGCCTTGAGCTCGGTGGCCGCGCGCCGGACGGTCTTGTCGGCGCCGCGCAGTTGGAAGCTGGACGTCCGGCCGATCACCTTCAGGTCGGCGCCGCGCGCCACAGTCTCCTGGATTTCCTCGGAGACGCCGTCGGAGAAGTAGGCCATCTCCGCGTCGCCCGAGAGGTTGTCGAAGGCGAGCACCGCCAGCAGCGGCTCGGCGGCCGGCTTCGGCGCCGCGGGCTGGGTCTTCGGCCTCGGCGACGGCGCGCCGCCCACCAGCTCGGAGATGCTGCTCACCACCTTGCGCCAGCCGGGCGCGTCGGCGTCGCCGTTCCAATCCGACAGGGGCGCGCACTGGATCTGGTTGAACGGCATGGGCGGCGTGACGCCGTCTAGGCTGATCTGGACCAGCGTGCCGGCCTCGCGGGCGGCATCGGCTTCGGCGCGGACCCAGTGGGACCGGGTGGCCTCGGCGCACCAGATGACCAGCACCGCCTTGGCGGACCTCAGTCGCTCTTCGATGACCTCGGAATAGGCGCGGTGGGCCGGCAGTTCGTCGTCGCGCCACACACTGTATCCAAGCGCCCGAAGGGACTCGGCGATCCGCTGGGCCTCGGACGCCGTCGGACGGGCGTACGAGATGAAAATGTCTGACATGGTCCCGAGCCGGCCCCTTATCGCGGGGCGAACCCTAGCGACGGCTCATTCGGCCGTCCAAAAGAAACTCCGCTGTTATATGAACCGCCGCTTCGTTGCGCGGCGGCGGGGGGCTGAAACAGAGTGGCCCGACCCAGGCCATGATCCTGCGGGACCAAGGCGACGGTCGCTTTCGGCCGAGGCTCCCCGTGGGAGGTTCCCTTGCCCAACATCATCTGGCCGAGCCTCAAGAGGCGCGACGTAGGAACCGCCGGCGCCCTGGGGCGGGTGATCCACTGGATCGGCGTGATCGCCGCGGGGCTGTGCGCCCTGCTGGCGATCGAGTTCGCTGTCGAAGGCTGGGCGACCAAGCTCAGCGGCGCCCTGATGGCGACAGCGATCGTGCTGACGTTCGGCGCGCGGGCGGTGCGTTACCTGCTGGCGCGAGAGTAGCTTGCCAGGCTGAAAGCCCTGGCGTCTGCTGGCGCGCATGACCGACGGCGCCTCGACCCCTCCTGACGGCTGGAAGCACACCGGCGTGCGCGTGGTTCCCGGCGACCAGCTGGGCGACGTCGCCGCGACCACGCCCGGCATGGACCGCCTGGTGGCCATCGACCGGGCCCGCATGGGCGCCCAGAAGCTGTGGGCCGGGACCGTGCACATCCACGCCAACGCCAAGACCGGCGCGCATCACCACGGGCCGCTGGAGAGCGTGATCTACGTGGTCTCCGGCCGGGCCCGTATGCGCTGGGGCGAGAAACTGGAGTTCGTCGCCGAGGCCGGGCCGGGCGACTTCATCTATGTGCCGCCTTACGTGCCGCACCAGGAGATCAACGCCTCCTCCGACGAGACGCTCTCCTGTGTCCTGGTGCGCAGCGACAGCGACGCGGTGGTCGTCAACCTCGATATCGAGCCGGCCGAGAAGCCCGAGGGCGTGGCGTGGGTGGATCCGATCCACAAGAGTTGAAGAGCATTGCTCTATCGCGCGTTGTGATTTCCGGGAGATCGTAGCCAAGTTGAGCTGACGGCGTTCGGCGAAGCAGGGGCGGGCCATGGGCAATCGCTTTTTCGGCGTGACGGGTGCGATTGCGTTGGGATTGGCGCTCGCCGGCGTGGCAGGCGCACAGGTGTTGCCCGACCTCGACCAGGGCTGGGGGCCCTCGGAGCGGCAGGACTGGTATGGCCTCTCGCAAGGCTCGCGCCTGGTCCCGCTAGCGCTCCTCAAGGCTCTCGAGCAGCCGGCGCCTGGCGGGGCGGGGCCTGCATCGCGCCCGGCGCCGTTCCTGGAGGACGGCTACATCGCCCACTTCCGATATCTCCCTGCGCCGGCGACGGTGGGAGGTGACCGGCTGCCGGTCGGGTTCATCGCCGACGCGACGTCGCCGGACCGCCTGAGCCGCACCAGCCTGCAGTGGAAGGTGGGGCAGGGGAGCAGCGAGCCCTGGGTCGGGATGAACTGCTCGGCCTGCCACACCGCCCAGATCGACTACAGCGCACGCGGGACCCGGCCGATCGTCAGTCTACGGATCGAGGGCGGCCCGACGCGGGCGGACTTCCAGGGCTTCATCGAGGCGATGAACCTGGCGCTGAACCAGACGCTGGCTCCGCCGGCGAGCGAGCCGGACCGCTTCGACCGGTTCGCGCAAGGCGTGCTGGGGGGCGACGACACGAGCGCCAATCGCAAGCTCTTGAAGGCGGCGCTGCAGGCGGTCGTCGACCGGCAGGACGCCACGGCGCGGCAGAACGCGCTGCCGGCCGGGTACCACTATGGCTATGGGCGGCTCGACGCCTTCGGCAACATCTACAACAAGGTGCTGCTCGCCGCCTCGCCCAAGCCCGTGCCGATGGCGCCCAATGCGCCGGTCAGCTACCCCTTCCTGTGGAACGTGCCGCAGCACGACAAGGTGCAGTGGAACGGCATCGCGCCCAACCGGCCGCCCCCGCTGCTGCCGCTGGCGCGCAACTCCGGCGAGGTGATCGGGGTCTTCGCCGACATCCAGCTGACGCAGCCGGGCTTCACGCGCCTGCCGCCGGCCTATCGGTCCAGCGTCAACGTCGAGAACCTCAAGCGGCTCGAGCAGGCGCTCTGGACGCTGAAGCCGCCGCGCTGGCCCGACGAGCTGTTCGGCGCGCCGGACGAGACCCTGGTCGACACCGGACGCCAGCGCTACGCCGAGCACTGCCAGTCCTGCCACGAGCTGCTGCCTGGCGGGCGCAACGACCTTTCCACGCACATCACCGCCCAGATGCTCCAGTTCGCGAGCCAGGACCCGACGCGGCCGCCGCCGGGGACCGACATCTGGATGGCCTGCAACGCGGTGACGCGGACCGCCGATTCCGGGGTGCTGAAGGGCACCAACTACGCGGCGTTCAAGTGGCTGCCGCAGCGGGCCAACGTCAGCGACATGCTGCTGGTCTCGGTGGTGGGCTCGATCCTGGGCGGGGGCCAGGACATGCTGGCGGCGATGAACGAGGATCTGCTCGGCGCGTCCCGCGACGTGTTCGGGACGTCCTTCCTGAGCCCCAGGCCGTTCGGCTTTTTCGCTATTTTCTCCGGGGGCTCCACACAGCCGACCCCCGCCGACGAAGCCCGGCGGGCGCAGTACTGCAGCGAAACGCCCAACGACCTTTTGGCCTATAAGGCGCGGCCGCTCTACGGCGTGTGGGCGACGGCGCCCTTCCTGCACAACGGCTCTGTGCCGACGCTCTATGACCTGATGCTGCCGCCGGGGGAGCGGCCGAAGCGCTTCTATGCCGGCTCGCGGGAGTTCGATCCGGAGAAGGTGGGCTTCGTCACCGACCAGGGCCCGGACGACATCCTGCCGTTCGACGCGGTCGACGGCCTGGGCAACCCGATCCCGGGCAACTCGAACGCCGGTCACGACTACGGCAACGCCGGCCTGACGCCCGCCGACCGCTGGGCGATCATCGCCTACATCAAGGCCGGGTTGCCCGCGAAGCCGCCGAGCTGAGCTGTCCTTCGTCCGTGCTCACCAGTTGATCCTGACCCCGACCTTGCCGGTCCAAGCGTGGGTGTCGTGATCGAGGTTCCACTGGTAGCCGACGTTGGCGTAGAGCGCGGAGATCTTCGACATCTGGTGGGTCAGACCGCCCTCGACCTCGGCCCAATAGGAGCCCAGGTCGGCCTGGAACACCACCGGACCATTCTCGGAAGAGAAGCTGGTCTTCGGATTGTCGAGGAACTCGTGGTTGAGGTTGAGCCTGAGCCAGCCGGTGGTCAGCAGCGGCCCCTCCTTCGCATCATCCCGGGTCCAGGTGCGCGCGGCCCGCAGGCCCAGCCGGCCCACCAGGCTGTCTGTGCTCTCAAACGTGACAAGCGCGGCTGCATCGTTGGCCGAGGTCCCGTCGAACTGCTGCCAGGTGAGCTGCGCCTGCGGCTCGAGGACCCAGTCGGTGGCCACGTGGAACGGCTTGCCGCCCTCCAGCGACAGCGCCCAGCCGGTGGCGCGGCCTTTCAGCTCCGGCAGCGCCCGCACGGACTGGGCCCTGGCGAAGTACCAGGTGTATTGCGCGATGGCGTCGAGGTAGCTGCCGTCTTTCCAGAAATGGGTCCAGTAGGCCCCCAGCGAAGTCCCATCGACCCGGTCGGATCCAGCCGGCTCGCCGTTGATATGGTCCACCGAGCCTGAGGCCCGTCCGACCGCGAAATAGGCCCCGGCGTGGTCACGGCGGCCCTTGTCGTCCTCGCGCCGCCAGACATCGAGACCCGCTTGCAAGCCCTGCAGCTCGTAGTCGAAGGTTGGGCCCTCGGAGCTGTAGATCCCCAGCGCTCCGCCGTCGTGGTGGCCGTTCCAGTACATGCCGCGCGTCCACCAGCCGTTGAAGCTCTCGCGCTCGCTCGCCGCGCCGCGCAGCTGTTCTTCCTCGCCCACCCGGTCGTGCAGGTTGTCGATCACCGCGCGGCCGTAGAGCCGGGCCAGCGCCGGCAGGCCGGTGTAGAGCGAGGTCTCGATCCGATAGTCCGGGATCAGCGGCGCCGGCCGCGGACCCGGCGTGGGAGTCGGCGTCGGCGTCGGAGTTGGCGTCGGCGTCGGTGTGGGGGTTGGAGTCGGGGTTGGCGTTGGAGTTGGAGTCGGCGTTGGGGTCGGAGTGGGAGTCGGAGTGGGAGTTGGGGTCGGTGTCGGTGTCGGCGTCGGCGTCGGCGTCGGTGTGGGAGTCGGCGTTGGCGGGGGCGGGGGCGTTGGAGTCGGTGTCGGTGTCGGTGTCGGTGTCGGGGTTGGCGTTGGCGTTGGCGTTGGTGTGGGTGTCGGCGTTGGCGTCGGCGTCGGGGTTGGTGTGGGTGTCGGCGTCGGAGTCGGAGTCGGAGTGGGAGCCGGGCAGGGTGGAGAGGGCGCGCCTGGCGCGCTGCAATCTATGGTGTCGCGCAGGAACCAATCCTGATCAAAACCGGCCACTGGTCCGCCCCGATGGAGCAGGTATTCGTAGGGTCCGGCCACCACCGGGCCGGTCAGACTGAACGCCCCGGCGGCCGTGGTCGCCGAGCCCTGCGCTTCCACGACTCGAATGCCGTTGGCCGACGTGAGCGCGCCCAGGCCGCCGGCGGGGGTGATCTTCAAGCCGCTCGTCCCCGTCGCGGTCCCGCCGCTCGCGATGATCAGTCTGTCGGACGGCGATGTGTCGTCGCCCAGGAAGGTGTTGAGGCCGATTACACCGCCCTGGCCGACATAGTTGCCGACTCTCACGGTATTGCCCGGCGCGCCGGACGCACTGCCTAATGCCACGAGCCCGCTGTTGGTGAGCGTGCCGCTGATAAGATAGGCGGCGGCGGAGCCGGCGCTGTAATCGAGCGTACCCGCATTCGTCACGTTGCCTGCGAGGAGGCCATTGTTGGAGGAGAACGCGAGGGTCGCGGCGCCGTCGATCTGGAACAGCTGCGCGGAGTGGGCGTCCGCACCATCGAAGCTGACGTTCGCACCGTTCGTGAAGCGCACCAGTTGCCACGAAGAAGCCGCCCTCACTGGCCCGGCGTAGCCATCGAATACCAGGGCGCTTGCGCTCCCGGAGCCGTTGAAGAGCGGGACGGCCGTGATCGTCGCGCCGCCGCGAACCGTCGTGAGATCCGCGCCGGTCCCCATCACCACATTGCCGCTGGTGACCGAGCCGCTCTTCAGATCGAGGCTGTTGTTGCCGGCCGTGAACTGAACGGCGTTGACCCCGCCCGTGATCACTCCGGTGCTGCTGACGAGGGCGCCATTCGAGCCGAGCGCGGCGACCTTGACGCCAACGGTCGTCCCGGTGATCGCGCCGGCGTTGGTGATCTGCGGCGACGAGAAGTTGGCGCCCACTTCCACACCGTTCACCCCAGAGATCGAACCCCCACCTGCGTTGGTGATCGTCAGGGCTGCACCGGCTCCTGTCGTCGTCGCTAGAACGCCATCAGCCAGCTGGGACGTGACCAAACCGCTGTTGCCGATCGCTATCGGACCGACGGTCGCGCCCGTCGTGGTCGCGGCGATCCCGTTCGCATTGGCGCCGGACGTATGCAGCTTCGCTGCATTGGTGACGTTGACGCCGCCGGCCGCACCGGTGGTGGTGTTGGTGGACGTGGCCAGGATGGCGTTGCTGAACGCGCTCGTCGTGGTGATGTCGCCGCCGGCGTTGTTCGCGACGGTGACATTTCCGGAAGCCGCTGTCCCCGATGTCGAACGCGTCCAGGCGAAGATGCCGTTGCTGGCCGTCGTCGCGCTGGTCCCGCCGGACGTCGAGATGGCGCCGCTGTTGGTGACGCTCACCGCGCCAGTCGGCGTGATCCTGTTCGCGGTGGCGCCCACGGAGTCGTAGGCGAGCGAGGAGTCGTAGGCGCCGTTGGTCGTGCTGGCTTCGATGCCGTGGCTCGAGGCTCCCGCCGTCGTGATGGGGCTGGAACTACTGAGCGTGACCGCTCCCAATTGGGAGATCGCGTGGATTCCGTCGGCCAGCGGCCCCGTGGTGTTTATGGTGGCGGCGATCCCCTGGGCGTTGACCGTGCCCACGCCGAACGTCGCCGCCAGGATGCCTGCGTTCGCAGCGGGACTAGCTCTCGACCCCCACACCGTATTGTCCTGGGAGATCGTGACGAGGTTGCTGATCCCCGTGATCACGACATTCCCGGCCCCGCTGCCGCTTAAAGAATCGACCAGAATCCCATTGCCGCCCCTAACGCTGATCGTGGAAGGGCCGGTGACCGCGGTCATGTCCAGAGTGGCGGTCCCGTTGCGTACTGTCGTCTCTACGCCATCGTCCTTGCCGTCGTTGGTCGCGGTCACAGTGACATTGAGCGTTCCACTGACGACGGTCGTCGCGTTCCCGGCTCCACGCGAGTTCGCGAGCGTGCCACCGCCAGCCGCCGCCGTAACGGTGTTGACGCCCGAAAGCCTCACGGAGGTGGTGGAGCCTACACCCCCGTCGGAGGAGACGTTGATGCCGAGGGAGGGGTGCGTCGTGCTGTTGTTGCGGATCGTTGAGTCGGAGACTACGGCCGACGCGCTGCCGCCAGCGCCGGTTGCGGTGGTTTCCGAGTGGACGCCGTCGGTTGCCCCTGCGCCAATCGTGACCGCCAGCGGCCCTGTGACCGTAACTGTAGCAGCGCCTGACGCGGTCACACACCCCACCTGTAAAGTGGCGTTTGTCGTCTGGTTGGGCGAACAGGCAGCTTGCGCCGGGCGGGGTCCCGAGACGAGAAACGCCCCGGTTAGCGCCGCAAACGAAACGCCCGAAACAATCCGCCGCCGCGCTCTGAGCGTGGCTTCGATGGTGATGACACTGGCGGAGGCCAGAAGCTTTCGCAGCCGAACCGCGCCGTCATTCCGCGCCCATCCCCGTCGGACGCCCATCCACCGTCGCGAGGCCGTCGGAGGCGAGCGCATGGCGCCCTCCTGGAATTGGACTCCGGCCCACGCGTTCGGCGCAGCCATTGAGTTTGGGCGGCACACCATCTTAGGCGGCAAGGCGCGCCTATCAGGCGAATCCAGGGTGGCGCTCTGAGATATGACCCAGCGTCAATTCCCCGTTTCCTAGCGGGTGTAGGAACTGAGCCGCCTTGTCCGTCCTTGGGGCGAACCCCAAGGGAGACCAGACCATGCGCTACCTGTCGATCTATCGGCCTGAGAGCGGCGTCGAGGGCGGCATGCCCAGTTCCGAGCGCATGGCGGCCATGGGCCGGCTGATCGAGGAGTGGACGGCCAAGGGGGCGCTGATCTCGACCGAACCGCTGACGCCGCGCGACCAGTGCGCCCGGGTGCGGCTGGCGGGCGGCGAGTTCACGGTCTCCGACGAGACGGTGCGGGCTGGCGGCTTCGCCTTCCTGAATGCCGGCTCCAAGGAAGAGGCCGTCGAGCTCTGCAAGGCCTTCCTGAAGGTCGCCGGCGACGGGACCTGCGAGATCCGCCAGATCCTGGAGTTCGCGCCGCAGCCGGCGTGAGGGCGGGCGCCTACGGCTGGCCCAGGTAGTGGTCGAACCAGCCGAGGATGCGCTTCTTCAGGTCGGCCTTGTGTTCGGCGTCGCGGATGCCGTGGCCTTCGCCGGCGTAGATCACCAGGCTGTTGGGCACGCCCATGGCGTCGAGCCCGTGGTGGAACTCCAGGCTCTGGGCCGGCGGGCATTCCACATCGCGCTCGCCGACGTACAGGAATATCGGCGTCTTCGCCTGCTTGATGAACTCGATCGGAGATGAGGCACGGTAGACGGCTGGATCGTCGTAAACCGAGGCGCCGAAGAACGGAATCATCCACTGGTCGATTCCGTTCTGGCCATAATAGCTCGTCCAGTTCGCGATGCCCGCGCCGGCCACGATCGCCTTGAAGCGACGGGTCT
>DASXKT010000010.1:0-38915 GCA_036496685.1 Phenylobacterium sp.
CGCCGACGTCTCCGCGCGCGACCAGATTGAGCAGGCCGAGCAGCAGCTCTATGCCCTGGCCGAGACCGGCGGTGTCTCGCAAGGCTTCGTGAACTTCGCCGACGCCCTGCACGGCGCGGTGACCATGGCGGCCGAGGCGCACAGCCGCGACGGTGGCTTGGCGGGCCTCTCGACCGGCCTCATCGACCTCGACTCGAAGATAGGCGGCCTGCACCCCTCCGACCTGGTGATCCTCGCGGCGCGTCCCTCGATGGGGAAGTCGTCGCTGGCCTGTAACATCGCGTTCGACGTTGCCCGCAACTACGCCTGGGAGCCGCAGCCCGACGGCACGAAGAAGACGGTACGCGGCGGGGTCGTCGCCTTCTTCTCCCTGGAAATGGCCGCCGAGCAGCTCGCCATGCGTCTGCTGGCCGAAGCTTCGGGGGTTTCCGGCGACCGGCTCCGCAAGGGCGAGATCGACGCGTCTGAGTTCGGCCGGGTGCGCGACGCCGCCCTGGAGATCCAGGATGCGCCCCTCTACATCGACGCCACCGGCGGCATCAGCATGGCCAAGCTCGCCGCCCGGGCGCGACGTCTGAAGCGGATGGTCGGCCTCGACCTGCTGATCGTCGACTACCTACAGCTGATCACCGGCGGCGAAGGCAGCCGCACTGACAACCGCGTGCAGGAAGTCAGCATGATCACCCAGAGCCTCAAGGCGCTGGCCAAGGAGCTCTCGATCCCGGTGATTGCGCTGGCCCAGCTCTCGCGCCAGGTGGAGAACCGGGAGGACAAGAAGCCCCAGCTCTCCGACCTGCGCGAATCCGGCTCGATCGAGCAGGACGCAGACATGGTGATGTTCATCTACCGCGAGGCCTATTACCTCAGTCGCCTGGAGCCCCGCGAAGGCACCGAAGAACACTTCAAGTGGCAGGAGAGCATGGACCAGGTCCGCGGCCTCGCCGAGATCATCATCGGCAAGCAGCGCCACGGCCCGATCGGTAACGTGAAGCTCTCTTACAACGAGGACCTGACCAAGTTCGGCAACCTCGCGCGCGACGCCAACCGCTACGATCCGCACTGACGATGGCGGAGCCCGCCGTCGCACGGCTGACGATCGACCTGGACGCGCTTGCGCACAACTACGCCGTTCTGCGCTCCGAGGCCGCCGGGGCCGAGGTCGCGCCGGTCCTGAAGTCCGACGGCTATGGCCTGGGGGCCGGGGCGCTTGGTCGGCGGCTGTGGGCCGAGGGCGCGCGCAGCTTCTTCGTGGCCCGGCTGGCCGAGGGCGAGGCCCTGCGTACGGCCCTGACGCCTGCAAGGCCGGCCACAATCTATGTGCTGGACGGCATCGCCGAGGACGGCGCCGAACGCCTGGATGCGGCTGACCTGACGCCCGTGCTGTGCAACCTGCCCCAGGTCGCCACGGCGACGGCACGCGCAGCCCACACCGGGCGGGCTCAATCGGTGGCCATCAACATCGACACCGGCATGAACCGCCAGGGCCTGACACCCGCGGAAGCGGCCGCCGTCGTCCAGGCCACCGACCGCCTGCGCGGCCTCGAAATAGGTCTGGTGATGAGCCACCTGGGCTCAGCCGCCGAGCCGAATAATCCTCGTAATACCAGCCAGTTGTCTCAATTTCTTGCGGCCCGCATTCTGTTCCCGCAGGCCCGGGCGAGCCTTGCTGCGTCGGCGGGTCTGTTCCTGGGCGCGGACTTCCATTTCGACGTGGTGCGCCCGGGGATCACCCTGCTCGGCGGCGGTCCCCTGGCGAGGCCAGACGACCGGTTCCGCGCGGTGGCCACCTTGGCCGCGCCGATCCTCGACGTCCGCAATCTGCGAGCCGGAGACCTGGTCGGCTATGGCGAAAACGTCCGACTGACAGAGCCCACCCGCGTCGCGGTCGTCGCGGCGGGCTATACTGACGGGATCATCCGCGCCGCCCGGAATGGCGGGCAGGTCTGGTTCGCAGGCGCCCATCGGCGGCTACTGGCCGTCAATATGGACATGGTGGTCATAGATCTCGGCGACGCGCCGGCGGCCATCGGCCAACCGGTCGAGGTCCTCGGCCCCAATGCGCAGTTGGACGATCTCGCAACGGCTGGCGACACTGTCGCCCACGAAATCCTGGTGCGGCTCAGCCGCCGCGCCGAAAAGCGCTACGTCGGCGAAACCTAGCTCTTCCTGGCCTGCCTTGAGCCGCCCGCGGCCGATGGGGCCTGCCGCGCCGCGTTCGGCTAAACTGGGCCTCACACCGAATCAGGAGCTCCATCCACGCCATGGCCCGCGACGGCGCCGTCTACGCTTGCCAGTCCTGCGGCGCCGTCCAGACCAAATGGGCGGGCCAGTGCCCCGCGTGCGGCGCGTGGAATACGCTGGTGGAGGAACTGCAGAGCCGCCCGCCCGGCGCGCTCGCGCCTTCGAAAGCCAGCCGCGGTCGCGGGCTCGCGTTTGAGGGACTCGAGGATGAAACCCCCGCCCCTCTGCGGATCTCGACCGGCGTCGACGAATTCGACCGCGTCTGCGGCGGCGGGGTCGTGCCGGGCTCGGCGATCCTGCTGGGGGGCGACCCGGGCGTCGGCAAGTCCACCCTGCTGCTGCAGGTCGCAGCCCAGGCGGCGCGACGCGGAGCGGCCTGCGCCTACATCTCCGGCGAAGAAGCCGTCGAACAAGTGCGATCGAGAGCCCAGCGTATGGGCCTCGCCGATGCGCCGGTGAAGCTGGCGGCCGAAACCTCGCTGCGCGAAATCGTCGACGCGCTGAAGCGCGAACCGTTCGACCTGGTGGTGATCGACTCCATCCAGACGATGTGGAGCGACGCCCACGAGGCAGGCCCAGGCTCGGTCACTCAGGTTCGCGCCGCGGCGGGCGAGCTCGTGCGACTGGCCAAGAAGCGCGGCGTCGCCATTGTACTGGTGGGCCACGTCACCAAGGAGGGGACCATCGCCGGTCCGCGGGTCATCGAGCACATGGTCGACGCTGTGCTCTCTTTCGAGGGCGAGCGCGGCTACCCGTTCCGGATACTGCGCGGCGCCAAGAACCGCTTCGGGGCCACCGACGAGATCGGCGTTTTCGAGATGGGCGATGCGGGCCTGGCCGAGGTGAAGAACCCCTCGGCCCTGTTCCTCAACACCTCCGGCGAGCGGGCGGCGGGCGCCGCGGTATTCGCCGGCATAGAGGGCTCGCGGCCGGTGCTGGTCGAATTCCAGGCGCTGGTAGCGCCCTCGGCCTACGGCACGCCACGGCGGGCCGTGGTGGGCTGGGATTCCGGACGCCTGGCCATGGTGCTGGCGGTGTTGGAAGCCCGTTGCGGCCTGTCGTTCGGCGATCGTGACGTCTATCTGAACGTGGCCGGCGGCCTGCGCATCACCGAGCCGGCGGCGGACCTGGCGGCGGCCGCGGCCCTGGCCTCATCCGCACTCGACCGGGCCCTACCGCAGGATTGTGTGGTGTTCGGGGAGATCAGCCTCTCAGGCGAGGTCCGTTCCGTGAGCCGGATGGAATCGCGGCTGAAGGAGGCGGCCAAGCTGGGCTTCCGCCGCGCCTTGGGACCCGCCGATCTCGACGGCGGCGCCATGGCGGTGATCGGCGCGAGCCGTCTGGCCGACGCGGTCCACCGCATCGGCGATGGAGGCTGGGACTAGGCCTATGACCCAGTTCGACATCCTGATCCTGGTGATGCTGGCGATCTCCGCCGCCATCGGCTTCTTCCGGGGTGCGGTCCTCGAGATCGCCTCCCTCGTGGCGCTCGTCGCGGCCGCCGCGCTTGCGATCTACACCGTGCCGATGTCGGCGCCTTTGGCGCGTCGGCTCGTCCACCCCGACTGGGTCGGCGGGGTCGTGGCGCTGGTCGGGGTGTTCATCCTGGCCTACCTGATCCTGCGACTGATCGGCGCGGCCCTTGCGCGCCGTATCCAGGAAACCCAGTTCCTGGGCGCGCTGGACCGCAGCGCAGGCTTGGCCATCGGCCTCGCCCGGGGCCTCATCGTGCTGGGTGCGCTCAACCTGATGTTCAACGCGGCGACGCCTAAGGACTTGCAGCCGCACTGGATCGTGGGAGCGACCACCTGGCCTCTGGCCCAGAACATGGGCCGGCTGCTCACTGCCGTTGCGCCCCGGGGGATCGACATCGCCGGGCGCCTCAAGCCGGCCTTCGACCGGGCCCTGCACAGCAACGCACGTGACGCGCTTGATGACAGATTGAAGTCAGAAGGCTACGACGCCCGCCAACGCGACGAGATCGAAGACCTGGTGGAGAAGTCCCGATGAGCGCTCACGAGTGGTCGCCTCCTTCCCGGGACCCGCTCGACGACTCCCCGCGGCTGGAATGCGGGGTCTTCGGCGTGTTCGACACGGCCGAGGCCGCCGGCCTTACCGCCATCGGTCTCCACGCCCTCCAGCACCGCGGCCAGGAGGCCTGCGGCATCGCCTGCTTCGACGGCCAGCGCTTCCACACCGAACGGCACATGGGCCACGTTGGCGAGGCCTTTGGCGGCGTCGACCTGACGGAGCGCCTGCCGGGCCGCTTCGCGATCGGCCACACGCGCTATTCCACCGCCGGCGGCTCGTTCATCCGTAACGTCCAGCCGATGTTCGCCGACATGGAAGCTGGCGGCGTGGCCCTGGCTCACAACGGCAATCTGACCAACTTCCTGACGCTGCGCGACCAGCTGGTCGCCAATGGCGTGATCTTCCAGTCCACCTCGGACTCCGAGGTGATCCTCCACCTAATCGCCCGCTCGCGGAAAGCCCGCTTCATCGACCGCTTCATCGACGCGCTGTCGCAGATCGAGGGCGGCTACGCCCTGGTGGCGCTGACCAATAAGAAGCTGATTGGCGTGCGCGACCCGCTGGGCATCCGGCCGCTCGTCCTAGGCGAGCTGGACGGCAAGCCGATCCTGGCCTCGGAAACCTGCGCACTCGACATCATCGGCGCCAAGTTCGTCCGCGACATCGAGCATGGCGAGATGGTGGTGATCGATGCTGACGGCGTGCAGAGCGTGAAGCCCTTCCCCGCCAAGCAGGCCCGTCCCTGCATCTTCGAATACGTCTACTTCGCCCGTCCCGACTCGGTGGTGAACGGCCGCTCGGTCTACGACGTGCGAAAACGCATGGGCCAGCGCCTGGCGCAGGAGAGCGCCGTCGACGCCGACGTCGTCGTCCCGGTGCCCGACTCCGGCGTCCCCGCAGCTCTGGGTTTCGCCCAAGAGGCCGGCCTGCCCTTCGAGATGGGCATCATCCGCAATCACTACGTGGGTCGAACCTTCATCCAGCCCACCCAGGCGACCCGCGAAAGCAGCGTGCGGATGAAGCTGTCGCCCAACCGCTCGGTGCTGGCCGGCAAGCGGGTGATGCTGATCGACGATTCCATCGTTCGCGGCACCAACTCGGTGCGGGTCGTGCGCATGGTGCGTGAAGCTGGCGCGGCCGAAGTGCACCTCCGCTCAGCCTCCCCGCCGATCAAGTGGCCCGATTTCTACGGCATCGACATGCCGGACCGCGAGAAGCTGCTGGCCGCCAACCATTCCGTGGAGGAGATCGCCAAGATCCTCGACGTGGATTCGATGGGCTACCTTTCGGTCGAGGGCCTCTATTGGGCGATGGACGCCGCTCCGCGCGATCCCGCTTGCCCGCAGTTCACCGACCACTACTTCACCGGCGACTACCCGACCCGTCTCCTCGACCGCGAGATCGCCGAGGGCCGCAACGAGGCTTCTGAGCGTCAACTGTCCTTCCTGGTCGACGCGTGAGCGCAGCCAAGGTCGGGTTTCTGCCCCGCCTGAAGGTCGACTGGTACCTCGTCCTGATCATCGCCATGGGTGTCAGTGCGACGCTGGCGCCGGCGCGCGGCGAGGTCGCAGTCTGGCTGGGATGGGTGTCCAAGGTCGCGATCGGACTGGTGTTCTTCCTGCACGGCGCGCGGCTGTCGCGCGAGGCCGTGCTGCGCGGTCTGACCCACTGGCGGCTGCACCTGCTGATCCTAGGCGCCACCTTCCTGCTGTTCCCGGCGCTCTGTCTGGGCATCGCCCATCTGCCGGCCTGGATCACGCCGCCGGAGCTGGCCTCCGGAATCATACTTCTGGGCTGCCTGCCCTCCACCATCCAGAGTTCGATAGCCTTCGTTGGCGTGGCGCGGGGCAACGTGCCGGCCGCGGTGGCCTCGGCCTCCGGCTCTAACGTGTTGGGCGTCTTCCTGACGCCGCTGCTGGCCAGCGTACTGATGCACGCCAAGGGCGGGATCAGCGCCGGTTCGTTCTGGGCGATCATCCTGCAGCTGCTGGCGCCGTTCGTGGCCGGCCAGTTGCTGCGCCCCTGGATTGGCGGCTTTGTCGCTGCCCAAAACAAGACGCTCTCTAAGCTCGACCGGGGTACGATCCTGCTGATCGTCTATGTGGCCTTCTCGGGCGCCGTAGTCGCCGGGGTTTGGAGCAGGCTCGGGGCGTTGGACCTCGTCCGTCTCCTGCTGATCTGCATGGCCCTGCTGGCCGCCGTGCTGGCGCTCACCACCTTCGCGGCCCGAGCGTTCGGCTTCAGCAAGCCCGACGAGATCGCCATCGTCTTCTGTGGGTCCAAGAAGTCGCTCGCCAGCGGCGCTCCGATCGCCGCGGCCCTGCTCACGCCCGCTGTGGCTGGGGTCGCCATGATCCCCCTGATGATCTTCCACCAGATCCAGCTGATGGCCTGCGCGGCGCTCGCTCAGCGCTATGCGGCGCGGCCCGAACTTGAGGCCGACCCGGGGGCCTGACTCCTGGGCCGAGGCAGGCTAGACACCCGCCCATGTCCTTACCTCTTCAAGACAAGATCGCCCTCATCACCGGGGCCAGCCGCGGTATCGGCCGCGCCTCAGCGCTCGCGCTCGCCAAAGCCGGCGCCCACGTCGTCGCCGTGGCCCGCACCGAGGGCGGCCTGACCGAGCTCGACGACGAGATCCGCGCCGCCACCGGCCAGTCGGCAACCCTCGTCCCGCTGGACATCGCCGACGGCGACGCCCTCGACCAGCTGGGCCTAGCGCTGCACCAGCGGTTTGGCCGCCTGGACGTACTGGTGCATGCCGCCGCGATCCTCGGCCCCATGACGCCTGTGAGCCACCTCGAGCCCAAGCATTGGGACCGCGTGGTGGCGGTGAACCTGACCGCGACCTATCGCGTGATCCGCACCGCAGAGCCGCTTCTGCGCGCCTCTGAGGCCGGCCGGGCCATCTTCCTCACCACGGGGCGCGTCGCCCGTCCGAAGGCCTTCTGGGGCCCTTACGGGATCACCAAGGCCGGGATGGAGCACATGGTCCGCACCTGGGCCGACGAGCTCGAGCAGACCAAGGTCCGCGCCGTCCTGCTCGACCCCAACACCATGCGCACGAAGATGCGGGCCGAGGCCATGCCGGGCGAAGATCCCGCGACCGTCACCGATCCCTCCGAGATCGGGCCGTTGATCGTGGAGCTGGCGCAGGCCGACCTCGGCCTGCCGGCCTCTAACGTGGTCTTCGCCCGCTGGAAGGCGGACGGGACGCTCGTTTCGGCTTGACGCCGGGCCGGGCGAGCTTGGCGGCCCGTCCGCGCGGCGCGCCCGCCTTGGCCGACTTGGGACCTTTGGGCTTTCCGAACGGTTTGGGCTTGCCGGCCGCGCCCGCCTTGGCCTTGGCCGACGCGGCGATGCGCGTCTTGGCCTTCAGGCCGGTGGTGGGAAGCACTTCCCCGAACGGCGCGCGCGCCGAGCCCTGCCCAGCCTTCTCCTCGCCTTCGGCGTAGGGATTTTTGTTCGATTTCACGGTCACGCGGATCGGCACGCCCGGCAGGTCGAAGCTCTCGCGGATCGAGTTGATCAGGTAGCGCCGATAGCTTTCCGGCAGCTGGTCGGCCCGGCTCGCGAACAACACGAACGTCGGCGGCCGCGACTTGGTCTGCGCCATGTACTTGGGCTTGATCCGACGGCCGCTGACTGCCGGGGGCGGATGGCGCTCGGTTGCCATCTTCAGCCAGTCGTTAAGGTCTCGCGTCTTCACCTTGGTCGACCAGTCTGCGTGGGTCTTGAAGACCGCCGGCATCAGCTTCTCGAGGCCCCGCCCGGTCTCGGCGGAGAGCGCGATGATCGGCGCGCCGCGCACCTGCGGCAGCTGGCGCTGAGCCTCATCGATGATCTCGGCGAGCTTGGCCTGCGGGTCTTCCACCAGGTCCCACTTGGCCAGGACGAAGACCAGGCCCCGCCCCTCGCGCTCGACGAGGTCGGCGATCTGCAGATCCTGGATCTCGAAGGGGTGGGTGGCGTCCATCACCAGGATGACGATCTCAGCGAAGGTGATGGCGCGGATGGAATCGTGGGTGGAGAGCTTCTCCAGCTTCTCCTGGACCTTGGCCTTGCGCCGGAGCCCCGCGGTGTCGACCAGGCGGACCGGACGCTCGTCCCAGGTCCAGTCCACCGGGATCGCATCGCGGGTGATGCCGGCCTCGGGGCCGGTCAGCATGCGGTCCTCGCCGATCAGCTTGTTCACGAGGGTCGATTTGCCGGCGTTGGGCCGCCCGACGATCGCGATCTTCACCGCCTTGTCGCCGCCGTCGTCCTCGTGGTCGCTCTGGTCGGGCGCAACGGCGATCAGGGCGGCGTAGAGGTCGGCCATGCCCTCGCCGTGCTCGGCGGAGATGGGGACCGGCTCACCCAGCCCGAGGCCGAAGGCTTCCAGAATGCCCTGGTCGCCGGCCTTGCCTTCGGCCTTGTTGGCCGCCAGCACCACCGGCATGTCGCGCCGACGCAGGATCTCGGCGAAGATCTCGTCGACGGGCGTGACGCCGTCACGGCTGTCGATCACGAAGAGGGCGACATCGGCCTCGTCGATCGCAAGCTCGGTCTGCGCGCGCATCCGCGCCTCCAGGCTCTCGTCCGTGAGGTCCTCGAAGCCGGCGGTATCGATGAGCTCCAGGTCGAGGTCGCCGATGCGACCTGTGCCGAAGCGTCGGTCGCGGGTGACGCCCGGCTGGTCATCGACGATGGCGAGCTTTCGCCCGGCCAGCCGATTGAACAGCGTGGACTTGCCGACGTTCGGACGCCCGACGATCGCGAGTTTCAGCGCCATGGCGTCAGCATAGGCCCAAAGCTCAGCGCAGCGCGATCAGCTGAGCGTTGTCCAGGACGACAAAGATCGTGTTGTCAGCCGCGATGGGACCAATGAGCGCGGGCGCGCCAAGCTCGATGCGCTTCTCGACCTCGCCGGTCTTGGCGTTCAGCGCGAGCAGCTGTCCGGACGAACCAACAACGATCAGGCGGTTGTTCACCAGGATCGGGCCCGACCAGATCGGCTTGGCGACCTTCTTCGAGCCGAGGCCCCAGAAGCCCCCTTTGCGCTTGGCGACGTAGCCCGCGTTGAGGTTGCGCATCCAGTAGATCTGGCCGCTTTCGCGGGCCGCGCAGATCAGCTGACCATCAACCGAGGTCACGAAGACCACGTCGCCGACCGGCAGGGGCGAGGTGATGCCGACGACCGGCAGGCTCCACCGGGCCTGGCCGGTGCGCAGATCGGTCGCGGCGAACACGCCGGAATGGCTGACTGCGAAGACGTCGCCCTGGTAGATCACCGGCCGGCCGGCGATATCGCGGATCTCTGACAGCGCGCTGTTGCGGCTGGCGCGCGAAAGCGCCTCGTTCCAGAGGTCGTTGCCGTTGGCGGCGCGCAGCGCCACAAGCTCGCCGGAGCCGAAGGAGGCGACCACGGTGTCGCCGGACACCGCCGGGCTCGATGACGACAGGATGCGCGCCGATTCCGAGAGCGCCTGATAGGTCCAGCCTGCTGCACCGGTGGCCGCGTCGAAAGTGAGCAAGGTGTTGTCGATGGCGACGGCCATCACCCGGCCGCCGTAGACCGTCGGCGCGCCGTGGATCGGCTGCTCGGTGCGGGTGCGCCAGCCGACGCGGCCCGTGGCGGCGTCGATCTGCGCCACCAGCCTGAAGCCGGAGGTCATGTAGAGCTTGCCGTTGGCGTAGGCCAGGCCGCCGCCAAAGCCTTCGCGGTCGCGCTTGTTGTCGGTGGGCCGCATGTTCACGCGCCACACCTCGGCGCCCGTCTGGGCGTCGTGAGCGGAGACCGTGGCCTGGGCGTCCATGACAAACACCTTGCCGCCTGCGGCGACCGGCGGCGCGGTGATCAGCTGGCCTTCTTTCGAGGCCATGCCGACGCCGCGACGCCATGCGATGGAGAGGCCCGGCGCGGCGTTGATGTTGCCGGTCGCCTGCTCGGCCGTGCCGCCAGGCAACGGCCAGTCGGCCATGGCCGCCGGCGGCGGGAGGGCGAAGTCCACACCCTTGAGCGCCTCAGCCGCTTCCAGCTTCTGGTCGGCGGCGACGATGGAGATTCGCTCGCCTTCGCTGGCGACCTCCTTAGGGGTGCTGCCTTTGAACGGGTTGAACCGGTCGATCGTCGAGCAGCCGCTCGCGCCAAGCGCGGCGACCAACAGGACGGCGAGGACAGTCTTGCGGCTGGATGTCATTGCGGAGCGGGCGCCTGCGGTTGGCCCTGGGGCGCGAGGCCCATGGGCAGGCCGCCGGGAGCGACGATCACCGGCGGGGGCAGGCTGAGGGCTGCCTTGACGGCGTCGGGCACGGCCTTGGCCGAGCCGGTGTCGATCAGGTCCACGGCCGCCTTGGCCCGCTGGCGGGCGCTGTCGGGCGCGTCCAGCGATTGGGAAATCACCACGAAGTCTCCGCGCGCGCCGGCGGTGTCGCCCTTCATCAGCTTGGCGAACGCCAGCGCTTCACGCGCCTGGACCCGATAGGGATGACCGTCTTTCATCAGCGGCGCCAATCGCCCCTCCACTTCCCCGAAAGGTGCGGTGTCGAGGATTGCGAAGGCGGATTTGAGGCGCGCTGCGTCGCCGACGAGATCGTCGGGCGCGGCGGCGGCAGCCTGGTCGAAGAACGCGACCGCGGCCTTGATATCCTCGGGCTTGCCGCTCGCCATCTTCAAGCCGCCGAGCTGCATCAGCGAAAGCGACTTGTAGGCCTTGGAGGCGGACTTGGCGGTCTCGCCCCACAGCTTCGCGGCGGTAGCAGTGTCGCCTTGGGACTGGGCGCTCAGCGCCGCCGCATACTGCTCGGAAGCCTTGTCGGTAACCTGTTGCTGGTACTGCTGCCAGGCCCACACGCCGAGGGCGATGGCCAGCGCCGCACCCGCTAAGGCGAGCACCCACGGCAAGGCTTTCCGCGCAAACGTCCGGTAGCGGTCAGAGCGAAGCTGCTCCTCGACCTCTTCAAACAGATCGGTCAATCGGGGACTCCGGACAGAATTTAGGGCCGCGCTTCAGAGGCGGGGAACCTATAGCGCGCCGTCGCGCGCCGCAACGCCGAGGATCGCGCCCGGCGGGTGTGGCAAAATAGGCCTCAGATCTCGCCGAGCACGCGGGTCAGCACGAAGCCCATCATCACGACGGCCATGGCGCCGGCCACCCAGACGACGACGCCGGCGCTCGAGACCGCCGCCATCCAGTCCGTTCCGGCCGAGAGGTGGTTGATGCTGGTCGACAGCAGGCGCGCGGAATCCCCGGCCGTCTCCACCCGCTGAAACACGTTGGACAACATCAGCTGACTTGCGCCGATCACGCCGCCGACCACGCCCGCCGCGCCGATCAGCCAGCGCCGGGCTGTCCAGCCCGTATCGAGCCGGCGCTCTACGCGCTGCGCAAACGCGCCCGCGTCGGGAAGCTCGGGAGCTTCGGCGAAAAGGCGCTCCAGGCGGCGCTCGAACTCGAGGTCAACCATTGCCGCGCCTCCCTTCAAGAGCCGCGCCGTCGTCCGGCGCCAGTCGCGTTCTGAGTTTTTCCAGACCACGTTTGACATGGGATTTGACCGTTCCAAGCGGCAGGTTCAAGGCCTCCGCCGCTTCACTGTGAGAAAGGCCCGCCCCAAAGCACATGGTCACGCAGAGCCTTTCGGCTGGGGCGATGGCCTGTAGGGCCTCCTCAAGATCGATAACTGCATCGGCGTCGCCGCGCCGCGGCGCTTCCTCTTCCGCAACCTCGGCGGTCATCGCGCCAAGCCGGCGCTCCCGCTGCAATCGGCGCAGATAGAGCCGGGCCGCAATCTTCTTCACCCACCCCGCGAAGGTGCCCTCGCCGCGGAACTCCGCGATGCGTTCGAAGGCGGTGAGGAAGGCGTCCTGGGCCGTGTCGTCAGCCTCGGCGCCCTGCGCGCCCATTCGGCGCAGCACACCGCGGACCGCCGAGCCGTGCCGGCGCACGAGTTCCCCGAATGCGCTCCGCTCGCCGGTCGCCGCGAGGCTACAAAGCTCCACGTCGTGCAGGCTGGCGAACCTTGAATGTTCCAGGCCCGGCATGGGCGGTTTCCCCGATGCCAGCTCAGGCCTTGGTCCGGTTGATAAGTCCCAGCACGATGAAGGCCAGGCCGATGAACCCCGGGAAGGCGGCGCAGGCCACGATGGGGAACAGAGCGTCGGGCTCCTCGAAGCCCAGGGCGACGCCGAAGGCGGCAAGTCCAATCGCCACGCCCATCCAAATGACGCCGATCCGCAGGTCACGTCCGGGCGACGGGGGCGCGCGCATGGTGCGCACGTTGCTTGACATGGCCTCGACCACTTCGTTCGGAAGCGGCTGGCCCTTTTCGATGGCCATGCGGAGGGTTTCCTGGAGCTTCTGCCGCTCCTTGCTGCGAAGGTACGCCGGCACCAGCACCAGCGCCGCCACCAGCAGGAAGGGGCTGAGCGGCACCAAGATCCATATGAAGTCCACTAGGTCTTCTCCTCTCTCGATCATTGGCGGACCATTCCGGCCCGCTTCTGATGAGAAAGAGGCCTAGGCCGCGGCCGTCAGATGCAACCTGTAGCGTGAAATGTTGGTCATGATTCCAGGCCGAGCGCCGAGCGAGCCCGGCCGCCGAGGATCATCGCCGCGCACGCCGCCAGGCCCAGGGCGCCGAGCGCTGGGGCAAAGCCCTGGGACAGCGCCACCAGTGCGGGCTGCAGGCTTGGCCAGACCGCCCAGAGCGCGCCGCCGCCGATCAGGCTCGCGGCGGAAAGCAGGGCGACGTCCTCCTGGAAGCGTCGGCGCATGACGCTCTCCATCACCGCCATGGAGAATGCCGGATCGCGGGCCGGTGGCTCGTCCGAGGCGAACAGGTCCTTCAAGCGATCATCAGCCTGCGTCATCGCATACTCCTAACGCCTGCAGCAGCCGCGCCCGGCCCCGCGATACGTGACTCTTCACTGTGCCCAGCGGCATGTCGAGCGCCTCGGCGGCTTCCGAGTGGCTGAAATCCGCCGCAAGGCAAAGCGCGACACAGGCCCGCTGTTCCGCGGGAAGATCGGCCATGGCCGTTTCCAGCGTCAGACGATCCTCGGGTGTCGCTCCCCACGGCAGCGCGCGATCCTCTTCGTAGCGGGCGCCGCGGGCCCGTTCCCGACCGGCCGAACGCAAGGCGCTGAGATGTTTGTTGTAGCCGATGCCGCATAGCCAAGCCCGCACACTGGCGCCCGCTTTGAGCCGGCCGATCCGCGACCAGGCCGCGAGGAACGTCTCCTGCGCCAGGTCGTCGGCCATCGCCCAATCTCCACAGGCGCGTCGCAGGAAAGCGCGCAGGGCCTGCTGGTGCCGCTCCACAAGCCGCGAGAACGCCTCAGTCGATCCGCCCTGAGCGGCGGCGACCAGCGCTTCATCGAGGCTGGCCGGGCTCATCTGTCCCGATGGCTGGACGACGATAGGACCGCGAAGATCAGGTTGCCCAGCGCCACGACGGTCAGGATGATCGCCACCAGGCGGAAGGGCCCGTAGGTCCCCGGCCAGTCAGACCACTCCGAGGCCCACCAGAACCCCGCCGCGATCGCCCCGGTCACGAACACGCTGCGCCACTGCCAATATGGACCCCAGCGATAGTAGTGCCGGTAGGCGCGGCGCATGTAGCGCGGGCTCATCCAATAGCTTCCGTAGCCGTAGTAGCCGCCCGGCGCTTCGCCCGGCATGTCGTCGGCCACGCCCCTGATCAGTTCCGGCGGCGGTTCCTTGCCCTGGGCGGCGTAGGACTTCAGTAGATCCAGGTGATCGCGGCTGCGCCGATAGGCGAGCCAACGGTCCCAGGCCCCGAACACGAAGGCGCCGATCGGAAAGAGCAGCCACCAATAGCTGCGGAAGATGTCTTCCATGAGCTTCAGCTCCCTGAACCTTTGCGCCCCGGATAAGTCTCCGAGCCGCCTTGCCCCTAGTCGCCGCCGACTTGGCGATCGGATGCAGGGTGGAGAGCCTAGCCCCCGGTCGGCGTGGTCGCCATGCTGTCAGTAAACTCGAGGCCGTAGACGGCGAATGCGCGCGTGGCCGCCACCGGCTCGAGAGTGGTTCGGCGGACCATCAACAGGCGCTGGCGGGCGAAACGCCCGGCCGGCCTAAGGCATCAAACGACAGATGTGACCGTGGCGCCGAGGCGTCCGGATACCGCGCGGGGCCAGGCGGATCGGACTGTCTTAGTCGCTCGCGCCGCAGCCTCAGGCGGACAGCGCAGCCCGTGGACGCCGACGCAGAACGGCGCCCATGGCGCCAAAGCCCAGGATCATCATTGCCCAACTGGTCGGTTCAGGGATGGTGCCGACCAGCGTGAAGGCGGCGTTGAAGGGGCCCTGGTGGGTGATGTCGGTCCCGACCCTCAGCCAGTCGGGCTGCAGCGGCTCATTGCGGATCCATGTCTGCAGATCGGGATTGAATGGCGTCCCGGGCGCTACGATCGGCTTAGGCGCCGAGAGCCAGAGGAAAGTGTCCCCGTTGCCGGACAACTCCACCGACGGCACGAAGAAATACTGGCCGGCCGCCAGGTCTTCGGGCGTCGTGAAGGTGAAGTTGATGTGCACCTCCTGGCCCGTCACAGGCCCCTCGCCGCCGGTGAACTGTCCAGGCGACGGGTTGATGCCGTTGACCACCGAATTCAGGACCGAGAAAGACCCCACGGGAATGCTGGCCGAAGCGCTCAAACTGCTGTCAGTCGTGGTGAACTCCGCGAAGGCGACGTCAGAGGGCGAGTTCATTCGGGTGGGTACCTTGCCCGACGGGGGCTGGTTCGAGTCTGCCGGGAACACCCGGTAAAACTCGACACCGACGCTCGCGATGCTGCTGAGCGGCACAGCCGCCCCGGTGGGGCCCGTGAGCAGACCGGTGAATGACCCGCCGATCAGGCGGGTTTGGTTTGCGAGCACGAAGTCGTCGCCGGTTTCCGGTTCGTTGGCGCCGCCGGACGCCGTGGCGATCTTGCCGTCCGGATCGCCGGTGCTGAAGAAGAAGGGCTGGCCGGCAAACGCCGCACTCGACAAACCGACGGCCGCGACCGCCATTGTTCCCAAGAAGACACAGTGCCGGACACCCATGGGCCTCGCCCTTTCCGTGGTCTGTGCAAATCGATGAACAAGTCCGGCGGGTGCGGCTTTAGCTGCGCCTTACCCGCGCGGCGTGCACGCGGTACAGGTTTAAACGCCAACCAACTCTACGGCCGCAAGTAGTATTGAGTCAAACTTGATGCTACGGCTCCGCTTTACTATAGTTGCGCTTATTCCATTCGGATATGGTCGCGGGCTTAGCCGTATATACGGCTGGGACATACTGACGCTTGCCTGGGATTGCTGAAGTATCGCTCTACCGCATCAAGTGAAAGCGGCAGCGTAGAGCTCCGGCTTGAATCCGACGATCAGCTTGCCGTCGGCCTCCAGCACGGGCCGCTTGATCATTGACGGCTGGGCCAGCATCAGCTCGATGGCCTTGGCCTCGTCGAGGTCCTGCTTGTCAGCCTCGGGCAGCTTCTTGAACGTCGTGCCGGCGCGGTTGAGGAGCACTTCCCAGCCGACCTCCCTCACCCAGAGCTCGACGGCAGTGCGCGACACGCCCTCCTTCTTGTAGTCGTGGAACGCGTAGGCGACGCCGTGCTGGTCGAGCCACGTCCAAGCCTTCTTCATAGTATCGCAGTTGCGGATGCCGTTGAGCGTCACCGCCATCGTCGTCGTCTCCCCTCAGGATCGGGCGGCCGCTAGGGACGACCAAGGAAGCGGTTGATCTCAGCGGCGACGCCCGGAGCGTCCTCCCAGAACGGATTGTGGCCGAGTTGGTCGAACACCTTGACCGCCGCGGACGGCAGGGCTTCGCGCAGGGTCTCGCGGCCCTCCATGTCGATGATCTGGTCTTTGCCGCCCCAGATCAGCAAGGTGGGCGCCTTGAGCTTGGGCAGGGTCGCCTGCAGATCGACGCCCTCGATGCCCTGGTCGAGGACAGCCAGCCAAACCTTCACCGGGATGTGCGCGGCGTCCAGGCGCTGCCTCTTGATGAACGCCTCGTCCACCGGGGTCGGCGACGACCACCAGGCCACCATGAACGGCGAATTCGGATCGATGGGATCCTTCAGCTTCACGATCGCCGAGCGGAAGTCGAAGGCTGCCGGCGCGGGCGCGGACGGCGCGCCCGGCTTGGGCGTCTTCCGCGTTCCCCCGGTCGATGAGATCAGCACCACGCGGCCGGTCCGCTCGGGCCACAACTCCGCGAAGGTCTGGGTGATGATGCTTCCCAGGGAGTGGCCGACGATGTCCGCCTTTTCGATCCTCAGGGCGTCGAGCAGGAGCTTGATGTCGTAGGCGAAGTCGACGCGCGTGTAGCAGCACTCAGGCTTGTCCGATCCGCCGTGCCCGCGGATGTCGACGATAATCAGGCGGAACGACTTGGCCAGGTGGGGCGCGAGCGGCCACCAGTCGCGGGCGTTGTCGGTATAGCCGTGGATCAACACGACGGGCTGACCCTTCGGGTTCCCCATCTCGATGTAGGCCAGCCGCAAGCCGTTCGACAGCACGACCGTCTTCTTCTGCGCGTCGAAGGCGTCCAGGCTGGCGATGGTGGCGGCAGGCGTCGTAGGGCCCGCCACAGCCGGCGCGGCCAGGGCCAGGGCCAGGGCCAGCGTCGCCCACACGCCGCATCCCACAAACCGCAAAGCACGCATCACCTGACCCCAACCTCTACCGCACAGATTCGCGAAGGACCTTGCCGTCGCAGTCAGGGCTGTTCAATGCGTTCCGACGGCGCAGCTCCGGCGATCAGGCGGCTGCGGCGGCGACAGCGGCCGGATGGTACCGACGCACCGCCAGGTAGCCGAGGGCCACGAACGCCGCGAGCAGAACCGCTTGTGCGATGGCGAACGGCGGCTCCGTGCCCTTGGGCGCCAGCGCATGCAGCGCCGGGACCTTGGCGAACGCCTGCGCCACCAGGACGAAGCAGTTGAAGTAGAGCGCGGCCACCGCGGTGATCACATATGTCGGCCGCCAGACGCCCACCAACCTGCGTCCGTAGAGCGCCAGCAGGCAGATCACCAGGACGACCAGCGAGATCACGCCCACGATGTGCGGCGGGCCGATCGCCTTCGAATGGAAAAAGAAGCCCGTCACGCTGGTGAGGAGGGTGGTGAACAGGAAGACAGATGTCGTCAGGTCCAGCCGATGATTTCCGATCATCGCGAACAGCACTACGACCCCGGCAAGGATCGCCACAAAACTGATCAGCACATGGAGCGTCGTGAATGCTCCCACCGACAGACCCAGGATCATGGTTCGCCTCCCTGCCCTCGTCCTTGCCGGACGAAAAGTCAGGCTAACACCGGCGTAGCGGAGCTGAATAGTGAAGCTTCATCTTGGAGGGGGCCAGGGACCGGATCTCCTTGCGTCCCAGGGTTGACGGCGGGTCATCTGCGTCCTCACTTCTGGCGCGCACGTCACCGATAGAGTGACGGCCTGGGAGGACCTGTTTGCGATGATCTGCCGGCTTTTACCCCTTGCCCTCGCGTCTGCCGCGCTTGCTGTCTGCGCCGCGCCGGCTGCGGCTCAGACCAATCCCGCGTCGATCGCGGCCGGCTACAAGGCGCCGCACAACGCCTTCGGACAGCCGGACCTATCCGGTGTCTGGAGCAACGCCACCATCACCCGGCTCGAACGTGATCCGAAGTACGGCGAACGGCTGACCCTTACCCCGGACGAGGCGAACGCCATCGAGGGCGCGAGCGACCAACGCAACGCTCGCCTGCGCGCCAACACCGACCAATCCAAGAAGGTTGACGACCTGCCGGAGTGCCAGAGCGGCGCCCAGGGCGCGGCCTGCGGCTACAACGCCTTCTGGACCGATCCCGGCACCCGCCTGGTGCGGATCGGCGGGGTCGCCCGCACCTCGATCCTGACGGCGCCGACCAACGGACGCTTGCCGAGCCGTCCCGGCTCCACGGCGGCGCTGGCCCGCGCCCAGCTCGGCGGGAATTTCGACAATCCGGAGAACCGAGCGCTAGGCGAGCGGTGCATCGTGGGTTTTGGCGGCACTTCCGGCCCACCCATGCTGCCGGTGCTCTACAACAACCACTACCAGATCCAGCAGACCAAGGACGCGGTGGTGATCGTGGTCGAGATGGTGCACGACGCCCGCATCGTCCGCCTGGCCGACCCGAGACACCCGCCGGCCGACATGCGGCTCTGGATGGGCGACTCGATCGGTCACTGGGAGGGCGAGACCCTGGTCGTCGAAACGACCAACCTGCGCCGCGAGGAGGGCCTGCGCGGCACCACCGACAACATGAAGACCGTCGAGCGGTTCACCCGAGTCTCGCCACAACAGATCCTCTACCAGTTCGAGATTGTCGATCCATCGGCGTTTTCGGCTCCGGTGAAGGGCGAAGAGGCCCTGAACTTCACCAAGGACAAGATCTACGAATACGCGTGCCATGAGGGCAACTACGCCATGACCGGTATCCTGGCCGGCGCCCGGCAGGCCGAGAAGGAAGGCAAGCCCATCGAGGGCAACCGCGGGCAGATCAAGGAAGAGGGCGGCGACTGACGTCCCGGCCGCGCCGCTCATGAGCCGCGACGCTCGCTTGCTTTTCGGCCCCCTGGGCGCGGTGATCCTGGCCGCCGGCGTCGCAGGCCTGGCTGCGACCGTCCCCGGCTATGACAGCGTCCGCCAGACGGTGAGCGAGATTGGTGAGGTCGGTTCGCCCGCCCAGGCGGCCTTCTCCCTCATGCTGGCCAGCGTGGCCGTCTGCATCGTCGTCTTCGCCCTTGGGCTTCGGCGAGCGTCGATCCGGGCCGGCTGCTCGGCGCTCGGCCCCTACGTCACGGCGCTGATGTCGATCTGCGTGGCGGGCATCGCGATGTTCCCCTTCCCGCACCCGTTGCACAACGTCTTCGGTCTGGCGGAGTTGATCCCCTACCAGGCGCCCTGGGTGTTCGCGCTCACCTGGCGGCGCAGCCCTGGCCCGCGGGCCGCGGTTTCGTTCTCGCGGGCGATGGCGGCCGTGGTCTGGCTCGCGATCCTGCTGAACCTGAGCACCCTCGACCGCCACGGGGTGATCTGGACCTCCATCCGGCCGGTCTACGGGCTGATCCAGCGCGGCCTTTTCGCGGCCTGGTTCGCGTGGTGCGCCGGCCTGGGCTTCATCCTCTGGCGACGGCCTGCGGGCTAGCGCCAGCCGCGTCGTCGCGGCCGAAGGTGAAGATCGGCTCGAAACAGCCGACGATCAGCCGCTTGGCGTCGAACGGCGGCTCTCCGGCTCCATCGAGACGCCCACTCTCATGGAGCTTGGCCTCGCCGGCCTCCAGGCTCGCCTTGTCGGGCCAGATCTTCCAGGCCACCACGATCTTCTCGCCGTCCTTGGCGTCGACGGCGCGCCGATAGTCGGTCTGCTTGCCGATAGGAACCACGTCGCCGATCGATTCCACGACTTCGATGCAGCCGTAATCCTTGAGCACCTCGGCGCTCATCTTCGCCCACTGGCGATAGTCGTCGAGGCGGTCCTCAGGCACCGGGATGACGAAACAGGTGACGTACATTTCGCAGCCTCCTCCGGGATCAGGTGAGATCAAGGTAGAAGGTGGGAACTCGCCGAGCCACGTAGAAGGCCGCATCGAGGAGAGACGTCGAGACATGCACTATTCACGGCTTTGCGCGGTGCTGATCGACTGCAACACCGCTGACGTAGACGCCGCCGCCCGCTTCTGGGGCGACGCGCTGGGGCGCCCCGTCGACCCCGACCATCCAGGCACGCGCGGCCCCTACCGGATGCTCGAGACCCCGCCGGATGAGCCCATCGTGCAGATCCAGAGCGTAGGCCACGAGAGCCGCGTCCACATCGACATCGAGACCGACGACATCCCTGCGGAGGTGGCACGGCTGGAGGCGTTGGGCGCCAAGGTCGCGAACCGTCTCGAGCGTTGGGTGGTGATGCAGGCCCCCACCGGCCAGCGCTTCTGTGTCGTACGCGTGCAGCGCCCAGGCTTTCCGAAGAACGCCAACCGCTGGGACTAGGTCACGCCCGCTCGATCGAGCTTCTCGCCAACATGACTATTCCGGCGCTGTTTTCGCCGCGAGCCTGCCGCCTCGCCGTCTCCGTGAGCGCCGGGCGATCCTCAGTTCTTGGTCAATCCAGTCGGCGACGATGGGGTAGTAAATGCGCGCACCCCCTTCGCTCCAAACTGCATCT
Source organism: Phenylobacterium sp. (assembly GCA_036496685.1). Lineage (GTDB taxonomy): Bacteria > Pseudomonadota > Alphaproteobacteria > Caulobacterales > Caulobacteraceae > Phenylobacterium. The sequence continues at coordinate 20,443 of DASXKT010000010.1, forward strand.
ACCGGCACCCCTTGAATTGTGAAGCGGGCCGGCCGACCGAAGTAATCCCGCGGAATCATTCACCGCCCCTCCACAACAGGCATCACCTGTCGACGTTATTTGACAGAATTTCCGCACGACAGTTGTGGTGATTGCTGATCGGGATTTCCTTGAAGGGAAATACCTGATCTCGACGCCCATAAAGCCTCTACTGGACATACTCGGCCCTCTCCACGGGGACCCCCTGCGGTGCGCCTCAGGGTTCGCACCGCGGAGGACGGCGAAGGGCGGCCTTCCTGCCTCGCGAGGAATGGGCCGCAGCCGAAGGGATGAAAGTCGCCAGGCCGCCGTTGCGTTGCGGCCCGGGACCGGGCCAGTTCAGGTCCAGAGCGGCCGTGGTTGGCCGGCTCCTCGCGTCAGGCGAGACGCCACGCAGTGAGGCAGCGAGGATTTGAAACCGTGGACGCCGCCGCCAGATCCCGACCCGGCCGGCGGCCACCACAATGCGCTCCCTATAGGAGGCGGCCCGGTTGAACCCGGGCGTAGACCCCATCCTCCACGAGGACCTGGCCGTTCACGATGACCTGGCGCACCCCCGTGGGTTTATGGACGTAGCGCCCCTGAAGGCGAGACCCTCGGTGGCCTGGCCTCGGGCTTCCCACCCGCGCCACTCTTCGGCGAAATCCAACCGATCGCCGATGGCTTCCTCACGCTGAGCGAGAAGGGCGTTCATGAAAGCTTTGCGCAGGACCTTTCCGAGGACGAACGCAAGTTGGTCCACGCGGTCCAGGGCCCGACGCAGGGCGCCATCCTGCAAACCCCGATCAAGCACGCCGCCTGGCGCACAAAACCAAGCTGGTTTGTGATAGCGGCGCAGGACCGCGCCATCGCACCCGAGCAGGAAAAGAGCACCGCCGAGCGCATGGGAGCGAAGACGCTGACGCTACCGACCAGTCACGTGCCGATGCTGTCCAAACCGCGCGAGGTTGCGGAGTTCATCATTTCAGCGGCGGCCTCCCTGGGTTAGCCGCCGCAGGCGCCCGAACGAGATATCGACGCCCATGGACCCCGGATACATTTCGGCGCTGATGGGTCTGGGCGGCGTCACGATCGGCGGCTTCACCACCTTCGCCACCTCCTATGTCACTCAGCAGGCCCAACTGCACGAGCGTAACGCCGAGATCGAGCGGCGACGGCGAAACGAGCTCTTCAGCGAGTTCATCGCCGAGGCAAGCCGGCTCTACGGTGACGCGCTCGCCCATCAGAAGGACGACATCACCGGACTGGTCCAGCTCTATGCCTTTGTCGCCAAGATGCGCCTAGTGGCGTCGCGCGACGTGGTGATGGCCGCCGAACTGGCCATGGACACCATCATCGAGACTTACCTTACCCCCAATCGAACGCTGCGCGATCTTCGCGGCGCAGCGCAGCGCGGTGAGATCAATTTCCTCCGCGAGTTCGCGGATGTCTCCCGCCAGGACCTGAACAACGTCGGCCGCCGGCCAAGTTTAGCCTAGGCGAGGCAAACCAGTGGTCGCCGCGCCGCGGCCAGGCGCGAACCGTTCGAGGCCTGCGCTGCCCGCGCCACGGCGCAGGACCTTCAAGCCTGGATTTGAGCGCGCCTCGAGTGGTTTCTCCGGCGCCGAGCCCATTCGCGCCGACACCATTGACCGCTTTGTCTCCGCTTTCGATCGCGTCGGATTTCGGCGCGAGAGCTTGTTGCCCGGCACGGCCTCGCCGAGGCCACGCTGATCGTGGCAGGCCGGCCGTCCGGAGTCTCGCCGTGGTTGGTCGAGGCCGTGGCGCGTGCCCGGTGGACCACCGGCTGGGTTATCGCCAGGAGAGTTGGTCCTTCGGCAGCCGGCCGCTCGGGTCGTAGACCCTTACCCGGTGCGGAGCGTGTTCGCCCCACCGCCACAGGACGAGATTGTGGTCGGCAGCCGTCGCACCGGGCGCGTAGCTGGGGACCAAGACCCCGGCGCGTCCCGCCGCAATGAGTCGGCGCGCGATGGGCCACGTGGGCGGCTCCTGACCCGCGGCCAGCAAAGCGAACCACGGACAGTCCAGGTCGCCGAAGTCGACGCCCTCGACGGCGCAGGCCGCCTCGTTGCGTAGATCCGCGATGTCCTCGCAGGCGACCTCATAGGTGCACAGAAAGCAGGGGTCGATCTTCCGCGCGAACCCCTGGTTGGCCTCCTTGATCGCGGTCAGGACCTCGAGGCTCAGGTAGAGCGCCGGCGCCCCCTTGGGATTGAAGCGCGCGCCCCTGAGCGCTGCGCCATCACCGGAGAGCGGCGTGAACGACCACCGCGGGTCATGCGCGCGGTAGGCCGTTCCTTCGAACCTCAAGCAAATCCGCCGGTGGCCAGGTGGTCGAGGTAGTCGCGCACAGCGCCGGCCTCCCCGGCCTTCACCAGCGACTCCGCCGTGCGATCACCGAAGGCGGCGATCGGCTGGGCGCGATACCAGGCCATCGCCTGGTCCTGGCCGCCGGCCCAGTCGGACACCCGGCTGACGATCTCGAGCATCTCGCGGACCCGGCTCTGCGTCTTGGGCGCGTTCATCCGCGTTGCCTTGTGGAAGGTGTCCCGGCCAAGGCCCACAGTTTCGGCAAGCTGGCCCTTGGACATCCCGAAGCTGTCGGCGACCCGCTCGATCGCCACGCGGCCGCTGGTCTCGATGAACCGGCCGATAAGCGGGGCGCCCAGTGCCGACCTCTCAACCAAGCGGCCCTTCGCCATCTCGCGCTTTGCCGCGGGACCTTCGCCGGCCCTGGCCTGCGTTCCACGTCTGCGCGCGACTGCCATGTCCGTTCCTTTGCCCCATTATTCGGGCAAAATATGCGCCTTGAGTGCGGAGAGTTCAAGACTTCGCCCCGCGGAGCACGGGCGCGTGCGGCGCTTGCTCACGTCGGGGTACGGGGCGCAGGCGAGCTGCGCGGACTCCGAGGCCCGGCGACGCTCGACGAGCCAGGCCTCGATCTCCCCCAAGTCCCACACGACACATCGGGCTGTCAGGTTGAACCGCCGCGGGAACTCCCCGCGCTGCTCCAGCTCATAGATCGTCGTGTCGGCGAGGGGCACGATGCGCCGCAGTTCGGCGCGACGAACCGTGCGGAGGGCCCAAGGTTCGGGCCGTTCCCATCGACGCGGGACGGCGGCGATCATGGCGCGCGGCCCTCGGCGTTGAGGCGGATCATGGGGTCAGGCGCGCACATGGGGACCTCCGGCTCGTGAGCTGATCTCGCGCAAGCCTATCCGATCGGCGCGCCGGGCCGGAGGCGTAAGGCTACGCCCTCCGGCTCCACGGCAGGTAAAGGACGCATGCGGACGGCTTTCGGAGCGGCTTGGCAGGAACACGCGTCGCAATGGTATAGGTTGATTTCAACAAGCACAGGTTGTCGTAGCGTCGTTCGATGAATGTCCTCTCGCCGCCGCCGCTGACAGAGCGTCAGGCGCTACTGTCGCAGATCCTGAAGGGGATCCGCCGCCGGCGTGGGCTAAGGTCTTCCGAGGTGGCGCGGCAGATGGGCATGGCGCTGAGATCCTACCAGCACTTCGAGTCGGCGCGCGGCCGCGAAGACGCGCCCACGATCCATGCCTTCGCCGAGGCCGTGAACGCCGACGGGTACGCGATCCTCTTGGCGCTCGACATGAAGGCGCCGGACTTCGCGCTCGACTGCCTCGACAACAAGTTCGCCAGCGTCATGGTGCTGGCCGCGCGCCGCTTCCGGAAGCGCTCCGGGCGCAACCTCGCGCGCCTCGACCCGCGCAGCGTCATCGGGGCGTTCGAGCGCGCCTTCGCCGAACTGACCCGGAAACTCAACGAGGACGACGGCTACGTGGAGGCCTGGATGACCGAGCCGGCGCTTGGAGCCGATTCCGGCGTCGATGGCCCTGACGACGACCCGGAGGACAGGTAAGGTTGCTCGCGCCGGCGCGCCGACGGCCTCGCCAACAACCCCAGGTCCTGGGCGTACAGGACCGCCTGCAAGCGGGTACGCACGTTCAGGCGCGCGTAGATGCGACGCAGATGTCCGTCGACCGAGCGGGCAGAAAGGCCGAGAATCCGCCCGGCCTCCCAAGCGGTCTTCCCCTCCTGCACCCAGTAGAGGATCTCAAGCTGCCGGGCGGTGAGGGACCGGTCGCGGTCGAGATTTCCGGCGCCCGGACCCTGCGGGGGTAATGACAAAGCATTCACGGCCACTTCTCGGCCTCCTGTTTTGCGGCAACGGCAATTCGGACTCCTCAGACTGAATAAATCAAGCCGCAGATGGTCCCGTGCGGACCGCCACTATGTCTTTGATCTGTAATGATGGCGCGCACCGCGCAAACTTGTTGCGCGACGATTCAGCGATCCGGCGCGAAATCCCGCGTTCGACGACCCGCTCCCTGAAATCCCCCGCGAGCGCTTGATCCCACGGCGTAGAAATACTCCCATCCGAGGCGTACCCCTACGCCTCGCGCCGTCTTCGGCGCTCCCACAGTCTCCGAGCCGAAACGGAGACCCCATGCCCCTCGATCTCAGCGCCATGCAGACCCTCGCCGAGGCGTGTGCGCCATCGGTGGCGCCGGCCACGCTGCTAGCGATCAGCAAGGTCGAGAGCGGCTTCGATCCCCTCGTCATCGGGGTGAACGGCACGGCGCCACGCCGGCTCTCGTTCCAGAGCCCGTCGGCCGCGGCTGCCGCGGCGCGCCAGCTGATCGCCGAAGGCGCCTCCGTCGATCTTGGCCTTGGCCAGATCAACAGCCGCAACCTGCCCGGACTCGGCCTCAGCTTGGAGGCCGCCTTCGATCCCTGCCGCAACCTCGCCGCCGCCGCCCAGGTGCTGGTCAGCGACTATCTGCGCACGGCGCATGCGGTCGGCCAGGAACAATACGGCCTGCGAACGGCGCTTTCCTACTACAACACCGGTCGCCCGGACCGGGGGTTCACCAACGGCTACGTGACCAAGGTCCTCGCCGCCGCCGCTCGGATCGTCCCGGCCTTGGCCGCGCCTGACATCCAGCCCCTGTTCCCGCCGCCCCACGCGCCGAGCGAACATCCCGCGTGGGCGGTGTTCGGCGGCGCGCCGGCGTCCTCGTTCGTCCTCATCCCATCCAACGGAGCCTCGCAATGAGCCTCAGTCCCCGCGTCGCGTCTCGCATCACCCTGGGCCTCGCCCTGCTGGCGGCGGCCAGCCCCGCCTTCGCCCAGACCACAGGTGGTGTCGGCGGAAACCTCACCGGCTTCCTGCAGAACATCGTCGACCTGATGAACAGCGGCGTGGTCCGCCTGGTGGCGATCCTCGCCGTGATCGCCTGCGGCGCCGGCTGGATGTTCGGCCACCTGGACTTCCGCCGCGCCGCCATCGTGGTGGTGGGCATCATCGTGGTCTTCGGCGCGGCCACCATCGTGGACGTCATCACCGGCGGCTCCCATGCCTGACATCACCGGACTGGAGCGCCTGGAGGAGGAGCCATTGTTCCTCGCCTGCACGCGGCCCGCCCTGGTGTTCGGCGCGCCGATGGAGGCCGTCGGCCTCAACATGATCGTCTCCTGCGTGGCGTTCCTGGCCGCCGGCTCGATGTTCTGGCTCTTGCTGGCTCCGACGCTGCATCTGGTGTTCCGCGCCATCTGCCGCTCGGATCCCAACGCCTTCCGGGTGCTCTACCTGTGGGTCGAGACCAAGGGGCGCTCGCGCAACGTCGCCCTGTGGGGCGGCAGCTCGCCCTCGCCGCTTCGCCTGCGGCGCGCACGGAACTGGCGGGAGGTGGCCCGTGGCTAAGGCGCGCCTCCTCGACGTGGACGCCGTCCTGCGGCGCGAACAGACGCCGGTCCTGGCTCTGCCCTACGCGCGTCATGTGACGGACCGCGTGCTGGCGCTGGACAGCGGCGCCCTGATGCTCAGCTTGCACCTCGACGGCGCGAGCTTCGAGACCGCCGACGTCCGCGACCTCAACGACGGGCACGCCAAGCTCAACGGCGTGTGGCGCAACCTCGCTTCCGACCAGCTGGCGGTCTGGCACCACCTGGTGCGGCGGCCGGACAGGGTCTGGCCGGAGGGGCGTTACCGCTCCGATTTCGCCGAGCACCTGGACGCCGCGTACCGAGCCCGGCTTGAACGACGCCGGCTCTTCGTCAACGATCTCTTCCTCACCCTGGTCTGGCGGCCTGGCCGCGATGCGACCGGCCGCGCCAACACCCTTCTGGCCCGCTTCGGCGGCCCGGCGGAGGCGGATGAAGCGGCGGGCCTGCGTCGCCTCGAGGAGGCCGCCGGCGATCTGGTCCAGCACTTTGCGCGCTACGGCCCGACCCCGCTCGCGACCTACGAGCACCAGGGCCTGGTCTTCTCCGAGCCGCTCGAGATGCTCCGCTTGCTGATCACCGGCCGGCCGGAACGCGTCCCGTTGATCGCCGGCCACCTCGGCGGCGCCATCTACAACGCCCGCCTGATCTTCGGCCGCGAGGCCTTAGAGGTGCGCGCAGCCGAGAGCACCCGGTTCGGCGGTGTCCTCGGCGTCAAGGAATACCCTGCGCAGACCCGCCCTGGGCTCTGGGACGGGCTGCTGTCAGCGCCCTTCCCCTTCGTGGCGGCGCAGTCCTTCGCCTTCCTCTCCAAGCCCGCGGCGGAAGCCGTGATGAGCCGCAAACAGAACCAGCTACTGTCGGCCCGCGACCGCGCGGCTTCCCAGGTGGACGGCCTGGACGCCGCCCTGGACGAGCTGATGTCTAACCGGTTCGCGATGGGCGAACACCAGGCCTCGGTGACGGTCTACGGTGACGACCTCGCCGCGCTCGCCGAGCACTTGTCGCGCGCCCGGGCGATGATGGCCGACTCCGGTCTCGTGGCGGCTCGCGAGGACCTCGGGCTCGAGGCCGCCTACTGGGCGCAGTTCCCCGGCAATTTCCGCTACCGCCTGCGTCCCGCGGCGATCACCAGCCGCAATTTCGCAAGCCTTGCGCCCTTCCACACCCATCCGGCCGGACGGCCCGCCGGCAACCACTGGGGTCCCGCGGTGGCGCTGCTGCGCACCTCCGCCGGCTCGCCCTTCTACTTCAACTTCCACGTGGGCGACCTCGGCCACACCTTCATCTGCGGGCCCTCCGGCTCCGGCAAGACGGTCGTGCAGAACTTCATGCTGGCCGAGCTGGAGAAGCTCGGCGTCCAGCGGGTGATCTTCGACAAGGACCGTGGCGCCGAGATCTTCGTGCGCGCCTGCGGCGGAACCTATCTCACGCTGAAGCCCGGCGAGCCGACCGGCTTCGCGCCGCTCAAGGCGCTGGAGTTCACCCCCGCCAACCGCGCATTCCTCGGAGCGCTGGTCCGCCGCCTGGTCACCCCCGCCGACCGGACGCTGACACCGCCGGAGGAGCGGGCCATAGACGAGGCGATCACTGCGCTTGGGCCGATGCCGGCGGCGCAGCGCTCCTTTGCAGCGCTCCGCAGTTTGCTCGGTCAGCGCGACGCCGCCGGCGTCGGTGCACGCCTCGAGCGCTGGCGGCGCAACGAGACCCTCGGCTGGGCGCTGGACGGCGAGACCGACGCCCTCGGTCTCGAGAGCTCCTTCCTGGGCTTCGACATGACCCATGTCCTCGACGCTCCGGAGGTGCGCACGCCGCTGATGATGTATCTCTTCCACCGGCTGCAGGACCTGGTGGACGGCCGCCGCCTGGTGGTGGATGTCGACGAGTTCTGGAAGGCGCTCGGCGACGAGGCCTTCCGGAACCTGGCCGAGGATGGGCTCAAGACCTGGCGCAAGCAGAACGCCATGATGGTGTTCGGCACCCAGTCGCCGGCCGACGTGCTGCGCTCGCCAATCGCCCACACCATCGTCGAGCAGTGCGCGACGCAGATCTTCCTGCCGAATCCGCACGCCCAGGCCCGCGACTACATCGAAGGTTTCGGCCTGACCCACCGCGAGTTCGCCCTGGTCCGCGAGGAGCTCGCCCCCGAGCAGCACCGCTTCCTGGTCAAGCAGGGCCTCAACTCGGTGGTGGTCGAGCTCGACCTCACAGGCCTGGACGACACGCTCGCGGTCCTTTCCGGGCGCTCCGAAACCGTGGCCCTCCTCGACCGGCTGCGCGCCGAGCACGGCGACGATCCCGCCGCGTGGACCCAACCCTTCCAAGAAGCCCGGAGGCGCCTATGACCACCCGTTCCCGCTTGGCCGCCCTGGCCATGACCGCCCTGCTCGCCGCCGGCCCTGCCGCGGCACAGCAGATCGTCCACGACCCGCTGAACTATGCGAGCCTGATCCGCCAGGCCGAGACCGGGATCAGCCAGCTGCAGCAGCTGCAGCAGCAGGTCAGCCAGGCGCAACGCCTCTACGACGGCTTCAATAGCGCCTCACATGTGGGATCGCTGGCGACCCTGCTGGACACCCCGGCCCTAAGGGCCGTGCTGCCCGACATTCCGGCCTTCACGGCCGCCGCCAAAGGGGATTTCACGGGCCTGCTGCATATCGGCCAGCAGGCGCTGGCGATCCGTCAGGCGAACCGCCTCTACACCCCCCAGGCCGGCGACCTGCCCGCTCAGGACCTGGAAGCCGCCGGCGACCGTGCCGCCCGCGACCTTGCGCTCGGCCAGGAGACGGCCGCCGCCGGGGCAGAGCGCCTGACCGGCCTGCAGAGCCTCACGGCCGCCATCGACGCGGCCCCCGACGTCCGCGCCGTCATGGATCTGCAGGCCCGCCTCGCCGCCGAGCACGTGATGATCGCCAACGACCAGATGCGCCTGCAGGGCCTAGCCATGGCCCAGGCCGCGGAGGACCGGCTTCAAACCCAGCGGGACCGCGAGCGGGCAGCGGCGGCCAGCGACGCACGCATCCAGTTGTTTCGGTCGGGATTTCAATGAAATACGCCCCCTTCCTCGTGTTGATTCAGACAGGCTCCGCGCAGTCCGTCGATGGGTTCGAGGTTGATCTCGACCAGAGCAACAGGTCTCTCCGCCGGTGCAAGGCGCATCGGCGGGGCGACGCGGCCCGCGAGACGCAGAGCGAACGCCTGAAGCCCGCTCGGAAAGGCGTCTGACGTGGCCGGTCCCGCCATCTTCCAACCGGCCTACGACTTCATCGACGGCAAGCTGGACACCTTCCTGACCCAGGACGCCGCGCAGGTCATGGCGCAGGTCGCCGGACCGCTCAGGGCCGCCCTCGTGCTCTACGTCCTGCTCTACGGCTTTGCGATCCTCCGCGGCGCCATCCAGGAGCCGCTGATCGACTTCGCAGTCCGTTCCGTGAAGCTGGCCCTGATCGTCATGCTGGCCACTACGCCGGCCTACGGCAGCTGGATTGCCACGCCCCTGTTCCACACCCTGCCTGACGCCTTGTCGTCCGCGATCAGCGGGCAGGCCCCGGAGTCCGCGGGTGCAGCCTTCGACCAGTTCTTCAGCCGGGTCGGCTACATGGGTGAGAAGGTCGCCAAGGAGGCGTCACCCATCAACTGGTCGCCGCTCCTGGTCTCCGCCGGTGTCTGGGTGATCGGCGCCCTCGCCGCGGCGCTCGGGTTTGGCATCTTCCTGCTCGCCAAGGTCGCCCTGGCCCTGCTGATCGCGCTGGGCCCGATCTTCGTGGCCTGCGCCCTCTTCGAGGCGAGCCGGCGCTTCTTCTTCGGTTGGCTCAGCCAGGCGGTGAACTTCCTCGTCCTGCTGGCGCTGATCGTCACGATCTTCCAGCTGATCCTGTCGCTCGTGGGAGCCCAGTGGGGTTCCATCGACGGACAGGACCCGGTGGCCGGCGGCCTGCTGTTCATCGCGCTCTGCCTGCTGGCCGCGATCTTCTTCCTGCAGGTCCCCGCCATCGCGGCCGGGATCGCCGGCGGCGCCAGCGCCGGCCTCGCCGACTTCGGCAACGCCGCGGCCATGACCGGCCAGGGCCGAGCCCCATTTCCCGCCCAATCTGCCAGCGGCCACTCCCAGACACCACGCCAGGGAGGATCCTTGCGCCCCGTGAGAGCCAAGCTATGAGATCAATTTATTTCACCATCACATTGATGTTGCTTCTATCTGGCTGCGCCATCCCGGCGGCAAATGCCCCGGTGTGCTCGGGCCCGCGCCGACCGGCTAATCCCTATGGGTCGGTGCTTGTCCCGACCGAGGCGAGGCCTGCGCCGGCCGCGCCCGCGTCGAGCCCGCCCGACGCCACACCGGCGTGCCTGGGGTCCGCCCGATGAGCGGTGTCCCGAGCCGCGAGCTCACGACCTATTTCGCGGAAGCCAAACGCTGGGATCACGATCGGTTGGCGGCCGCAGTCCGCTCCCAGCGGCTTGCGTGGAGCGTGGCCGCGGGCGCGACTGGCCTCGCGGCGCTGGCGACCGTTGCGGTGGCAATGCTGGCGCCGTTGAAGACCGTCGTGCCCTACGTGGTGCGTGTCGATCGGACATCCGGAGCGGTCGAGGTTCTGACCGGTCTCAGCGGACGGCGCGACGAGCCCTACGAAGAGGCGGTGACCAAGTCCTTCCTCGCCGGATACGTCCGGGCCCGGGAAGGCTGGCTAGCGCCGGCGTCCGAAGCCAACTTCCGGCAGGTCTCGATCATGTCGAGCCCGGCCGAACAGCAACGCTGGGCCGATCTCTTCCGGCCCACCAGCGCGAACAGCCCACAGATCGTCTTCGGGCCCAACGGCCAGGTCGACGTGGAGGTGCGAGCGATCAGCTTCCTCAGCCCCCACGTCGCCAACGTCCGCTTCCACCGGCTGGAACGGCGCGGCGGCGCCGTGGTCGAGAGCGACTGGATCGCAACGGTGGCCTTCCACTACACGCGCGCCCCGATGGCCGAGGCCGACCGGCTGCGCAACCCCCTGGGCTTCCAGGTCGACAGCTACCGCTCCGATCCGGAGACCGGCCGATGATCCGCCCCCTCCTCCTCGCGGCCTTGGCCGCTATCTCCCTTGGCCACCCGGCGCGCGCGGTCGAAACCCCGCGCGGCGGCCCGGCCGACCCGCGCATCAAGACCGTCAACTATGAACCGCTACAGGTCGTGCGCCTGGTCGGCGCCTTCCGCACCGCTACCGAGATCCAGTTCGGGGGCGATGAGACGATCCGCTACGTCGCCCTGGGCGACACCACCGGCTGGGAGGTGGTTGCGGCGAAGCACATCCTGTTCGCCAAGCCCAAGGCGGTTCGCGCGCCCACCAACCTGATCGTCACGACCAGCGCCAACGACGGCGACGAACGGAACTACACCTTCGAGCTGACCACCCGAAGCGGGCCGATCTCCGCGCGGACCCCGGACACCTTCTTCGTGGTGCGCTTCCGCTATCCGGCGCAGCAGAAGGCGCAAGAGAAGGCGCAGATTGTGGCCACGCTCAGCGCCGCGGAAACCGCCCTTCAACGACAGGTCCTGCAGTTCAAGCTGGACCGGGCGGTCCTCGAAGGCCCGCGCAATCTCGCCTACGAGCTGCGGGGCTCCAGCGCCATCGCCCCCTCCGAGGTGACGGACAACGGCGTCTTCACGGTCCTGCGCTTCCCAGGTGGCCTGCCCGTCCCGGCGATCTACGCCGTGGCCGCTGACGGCGCCGAAACCCTCGCTCCCTTCGACGTGCGCGGCGAGTTCGTCGTCGTCCACCAGGCCGCCGCCCAGCTCCGCCTGCGGCGCGGCCGCGAAGTGCTCTGCGTCTTCAATACCGCCTACCTCCACGGGTCGCCGCCGGCCACCGGGACCACGGCCCCCGATGTCGAGCGGACGCTGAAAGAAGTTCCCAAGCCATGACCGACGCGCCCTCCCCCACCGCGCCCGAGGCTGTCGCCGACCGCGGCATCTCGCCGATCGCGGGGCATTTCGCCACCGGCCGCGCCGGCAAGGTCCTGGCCCTGGCCGGCTTGGTCGTCGGTTGCGGCGTCTTCGCTCTTGCCACGGCGCACCCGCGGCCGCGGGCGGCCGAGAAGGCCCCGGACACGCCCGCCAAACAGGTGGTGGCCTATGAGCCGGCTCCGAGCTTGGCGCATCCGGGCGCCGGCGCGCCGGCGTTGACCACAACACCCTCGACGGCGCAGGCCACGACGGCCGCCGCGCCGCAGCAACAGACCACCGGCCCCAGTCCCCTGCAGACGATCCGCGGCGCGCCGCTCCTGGCCTACGGCGCCGGCGGCGCTCCGATGGGACCGAACTCGCCTTCGATCGCGGGCCCCGTTGCCGCCTCGACCGAGGCCCCCGCGCCGACGGAACTCGACCAGCTGCGCCGCGGCTCGCTGGTCGGCCAGGCGCGCGCCCGGCGGCTCGGCGATCGCAGCTTCCTGATCCTCGCCGGCACCAGCCTGCCCTGCATCCTGCAGACCGCCCTGGACACGTCGACGCCCGGCTACGTCTCCTGCGTGATCCCGCAGGACGTCTATTCCGAGAACGGCGCGGTGGTGCTGCTGGAGAAGGGCACCAAGGTGCTCGGCGAGTACCGTTCCAGCCTCAAGGCCGGCCAGTCCCGGCTCTTCGTCCTGTGGACGCGGGCTGTCACGCCGAATGGCGTCGCCCTGGATCTCGCCTCGCCCGCCAGTGACGCCCTCGGGCGCGCCGGCTTCGACGGCGACATCGACCGGCACTTTTGGGAGCGCTTCGGTGGTGCACTGCTGCTCTCGATTGTCGACGACGGCGCGGCCGCCGTTGCGTCGAAGAACGGCGCCCTGGAAACCCTGCGCCTGCCCTCGGACGCCGCCAGTGTCGCCCTTGAGCGCAGCATCGACCTGCCACCGACCCTGAAGAAGGCCCAGGGGTCGGAGGTTGCGATCTTCGCCGCCCAGGACTTCGACTTTTCCGGGGTCTACGGGCTGAAGGGCCGCTGAGCTATGGCCGGCGACACCGCTGTGCTTGCGCATTACCTGGCGCCGCTGCGCGCCCACCTCGACCTGCCAGGCGTCACCGAGCTGGTTATCAACCGGCCCGGCGAGTTCGCGGTGGAGGGCGATGGCGGGTGGACCTGGGTGGAGGCCCCCGAGCTCACCGAAGCCTGGCTCCGGCCATTGGCCGTCGCGGCTGCGGCGGCCACCTCGCAGGACGTCTCCGCCGACATGCCGGTCTGCTCCACGGTCCTGCCGACCGGCGAACGCTGCCAGATCGTGCTTCCCCCGGCGGCCGAGGCGATCTCCATCACCTTGCGGCGTCCCTCGCCGGTCAGCTTCTCCCTCGCCGACTTCACGGCCGCCGGCCTGTTCGAGGCGGTCGCGCCCGCTGCGGCCGGACGCCAGGCGGCCGACGCCCATCTAATCGCCCTGCAGGCGGCTGGAGACTGGCCCGCATTCTTCACCGCCGCGGTCCGCGCCCGACGCAACATCCTGGTCTCGGGCGCCACCGGTTCAGGAAAGACTACTTTCGCCAAGGGCCTGGTGCGGCTCATCCCCGAGCACGAGCGTCTGCTCACCATCGAGGACGCCCGCGAACTGACCGTTCCTCATCGCAATGCGGTGCATCTGCTGTTCGCGAAGGACGGCGGCGGCCTGGCCACGGTCGGCGCGAAGCAACTACTGGAGAGCGCGCTGCGCATGCGGCCCGACCGCATCCTGCTGCAGGAGCTGCGGGACGGAACGGCCTTCTTCTACCTGCGCAACGTCAACACCGGGCATCCCGGGTCGATCACCACCATTCACGCCGACAGCGCCGCCCTGGCCTTCGAACAATTGACCCTACTGGTGAAGGAAAGCGAGGGCGGCCGCGACTTCGCCCGAGACGACATCCGCGCCCTCCTCCACCTGCTGGTCGACGTCGTCGTGCAGATGCAGCGCAGCGGCGGCCGGTTCAGAGTTACCGAGGTGTGGCATGAGCCGCTTCGCAAGCGCGCCCTGGCCGCTTAGGGCGGCCTATGTCGGCAGCCTCGGGCTGCTGGGCCTGGCGGCGCTCGTTGCGATCGCCCTGCTCGTCGCCCTGGCGGGCCTGCATCAGCTTTCCGTCCACGTTCGCGCGGACGCGGTCCTTCCCTGGTTCTGGTACTTCCGGCGCGACCCCGAGGTGCTGCGCTGGCTGAAGGTCGGCGCGCTGGTCGCCCTGGTCTGCGGCGGCGCTACGGCCATCGGGGTGAGCCGGAGCCTGGGCTACTCACTTTACGGCGACGCCCGCTGGGCGGGAGCGGCCGACATCGCCCGCGCGGGCTTGCGCGCCCGACATGGGATCCTGTTGGGCCGCGCGTCGGGCCAGCCCCTAGTGTTCGGCGGCAGCGAGCACGTCCTGCTCCATTCGCTCAGCGAGTCAGATCATCGCCGCGCCTTGATGCTCCCGCAGGAGCTGATCCAGATGCCGCCCGACCGGCTGATCGTGCTCAAGGCCGGCTCCCCACCGGTCCGTGGACGCAAGATCACCTACCATCGCGAACGCCAGTTCCGGACCCGGCTCCTGCCGGCGCCGCGGATCCTGCCACGTGCCCGTCCCAGCGCCGCAGCCACACCGAGCCAGGCTCCTACACCCGACCCCACCGACGGACTCCTGAGCCTGGACATCGTGGCCGCCACTCTGGCGAGCGCCGACCTTCAGCCGCTGCCGCCGGTGAGAGCGGCCGACGCCGAGATCGAGAGATGGGTCGACCGCTTCCTGGAGACTACCGCCGCCCGTGATCCGGAGACACGACATGTCCGATAGGCCCGACATCACCAATAGGGTGCTGACCGCCGGCGCCGCCCGATCGACCCAGGCCGGCGACGTCCCCGACGCGCTTCGCCGCCGCTACCTCACCGAAGCCGGACGCGGGCACGCGGGCATCGCCTACTATGCGGACGCCTCGGTGCTGATCCCCAGCTTCCGCGACCGGGGTCCCGAACTTGTCGCCACCCGCTCCGACCCAAACACGGTTCGTGACCTGATCTCCATCGCCCAGCACCGCGGCTGGTCCCAGGTCCAGGTTCGCGGCGCCACAGGCTTTCGCCGCGAGGCGTGGCTCGCTGGCCGCGCGGCCGACCTCGAGGTCGACGGCTACCCTCCCGGCGAAGGTGATCTGCAGATCCTCCAGCGTCGTCTTCACGCGCGGCACCGTCGCGCCCCGGACCGCGAAACACCGGAGCCCGCCGCGACCGAGCGCCGACGCGGGACCCAGCCGAGCCCACGCGAGCGCATGCGCATCGTCGAAGCCGTTGTCCGCGACCGGGTGAACGATCCCACGATCCAGGCCCGTATCATCGCCGCCGCCCGTTCGCGCCTCGCTGGGCTGTTGGAACGCCCACCGCCTCGCCAACACCCCCCGCGGACCGTCGAACGCACCCGGAGCCGATAACCGGTGCGGACCAGAGCGATCGTGCAGCGGCGGTTCCGCACCGCCGGACGAACGCGTAGGTGGGCGAGACCGAAAAGCGACGCACAAGTTGCCTCCTGTGAGTTTGAGCGGGAGACTGACCTTAGCTGTATCGGTCCGATGGGGGCGCTCATGAGAGATGAGATCAATCGGCTGCTATCGCTCTATGAGCGGCGGGAGATCAGTCGACGTGGGATGATCGAGGCGGTCGCGGCAGTGTGCGTGGCTGCTGGAGCGCCGGGGAAGGCTTCCGCTGAGCCGTCAGGCGCCCCGCTGGTCAATGCGCGGACCTTCAACCACGTCTCCCTCGTCACCGAAGACCTCGCCAAGTCGAAGGCTTTCTACAGCCGTCTGACCGGTCTGCCGGTTCGCAGCGAAGCGCCCGGAGCCTTCTGCGAGTTCCGGCTGGAAAACGGCTTCCTCGGCCTCTACTCGCAGACGTTCACAGCTCGCGTCGGCGAGAAGGGCGCCCCGCCTGAGCGGCCCGGGTTCAATCACCTCTGCTTCGGTGTCGAAGGTTTCGAGCTGAAGGCGCTCGAGACCGAGCTCAAGCAGGCGATCCCGGAGGCGCAGCCGGCGGTCAGATATGGCAGCGAGTTGTACATCCACGATCCGGACGGCACGAAGCTCCAGTTCGCCGACGTGAACTACAAGCGCTGACGTCCGCTTTCCGACCTCGGCAGCACGGCGGCGCTCAACGGTGGCGTTCGAGGAAGGCGAAGACGGCTTCGTTGAAAGCGTCATTGCGGTCGCCCGCGACCATGTGATCGGCGCCGGCGATGTCGGCGAACTCCGCATGCGGGACGAGCCGGAGGAAGTCGTCGACCCCCTCCTGGGAGAGAACGTCCGAGAGGCGGCCACGAACGAGCAGTGTCGGAACCTTCAGGCTGCGGGCGGCCTCGCGCAGCCCGTCGCCGTCGCGCGGCGCGCGCGCCTCCTGGAACATGCGCGGGTCCCAATGCCAGTAATAGCGGCCGTCGCGCAGGCGCAGGTTCCGCATCAGGCCAGATGTGTCCTTGGGCCGTGGGCGATGAGGCAGGTAGGCGGCGACGGCATCGTCGGCCTCCTCGACGCTGGCGAGGCCGTCCGGCGCACCGTGCATGAAGGCTAGGATCTTATCCGTTCCGACGCGATTCACGGTGGGCGCGATGTCAACCATCACCAAGCCCGCCAGTGGGTGGCCCATGGCCGCGTAACTGAGGCTGGCCATGCCGCCGAGCGAGGCGCCAACCAGGAACGGCGGTGCGGCCAGTGCGCCGGCGACGGCGCGGATGTCGGCTGCGTGGGCGGCCATGCTGTAGTCGATGGCGGGCGACCAGCCGCTCTCACCGTGACCGCGGAGGTCGGCGCTGATCATCCGGAAGCCGCGCTGCGCGCCCTCAGCCAGGGCCCTGCCCCAGGCGCCGCGGGTCTGGCCCCCGCCGTGCAGCAAGATCACGGGCGCACCCTCGGGTGGGCCCGCAACGTCCGCGATGATCTGCACATCGCCGCTTTGGAAGCTACGGACCTGCACGGGCTGGATGACGGCGCTCATGCGAGTAGAGATAGCGAAGGTTCCCTTGGGTCTGGGAAGCCCACCCACGTCGCTGGCGCTCGCCTGGGCGTCAGAACGAAGTTCGGCTTCCCTCCAGAAGCGCCACGCTGAGCCCATGGGACTGAACGAGAATCCTAGACCCGTCTGAGAGCTTCAGAGGTCCACTCGTTGGCTGGTCGCTAAACCGCGACCGACGATCTGCTCGGCCGCGGCCTGACCGGCATGCGCCGATCATCAGCGGGAGCGCATCGAGATGAGCTCCAGTTCGCGGCCTTCGGGATCGAGGACGAACGCCACCCGCATGGCGTCGGTGTCCCAGGGTTCGCGGTGGGGAGCCGCGCCTTCCTTGATCGCGTGTGCGAAGGCCGCGTCGACATCGCGAACGTAGAGGCCGAGCGGGCCGTGCCCCGTCCCCACGGTGACGTGGCGACCATCCTTGTTGCAGTAGAGGATAAGGCTGAAGCCGGTCTCTTCCCCGGGGCGGCGCATGACGAGCTCGGTGATGTCCGGCAGGTCGATCGTCTGGGCGACGACCAAGCCAAAGGCACGCTCGTAGAAGGCGCGCATCGCCGCGAGGTCGCGCACGACGAACTTCATGAAGCCGAGCCGGACGGAGGGCGCAGTGGTCGTGTCGGGCGCCGGTGCGCTGGCGGTGTCGCTCATCTCAAGTCTCCTCTGGGCGCGGTTTGAGGCCTCGCAACTTGCGATATCCTAGCCCGGAAGGCCCTAGAATGTCGGTCTGAAGATCGTCAAAAACGCACCAGGATCGGAGATTGGGCTCAAGCCGCATACACGACGCCCCGCCAACTCACCGTCATACGTCCCGACCGAGGTTAGGCCCCAGCGTACGCGTTCTCCCGAAAGGTGCTCTCATGAACGACCCGATGCCGCCGCCCGGTCCATCGATCCTCATCATTGGCGCTTCGCGCGGTCTGGGTCATGCGATGGCCGTGGAATTCGCGGACCGGAACTGGCGCGTGCTCGGCACCGTTCGCACGCCAGGCGCCCCCGCTTCACACCTTGGCCGCCGAACGCCCCGACCGTGTCGAGATCGAGGGGCTTGACCTGACCGATCAGGACCAGATCCTGGCATTGCGGGATCGCCTCTCCGCCCGTCGGTTCGACATCGTCTTCTTCAAACCGGCGTCGCCAACCGCACGCCGCAGGCCACGATGGCCGAGGTCTCGACGGAAGAATTCGTCCACGTCATGGTCACCAACGTCCTGGGCGTCATGCGCGCCGTGGAGGCGCTGGGCGCCCTGGCGCGTCCGGGTGGCGTCATCGGCGTCATGTCCTCTGGCCAAGGGAGCATCGCCAACAACGCAAATGGCGTGAACGACGTCTACCGCGCCAGTAAGGCGGCGCTGAACCAGGCCATGTCCAGCTATGCCGCCCGCCAGGAAGAGGGCCAGGCCCTGATCCTGATGGCGCCAGGCTGGATCCGCACGGAAATGGGCGGCGCCAACGCGCCCTTCACCGTCGAAGAGGCGATGCCGCAGATCGCGGACACCCTGCTCCAGCAGCTGGACACGCCCGGACTGCGCTATCTCGATCGCAACGGTCGGACCGTACCCTGGTAAGGCTGATCGCAGGCCAGCGGTTGCGCTGCGCCACTACCGAACCTACGCCCACTCCCGAAAGGCCACCTTCAAGCGGCCGACAGGCGCTTGCGACCCTTGTCGGCCCTTGCGTAGGGAGCCACACAATGCCGGATGATGGGATGGATTAAGCGGCTGATATCCTGGGCGCGAACGTTGAAAAGGGACGTTGTCGCGCTC
>DASXKT010000011.1:0-1845 GCA_036496685.1 Phenylobacterium sp.
CGGCGGCGGCGGCAGCATGCTGAACGACAGCCGCGCGGACTGGGAGAAGACCTTCAACGTCTGCTGGGGCGGCGTCTATCTGGGCGTGCGCACCTTCCTGCCCATGCTGCAGGCGGCGGACGAGGCGCACATCGTCAACACCTCCAGCGTCAACGGCTTCTGGGCTAGCCTTGGCCCCAGTGTCAGTCACACGGCCTACGCGGCGGCCAAGTTCGCGGTGAAGGGCTTCTCGGAGGCGCTGATCACCGACCTGGCGCTCAACGCCCCGCACATCAAGGTTTCTGTGGTGATGCCCGGCCACATCGGCACCTCCATTGTCGCCAACTCCCGCAAGGTGATGACCGGCCGGGACGAGGACACGCTGAGCGAAGAGGACCTGGCGCGCGCTCGCGAGCGGATCGCTCGCACCGGCGTCGACGTCAGCCAGATCCCCGACGCTGCACTGCAGGCGTTGGTGGCCGAACAGCATCGCCGCTTCCTCGAGGAAGCCCCGACGACGGCGGCCGAAGCCGCCACGATCATACTCGACGGCGTGAAGGCCGACCGCTGGCGCATACTGGTGGGCGAGGACGCTCACCGGATGGACGCCCTGGTCCGCAAGGACCCCGAGGCGGCTTACACCCCGGAATTCTTCGCAGTGCTCGCCAACGAGGTCGGCTGGCGGCTGGGGAGCTTGCGGGGCTAGGTCAGGTCATCAAGGCGCAGGGTCGAGATGTCCATGGCCACCAGGCACTGGACCAAGAAGGCGCCCGTGAAGCCGCCTCGGCTGATCTTGTTCCTGAGATTGGCTTCCGTCTCGGTGACCCCGATAGCGGCGAGGCGCTGCACCAGGCCCTTGTAGTTCACGCCCTTCCGCATCATGGCGGCCCGCAGCAGACCCTTGGTATAGGCCACCCAATCGCGGTCCATGCCTCTCTCCCCCTCCCTC
This sequence comes from Phenylobacterium sp., assembly GCA_036496685.1. Taxonomy (GTDB): domain Bacteria; phylum Pseudomonadota; class Alphaproteobacteria; order Caulobacterales; family Caulobacteraceae; genus Phenylobacterium. The sequence goes on from DASXKT010000011.1 coordinate 929, forward strand.
GCAGCGTTTTGGCGTCTCCAACGCCGTCGCTGTTCATTCGAAGAATCTCGTTATCGAAGTTACGCGTCTGCAACAAACATCATTAACATCGATGCATTTACACCGTATCGGATTACATCGGCGAATTCCAGGCGCCTCCGACTGGGCTTTGTCGCAGTGGCGTTCAGCGCGTCTCTAGCCTAGCATTGGGCCATGACGGTCGTGCTGGCGGTCCACGCCCATCCTGACGATATCGAGCATCTGGCGGCCGGCGCCCTGGCGATGCTGGCGGCTCGCGGACACACGATCCGGGTCGCCACACTCACCGCGGGGGAGTGTGGCTCGGCCGACACCGACCTCGCGGCCACCGCCCGTATCCGCAAAGCCGAGGCGGCGGCCGCAGCGGCCCTGATCGGGGCCGAATATCGGTGCGCCGACCTGCCGGACCTAGGCGTCTTCAACGACGACGCCTCACGCCGAGCGGTGACCGAGTTGATCCGTTGGGCCCGTGCCGACGTGGTGATCGCCGCCTCTCCGGCCGACTACCATCCCGATCATGAGGCCGCGAGCCAGCTCACCCGCGACGCCTGCTTCGCCGCCTCAGTGCCCAACTATCGCACCGGCGCCGCCACGCCGCTCGAGGCGATCCCGCACCTCTACTTCATGGACCCGATCGGCGGCCGTGATCGCCAGGGCGCCCGCATCGTCCCTGACTTCGGCGTCGATATCTCCGATGGCTTCGCCATGAAGCGACAGATGCTGGCCTGCCACGCCAGCCAGGCGGCCTGGGTCGCCCGCCAGCACGGGATTTCCGACCACCTTGCGTCGATGGAGGCCTGGTCGGCCCGCCGCGGCCGCGACTTCGGCCGTCCCCTGGCCGAGGGCTTCCGACAATATCGGCACGAGCCCTATCCGAAGACCCCACTGCTGCAGGACCT
>DASXKT010000012.1:0-11194 GCA_036496685.1 Phenylobacterium sp.
CGCGTTGCGGTAGCCGGCGTCGCCGCTCTTCAGCCAGCCCTCCGAGGTGATGGTCTCTGCGGTGGCTTCCGGGCGGTTCCAGTAGCCGGCCATCACCGCCGGCCCGCGAACCTGGATTTCGCCGACCACGCCGGGTCCGACCTCCTCCCCATCCTCGTTGGCGATCCGCACTTCGTGGCTCGGCCAGGGCCGGCCACAGGAGCGCAGGAGATGCGGCTGGTGGTCGTCGCAGTTGAGGATGGTGCCCGCCGCATTGGTCTCGGTCATCCCGAACACCTGGGCGAAGCGGCAGCCGAAGCGGTCGCGGGCGGCGATCAGCACCGCTTCGCTGATGGGCGAGGCGCCATAGACCAAGGTCTTTAGGCTGGAGAAGTCGGTGGTCGCGCAGTCTGGATGCTGCAGCAGCATGTTGATCATGGCCGGCACGAAGCCCGTGCGCGTGGCCCGCTCCGCCTCCAGGGTCTTCAGCACCAGGGCAGGATCGAAGGTCGGGATGACCACCAGCTTGGCGCCCCCGGCCAGCGCCGTCAGGTCCGGGTTGAGGCCGCCCACGTGGAACAGGGGCATGCAGGAGACGAAGACGTCGTCGGGGCCATTGTCCAGGCCCTCGAAGGTCATCGCCGTCTCGAGAAACGCTTCCATGTTGGCGTTGGTGATCCGCACGCCCTTGGGCAGGCCGGTGGTGCCGGAGGTATAGAGCTGCAGCACGTCGTCGGCGGATTGTGGACTAGGTAGAGACCCCTCCGCCGCGTCCATGAACGCCGGGTAGTGGTCGAAGCCAGGCGCCGCAGCGTCGACCACCAGGACGCGGATCGGGCGGCTGATCTGGCCGGTGGCCGTCTGTGCCGTCGCCAAGAAGTCGTCGGTCACGAAGATGAGGTCGGCGGTGGAGTCGTCCAGGACGAAAGCGATCTCGTTGATGGCCAGGCGATTGTTGATCGGGGTGAAGCAGGCCCGCGCCAGGCAACAGCCGAACAGCAGCTCGAAGAAGGCTTCGTGGCTGCGGCCAAGCCAGGCCACTCGCTCCCCAGGCTGAACGCCGGCGGCGATCAGTAGGGCCGCCGCCTTGCGGCCGTTCGCGTCCAACTCGCCATAGGTCAGCCGGCCGTTGGCGCATTGGATAGCGACAGCGTCAGCCCGGGCGGCCGCATGCAGGTGCGGGATGTCGGAAAGGACGCGGATCAATGGGCTCATGGCCAGCCCAGCTAGCGTATCGTTGTTTTTCCGCCAATCCGCCCAGGCGATCGCAGCGCAGCTTCAGGCGATCGAAGAGCATGGCGCCGTGCGCCCTAGGAGGAGTTCGTTACCCCAGGCCCCAACCTGAGCCATTCTTGGCCGGATTTTCCGGGTACCGAGAATCCGCCAACCCATTGAATTTATTGGTAGGCCGGGTGAGGTTCGAACTCACGACCATTCGATTAAAAGTCGAATGCTCTACCACTGAGCTACCGGCCCGCAACGCGGGTCTGGAAGGCCCTGGCGAAGCGGCGCGGACCTTAGGCGCCGGGCCGGCCGCACGCAAGTGCGCGCTGGCGCTTTCGCCGCGGCGTCGCAAGCTTCACTAGGTCCCGCAACGCCGCCATGATGGCTGCGGAAGTTCAACGCGATGCGCCACCCCGTTCCCTACGCCCTTTTCGCGGCCTTGATGCTCGGCGCCTGCACGACCACGCGGTCGGACGGATCGCCGCGTGTGGAGACGACCAGCGAGGCCAATCGGGAGAACCTCAAGGGCGTGGCCCAGGCCCCGCTGCGCGACCTGAATGTCCTGCGCACCAAGATCCCCGAGGTGCTGCTGCAGGCGATGGCCGATCCCTACGAGCGGCCCAGGCTACGGACCTGCGCCCAGCTGACCATCCTGCTCGAGCCGTTGAACGACGCCCTGGGCGCCGACCTGGATGCGCCCGAGCCTGACGCCGACGACCTGCTGGGCCGCGGCCGCACCACCGCCTATGGATTCATGGCGGGCGCGGCTTCGGACGTGATCCCCTTCCGCGGCTGGGTGCGCAAGCTTACCGGGGCCGAGCGTCACGACCACCTCGTGCAGGCCGCCATCACGGCCGGGGCGGTGCGTCGGGCCTACCTGAAGGGCCTGGGCGAAGCCAAGGGCTGCGATCCGCCGTCGACGCCCTCGCACCAGTTGGCCGGCAGCCCAGTCATCGACCAGTCGATGAAGCCCAAGTACCCGATCCGCTGAGCGGCCGGTTTTGGGTCAGGGCCGATGTTGCCGCGCTGCGAACTCGCGGCGGAACGCGTCCAACCGCTCCTCTGAGATCGCCGCGCGGAGGGCGCTCATCAGCTGCTGGAAGAAGGCCAGGTTGTGCCAGGAGAGCAGCACCTGACCCAGGATCTCCTCGGACTTCACCAGGTGGTGAAGATAGGCCTTGGAATAATCGCGGGATGCCGCGCACGCGCTCGTCTCGTCCAGCGGCGTGTCATCGTCGGCGAAGCGGGCGTTCTTCAGGTTGACCGAGCCTTCCCAGGTCCAGGCCTGGCCGTGGCGTCCGGAGCGGGTCGGCAGGACACAGTCGAACATGTCGACGCCGCGGGCGACCGCCTCGACGATGTCGATGGGCTTGCCGACGCCCATCAGGTAGCGCGGGCGCTCGGGCGGCAGCATGGCGGGCGCGAAGTCCAGCACCTCCACCATGCCCTGATGCCCCTCGCCCACCGCCAGGCCGCCGATTGCATAGCCATCGAAGCCGGTCGCCGTCAGCCGGTCAGCCGATTCCCTGCGCAAAGTCTCCGAAGTCCCACCCTGCTGGATGCCGAACAGGGCCTGGGCCTCGCGCGTCCCGAACGCGGCCTTCGATCGCTCTCCCCAGCGCGCTGAACGCCGCATCGCGTCGGCGGCGCGATCCTCGGTGGCCGGTAGCGAAACCAGCTCGTCGAGCTGCATGACGATGTCAGAGCCCAGGAGGTCCGCCTGGATCTCGATCGAGCGTTCCGGCGTGAGCACGTGCCTCGAGCCGTCGATGTGGCTCTGGAAGGTCACCGCATCCTCCGTGACCTTGGAGATCTTGGAGAGCGACATGACCTGGAAGCCGCCGGAATCGGTGAGGATCGGCTTTTCCCAGCGCATGAACCTGTGGAGGCCGCCGAGCCTCGCCACCCGCTCGGCCGTCGGGCGCAGCATCAGGTGATAGGTGTTGCCCAGGATGACGTCCGCGCCGGTGGCGGCCACCTGCTCGACCGTCAGCGCCTTGACCGTTCCGGCCGTGCCCACCGGCATGAACGCCGGCGTGCGGATCTCCCCGCGCGGCGTCGCCAGCACGCCGGTCCGCCCCTTGCCATCGGTTGCGTCGATCCGGAACGGGAACGCCGCCATCAGGCCGCTTTCCAGAGCAGGCTCGCGTCGCCGTAGGAATAGAACCGGTAGCCCGTGGCGATGGCGTGGGCGTAGGCGCCGCTCATCGTCTCGAGACCGGCGAAGGCGCAGACCAGCACGAACAGGGTCGACTTCGGCAGGTGGAAATTGGTCATCAGGCCGTCGGCTGCGCGGAACCGGTAGCCCGGCGTGATGAAGATCGCCGTCTCGCCTTCGAAGGGGCGGACAACCCCGTCCTCGTCGGTCGCTGACTCCAGCAGCCGCAGCGATGTGGTGCCGACGCAGACGATCCGCCCTCCGGCACGGCGCGCCGCGTTGAGCCGCTCCGCGGTCGCGGCGTCCACCTCGCCCCATTCGGCATGCATCCGGTGCTCGGCCAGGGTCTCGGTCTTCACCGGCAGGAAGGTGCCCGCGCCGACGTGCAGGGTGACGAACGCCGTTTCGACCCCGCGCTCCGCGAGCCGCGCGAACAGCTCCGGCGTGAAATGCAGGCCCGCGGTCGGCGCCGCCACCGAGCCGTCCTCATCGGCGTAGACAGTCTGGTAGTCGCGCCGATCCTGCTCATCCTCCGCACGCTTGGCGGCGATGTAGGGCGGCAGCGGCATGGCGCCCCGCTCGGCGATGGCCGCATCCAGGTCGGGGCCGGAAAGGTCGAAGTTCAGCGTGACCTCGCCCCCCTCGCCCTTGCCGGTCACCGTGGCGTCGAGCGCGCCCAGGAAGCAGGCGCGGTCGGATTCATGGCCGAACACGATCCGGTCGCCTTCCGCCAGGCGCTTCCCGGGCCGCATGAAGGCGGTCCATTGGTGAGGGGAAAGGCGCCGGTGCAGGGTCGCCTCGACCGCCACCTGGCTCTCGCCCCGATGGCGCACGCCTTTCAGCCTGGCCGGGATCACGCGGGTGTCGTTCAGCACCAGGATGTCGCCGGCGCGCAACTCGCCCGGCAGGTCGCTCACCTTCAGGTCGGCCAAGGGTGCGCCCGGCGAGACGAGCAACAGGCGCGCAGCGTCCCTGGGCTTTGCAGGCCGCAGCGCGATCCGATCGTCGGGCAGGTCGAAGTCGAAGTCGGCGAGTTGCATGGAAGGGGCGTGAAGGCCACGCGCGGCCTTTCACGTCAAGTCGCTGGCTGTGCTACGCAGGGGGCAGATGGCATCCGCGCGACTCGTGCTCACCGCCTTGCTCGGGCCGCCGGTCCTGGTCGGCGCAACCCTCTGCGCCCTAGTCGCCAGCCTCGCCCAGCTCGGTCGCTGGAGCCCCACCTGGGACCTGCTCACCCACCTTGCGCCGATCTACCTGGCGGTGGGCCTCGGGGCGAGCCTCTTGGGTCTGCTGTTCACCGGACGGCTGCGCACTCCGGTCCTGGCGGCGGGCCTGGTCGGCGCCTTCGCGGCAGCCCTCCTGGTGGCGCCGGAGTATCTTCGCTCGACGGGACCAAAGGCTGCGGCCGGCGCGGGTCCGACCTTCAAAGTCGTGCAGTTCAACGCGTGGGACGGCGTCGGCGGGACCAGCCGGCCGCTCGCCTGGCTCGACGCCGAGAAGCCGGATGTCGTGGTTGTCGAGGAATCCAACCGGCGGATCCGCGAGGCCTTCACGCGTGACGGCTGGCGGGCGGTTTCCGGCCGCTCGAATGTCATGCTGTTCACCCGCGAGCCGCTCTCACGCGCCATCGTTCCGCGGGACAATGCGACGGGCCCGCTTGAGCTGAACGGTCTCGTCCTTGCGACCCCATCCGGCGATGTGACCGTGCTGGGCGTACACGCGCCTTGGCCGACGCAGCGGTCGATCGAGGCCGAGCGTCAGGCCTTCCTGCCGGTCATCCACAGCTTCCCGCCTGCTCGGACGATCCTGGCCGGCGACTTCAATTCCACGCCCTGGTCGTTCGCCCGCCAGCGCGATGACCAAAGCTACGGTCTGATCCGTCGCACCCGGGCGGTGTTCACCTGGCCGATCGCCGGCTCGCGCCTGGCGGTGCCGCTCCTGCCGATCGACCACGTTTACGCGGGCGATGGTTGGGCGACGGTGAAGGTGGAGCACGGCCCCGCGCTGGGCTCCGACCACTATCCGGTGGTCGTAACCCTTGCGCCGACGGGACCGTCCTGAGCGCCGTCAGGCGTCAGCCGCGACTTTCATCGAGATGATCTTGCCCGGCTCGCGCGGCGGCTCGCCCTTGGGCAAGGCGTCGACTTGCTCCATGCCCTCGGTGACCTCGCCCCAAACCGTGTACTGATTGTCGAGGAAGCGGGCGTCGTCGAAGCAGATGAAGAATTGGCTGTTGGCGGAATGCGGGTTCGCCGTCCGGGCCATCGAACAAACGCCCCGCACGTGCGGCTCCTTCGAGAATTCCGACTTCAGATCCGGCTTTTTCGAGCCCCCAGAGCCGGTTCCGGTCGGATCGCCGCCTTGGGCCATGAAGGCCGGGATGACGCGGTGGAACACCACGCCGTCGTAGAAGCCCTCCCGCGCCAGTTCCTTGATGCGCGCGACATGGCCCGGCGCGAGATCGGGGCGCAGCTTGATGGTCACCGGCCCGGTGGACAGTTCCATGATCAGGGTGTTTTCAGCGTCCATCATTTTACCTCAGCAGGAATGGTGACATCGCAGGCGGAGAAGCCTGCGCCCTTGGCGGCCTTCTGGCGCTCGATCTCGGCCTTGAACCAGGGGCCCTTAGGATCGATCACCCGGATCTTCGGCCGCTCCGCCTCTGGCAAATCGGCGAGCAGGCGAACCCGTTCCATACGATCTTGCGGCTGTTCAACCGGCTCGCCCACCTTGATCGAATTGACGACGTCTTGGCCGCTGATCACGCGTCCCCACGCGGTGTACTTCTTTTCAAGCGAAGGGAAACGGGCGCGCATCAGGAAGAACTGGCTGTTGCCGGAATCCGGATTGTTGTCGCGGGCCATGCCGGCCACGCCCTGGCAGTAGAGCGGCCAGGCGGTGACCTTCTGGTCCTTGGTCATGGCGCCCAGCATCATCGACTGGCTCATCACCGGAAGGGACTTGATGAAGCCGATCTCGGCCACCGTCTGATCCGCAGCCATCACGAAGGGTGTGTCCGACCCCCGCCGGAAGGTGAACTCGGCGGGCACGTTCGGCTTCGACGAGCCGCCCTGCCCCGAGTTCTGCGGGTCGCCGGTCTGCGCCATGAAATCTTCGATCACGCGGAAGAAGCGCAGCCCGTCGAAGAAGTTCTCGTGCGCCAGCTCGCGCATGCGCACCGCATGCTGCGGGGCCGCCTCCGGGACGATCTCGACCAGGATCCGGCCCTTGTTAGTGTCGATCACCATGACGTCGTTGGGGTCGGGCGTGCGCCAATCGGCCGGACCCGGCGCGGACGCTGCGGCAGGCGCTGGAGGCGCAGCCGGCGCCTTGGGCGCGGCGGAGGCTGAAACGGCGATAGCCGCGGCGCAGGCGGCGAATAGGGCTGTTCTCATGAAGTCACTCGTAATGGGCCGGCGAGCGAGGCGCCAGCGGCAGGTTAGTGGCGGCCCACCTTGGCGAGCAGCCGATCCTTCACGCCCGGGCTGACGAAGCCGGTCACGTCGCCGCCCAGCTGCGCGATCTCCTTGACGAGCTTGGAAGCGATCGCCTGGTGGCGCGGGTCTGCCATCAGGAAGACGGTCTCGATCTCGCGGTCGAGCTGCTGGTTCATGGCGGTCATCTGGAACTCGAACTCGAAGTCGGCCACGGCACGCAGGCCACGCACGATGATCCCGGCCCCGACCTCGCGCGCGAAATGCATGGTCAGGCCCTCGAAGGGCTGCACGACGATCTCTGCGCGATTGCGCAGCGGGGCCACCGCCTCCTCGACGATCGCCACGCGCTCGTCGAGATTGAACATCGGCCCCTTGCCGGTGTTGATGGCGACGCCGAGAACCAGCTTGTCCACCAGCTTCACCGCCCGACCGATGATGTCGGTGTGCCCGTTGTGGATCGGGTCGAACGTGCCCGGATAGAGCCCGACGCGGGTCATGCGGTTTTGGTCCCCCAACTACCGGATATCGCCTTTCGCCGGGGAGCGCGGTTCTGGCAAGGGGAAACTTGCCAACCGTCAGTCTTCGGCAGACTCCGGCGCGTCCCCGTCCTCGCCGGCATTGCCGTCGGTCACGTCGTCCGCATCGTCCTCCTCGGTGTCGGCGAGCCGCTCGACGGAGACCACGTGCTCCTCCTCGGAGGTGCGGAAGACGATGACGCCTTGGGTGTTGCGACCGGCCAGGCGGACCTTCCGGACCGGCGTGCGGATCAATTGGCCCTGATCGGTGACCATCAGGATCTGGTCGCTCTCGTCCACCGGGAACGAGGCGGCCAGACGGCCGCCTTTCCGCGTGAGGTCCTGCGCGAGCAAGCCCTGGCCGCCGCGCCCGGTCCGGCGGAACTCGTAGGCCGAGGTCCGCTTGCCGTAGCCTTCGGTGGAGACCGTGAGGATGGTCTCTTCGGCCGCACCCAGTTCCGCGATCCGTTCCGGCGTCAGGCTGACCTGGTCTTCGCCGACGACCTCGTCCTCGTCCGACGCTGTCGAAGCGTCGTCGCTGTCGTCGCCCTCCATCGCCGCGCGCATCAGCTTGGCGTGCTTGAGGTAGGCGGTGCGCTCGGCCGGCGTCGCCGGCACCGCGCGAAGGATCGCCATGGAGATCACGCTGTCGCCCGCGGCGAGCCGCACCCCCCGCACGCCGGTCGAGTCACGGCCCGCGAACACGCGGACCTCCTCCACCGGGAAGCGGATGCAGCGGCCGAGCGCCGTGGTCAGCAGGATGTCGTTCTCGCCTGCGTTGCAGACCCCGACGCCGACGATCTGGTCACCTTCATCCAGCTTCATGGCGATCTTGCCGTTGCGCTTGATGCCGATGAAGTCCGACAGCTTGTTGCGGCGTACGCCACCGGAACGGGTGGCGAACATCACGTCGTACTGGTCCCAGGTCGCCTCGTCCTCGGGCAGCGGCAGGATCGAGGTGACCGTCTCGCCGGGCTCGATCGGCATCAGGTTGACGAACGCCTTGCCGCGGGAGGTCGGCGTGCCGACAGGCAGGCGCCAGACCTTGAGCTGGAAGGCCTTGCCGCCCGACGAGAAGAACAACACCGGCGTATGGGTGTTGGCCGAGAACACCCGGGTCACGGCGTCCTCGTCCTTGGTCGCCATGCCCGAGCGACCCTTCCCGCCATGCTTCTGCGTTCGGTAGATCGACAGCGGCGTGCGCTTCACATAGCCGCCGTGGGTGACGGTGATCACCATGTCCTCGCGGGCGATCAGGTCCTCGTCCTCGACGTCGGCGTCGCCTTCGACGATCTCGGTGCGGCGCGGCACGGCGAAGGCCTCGCGGACCTCCACCAGCTCGGCGCGTACGATGGCCATCACCATAGCGCGCGAAGCGAGGAGCTCCAGATAGCCCTGGATGGCATCGGCCAGCGAGCGGGCCTCGCCGAAGATCTCGTCGCGGCCAAGGCCCGTCAGGCGCGAGAGCGTCAGCGCCAGGATGGCGCGCGCCTGCTCGTCGGAGAGCCTTATCTTGTTCCCGTCGATGACCAGGGTGCGCGGGTCTGCGATCAGCTCGACAAGCGGCAACATGTCCCCGGCCGGCCAATCCTTGGCGATCAGCCGTTCGCGCGCCTCGGCCGGATCCTTGGACGAGCGGATGATGTGGATGAACTCGTCGATATTGGCCACGGCGATCGCCAGGCCAACCAGCACGTGGCCACGGTCGCGCGCCTTGCTGAGTTCGAACTTGGTCCGCCGGACCACCACCTCTTCGCGGAAATCCACGAAGGCGGTGATCATGTCCCGAAGCCCCATCTGCTCGGGCCGTCCGCGGTTCAGGGCCAGCGCGTTCACGCCGAACGAGGACTGCAGCGGGGTGTAGCGGTAGAGCTGGTTGAGGATCACGTCGGCGCTGGCGTCGCGCTTCATCTCGACGACGATGCGCATGCCCTGCCGGTCGCTCTCATCGCGCAGGTCGGAGATGCCTTCGATCCGCTTCTCGCGCACCAGCTCGGCGATGCGCTCGACCAGCGCAGCCTTGTTCAGCTGGTAGGGGATCGAGTGGATGATGATCGCTTCGCGTTCTTTGCGGATCTCCTCGATCGAGGCCTTGCCGCGCATGATCACCGAGCCGCGCCCGGTCATCAGCGCCTGGCGCGCGCCGGTCCGCCCGATGATCTCGCCGCCGGTCGGGAAGTCCGGGCCCGGCACGATGTCCAGCAGGGCTTCGAGGGTCACCTCGGGGTCGTCGATGTACGCCAGGCAGGCGTCGACGATTTCGCCGAGATTGTGCGGCGGGATATTGGTGGCCATGCCCACGGCGATGCCGCCGGAGCCGTTCACCAGCAGGTTCGGAATGCGCGAAGGCAGGACCACCGGCTCATGCTCGGAGCCGTCGTAATTGTCCTTGAAGTCGACGGTGTCCTTGTCGAGGTCGGCGAGGATCGCGACCGCGGCCTTGGTCATCCGCGATTCGGTGTAGCGCATGGCCGCGGGCGGGTCGTTGTCGACTGAGCCGAAGTTCCCCTGGCCGTCGATCAGCAGCAGGTTCATCGAGAACGGCTGCGCCATCCGCACCAGGGTGTCGTAGATCGCCTGGTCCCCGTGCGGGTGGTACTTACCCATCACGTCGCCGACGACACGGGCCGACTTCACGTAGGGGCGGTCGGGCGTGTGACCCTGCTCGCCCATCGAGAACAGGATGCGCCGGTGCACCGGCTTCAGGCCGTCGCGCACGTCGGGCAGCGCCCGACTGACGATCACGCTCATGGCGTAATCGAGGTAGGAGCGCTTCAGCTCGTCTTCGATCGCGATAGGGGCGATGCCCCCATGCCGGTCGGCCGGCGGGGTGGTGCTGTCGTCGGTCAAGGTGGGGATTTAGCCGTTAGAATCGGACTGCTTCAGTGGGGGGCATGATTAGCACTGCCAAGGCCCAGAAGCCAACTCTCGCACGCGCGCACGCGCGTGCGAGAAATCGCCGCTGACGCGCCAGGGAGACAGGCGATGACCGAAAGGCCGCGGCGCCGTAATGAAGCAGAGCTTCGAAAGGATCCCGCCTCCATGCCGCTGATGCCCGGCGAACCCGCGCCATCATGCACGGCGCCCAGGCCGTCCAATCCGGAGTTCGTGTTCGCCACCGCAGCCCGGCGCGACGACGAGGTCGGCCAGATGGTGCGTGAGCTGAGCAGGACGCTGGTCGACCTGGGCGATCAGCCGCAGCCGGTTGCCGCCCCTCCCCTTGAGGTCCGCCCCCTCCGCCCCCAAGTCCGCCGCAATCCCTTGCAGACATGTGAGATGATGAGCCGATCGCACCCCCTCCTGGTCGCCGCCCCGCTGCTCGCGGCGCCCTTCGCCGTGGCCGTGACCCTGGCCATCGCCGGCCCCGCGGCCGCGCAAGACGCCATCAACCCCGGCTATTGGGAAACCACCAGCAAGGTCACCTCGCCCTTCCCCACGCACAAGACCGAGCGCCGCTGCATCAAGCCGCAGGACGTCGCCAAGTTCATGGAAGGCAAGATCAACCACATCTACACCTGCACCTACCCGACCCGGGAGATCGCCGGCGGCAAGATCCGGCTGGAGGGAAGCTGCGCCACGCGTGACGGTCCGGCGGTTCCGATCTCGGGGTCCGGAACCTTCAGCACCGATGCGATGCACCTCGACGCGCGGATTGTCCCGCAAATCGGCGGACTGTCGGTGCCGATCCGGGCCAGCACCGACGCCAAGCGCCTCAGCGATACCTGCCCGGTCGAAGGCCAGGGCTGACCGCGTCCGCCGTTCCTCGGCCTAGTACTACAGTTGCGCATAGCGGCGTCTGCTGTAGTGGCAAAGGGTGGCTGCGGCCTGATGTCGTCGTCGCCATAGCGACCAGGCGATGATGTAGGGCTTCTGGGTCGGTG
>DASXKT010000013.1:0-2677 GCA_036496685.1 Phenylobacterium sp.
CGCTGACCCAGCGCCGCAGGGCGAGGAGTACGGAGGGATGGTTCGGCGCGCGGGCCGGGCCTGCTTCACGGATCGCCGCGAGCGTCTCTAAGGATGCTGCGTGGAAGTCATCGGCCACCCGCCGGACCTTCAGCGAGGCCCGCACGGGCCGCAGCAACCACTCGGCGACGGCAGCGGCGCCGATCGCCGCAAGCACATACAACGCGACCAAGACTGGGCCCCAACGCAATTGAGACCTTTGTTATGGCGCCTCAACGCGCAGCCGGCGCCGTGGTCGAAGGCCGCACCACCCTGGCTGCGGCGCGCCACGGCTCGACCTTCCGGTCGACGAACGGTCGGATGCACTCGGGCCACCGAAGACGCGCGGGCCGGCGCGCAGGCTCGCCCCTCTGGACAGCGCGACGGAAGTGCCGGTTATCGCTCCAGCGGATGCGCGACCTGACGAGCCTTGGGCGCGCCGTCGGAGAGGCGTTCGGCGCGGAGACCGTTGAACACAAGCCTCAGTTCGAACCGGTCGGTCTGCAACCGGACCGCTTGCATGCGGCGGCCGCTTTCTTCTGACCACCGGATGGCGTCGACGTCGTCAGGAAGCGGCATCAGGCCGGGATAGGCCTTGCTCCAGCTCGTTCCCCACCCTTGGCCGCCGGAAGCTTCGGGGTCATCCCAATCGAGGAAGCCATCGCCTTGCGCCTGCGGCGATGCGTTCGGCGAGAGAACAGTCCTGTAGTCCGCGATGACCACGTGACTGAAGATCAATCTATAAGGGCCCGAGCCGCTGCTGAGGCAGTCCTGGATGACGATGGAATAGTCACGGCCACGAGCCGCGAAACCGTGGTCCAGGACGGCGAAGTCGGACTCCGGCAGCCAATCCCACAACTGCTCGCGTCCGGCGAAGGTCTGACCGGACACCACGTCCGTTTCCGGAGCCACCGGCCCGCGAGACGCGCTCAACCAGCGGCGAAGCGTCTGGCCCGGCGGTCCTGCCTGGACCGGAACGAGGCCGGGCGGGCGTAACGCCTCGGCAAGCTCTGAAAGCAACGAAGCCCACGGGCCCTGTACGCCCTGGCGTCGGTCGACGGCGGCCGCAATCACTGGCGGGCTGCCCGACTTGAGCCTCACGACGCTTCCCCTCCAACCCGCCGCCACTATGCGACGATCCTGCAACAATTGTCACGCTTGGGGGGCAGCCCGCGATCGCGAGCCGCTCCGCCTCCCGATCTCAATCGATCCTGGTGGATATGGAGGTGACCGGCGACACTTCGCCATTGCTCGGATCGGGAGAGTTCGGCGCGTCACGGCCTGAAGGCGCGACCACCCTCGGCTAATCCAGCCGCCCTCATCAGGTCCCCCACAGACGTTCCACCGATCTCGCAGCGCGCCACTATTCGGTCGTAGCTCTGGTGATCCGCGCGGCAAACGGCCCGCCTTCCCATTGCAAGGCGGGTGAGGGCGGCCTTGGCTGCGGGTCCCGATTGATCGGCAACTCGGGCGCATAGAAGTCCGCCAGCCTGACCTCGACCCAGTTCTGAGGTCCCTCCCCGACCGCCACGCAAAGGCTGTCACCGTCGCCCACATAGACAACCGGACCGGAGAACGTAGCGCCGGACGAGAGGTAGGCGGGCGCAGGGCCCCGATCCGGGATCGCCTTGCAAGGGTCCGCCGCGGCGGAGGACGCCAGCGCCGCGGCGACCACGAGGCTACTTGCGAAGACCCAACGGCCGACCTTCCGCGATGTCACTCCACCTCGCGGCGCCCCGCGTAGAGGCCGGCCCCGCAAGCTGGCAGAGCGGCTGGAGAACGTGCATCCGACAATGGTCGCGAACTGGCTATCCGACATCGAGGCCCCCGCCCGCCGATGATCGAGAAGGCTACCACTCCCACTAGCGATGCAGCAACGCGGCGACCACGGTTCGTTGCCGATCCACCGATCACTCCCCCAGCCGCTCCAAGCGCGCCATGCCGCCTTGATCCTTGGCCCCCGATCCAGAGCTGCGCGCTTGGTCTCCAACCGGGGCGCCTGGGATTGCGGCGCGCAGCGGCAGCCTAAACGAGGGCCGCCGCGCTCAGAGCCCCGGCTCCAGGAAGTAGATCGCGACCAGCACGCCGGCGCTCAGCAACGCGCCGTAGACCTTCATCTGCCGCTGATAGAACAGGTCGAAATCGAGGTGGCCATCGGCCTTGAGTTGGCCCGCATCGACGCGAGCCCAGCGGCGCCCGTCGGCGGCCCTGGTGACCGCAAAAAGGGCGGCGAGGGTCGTCGACGTGGCCGCCCACCAGCTGAAATTCACGAAGGCCGCTGCCAGGGCGACGGCAAGTAAAAACGAAGACGGAGCGGTCAGCATCATGGCGCCCCAGGTGATCGTCCCTGCACGGAGTGGAAATCCGAGCTTGCACTGCAGCTTGGCGATGGCTCCGATCGCCAGACCAAGCCCGCACAACCATCCCAGCACAACGCAGATCAGAAGCCAGGTCAGCGGGTGACCTGCGTAGAAGGCTTTCGGGGCAAACCGCAGCACACTCAGACTCGCTCTCGCTTCATGGGCGGGTGAATTGCCATGGCTCAGCTACACTTCACAAGTGCATCCGGCGTTCATGCAACCCCCCGACGTACAGCTTCCTTGAAGAGCGCCCTCCGGCCCTCGGATCGGCGGTCAAGAGGGAGGTGGCATTTCCACGC
>DASXKT010000014.1:0-13985 GCA_036496685.1 Phenylobacterium sp.
GATGCGACGTCCGCCAGCTTGGCGGTCTCGGTCTGGAACTTGCCGGCCGCCGCCTCGAACCCGGCCGCGTCGGTCCAGACCTCGGGCTTGGCGGCGGTCTTTAGGCCGGTCTCGGGTCCGCTGCCCTTCGGGAACCAGGTCGGCAGCGCGACGCCATTGGCTTTCAGCTTGCCGGCATCGGCAGCGATTGCGGCCTTGTCCGGGGCGTCCTTTTTCAGTTCGTCGTTGAGCGCCTTGAAGGCCGCGCCCTGATCCTTGAAATGCGCTTGTCGCGCCACGAGCGCCTTGCCCCCCGGCGTTGTGGGGGTCGGGAGAGTGTCTGCCGCCAGGGCGACGCCCGTCGCCATGGCCAAGCCGGCGGTCACGGCCAGCGCCGTCGCGATCGTCCTAAGCGCCATGGCGCGTCTCTCCTGGCGAGAAAACCCCGAGCGCCCGGATGTGACGGGATCGGCGCGGCTGCGTCAACGGTGGCTCGGCTGTGGCGGGGTCTTCACCGGCGCGCCCTGCGCCCTGCCCTCGGCCACGAGGCTCGCGCAGTTGGCGTCCTTGGCGAGGCCGGGATCTACGAACGGCAATAGGGCCGCGACTGGGGTCAGGAGGACGCCCAGGGCTATGGCAGCGCCGCCCTGGGCGATCGCGGTCCCCTTCTCGACGCCGACTTTGGGCGACAGCATCGGCCCGCTGACGTCGATCGGGGCCAGCAAGCGCACGAGCTGGAACTTCTTGGGATGGCCTCGCAGCCTGAAGACCAGGTGTTCGGTGTCGAGATTGACCGTGCCGCCGCCGTCGATCAGCACAGGCTCGGTGTCGATCACCAGGCGGTCGGCGTTGAGCACGCCGCCCTTGGCGCTGAAATGAGCAACCCCGCAACGGATCGGCGTGGTCGTCTGGTCCTTGGCGAGCAGCAGACCCAGGCCCTTGATCACGTTGACGCCCGCCAGTTCGGCCAGCGAGCGCCGAATCTCGCCGTTCGGCACCACGATCATCACCTCGCCGTCGGCGTCGCCCATCGCGTCGTGCACGGAGTCGCCGACACCATGCAGCCGGACCCTGCCGACCACCGCTCCGGTAAACGGCGGCCGGCCCTGGAAACGCACCGGCGCCAGGTTTTCCAGCCGCGCATTCGAAAGCCGCAGGTCGAGGTCCGTGACGGCATTTTCCTTGCGGGCGTTCAGCTGGGCGGTCCCGGTGACACGCCCTTGCGGCAGCTGCAGCTCGATCGGGTCGGCCTTCAGGAGCCCGGCGTCGAGCTTCACGCGCGCCGACCCCGACTTTAGATGCACCGGGGCATCAGTGATCGACGCGGCCTTGTAGGTCACGTCGGCGTCGATGTTGCGGATGCGGTCGAAGTTCAGGGTCGCGGTCGGGAATATGCGCGCCTCGGCTTGCAGCTTCTGGGCGGCGGCGAGTTGTGCCGGCGAAGCGACCTTGCCGTGGCGCCGCGTGCCACCGAACAGCGCGCCGACGTCGCGGAAGTCCAGGCTCTGAGAATGCAGGTCGGCGGTCAGGAACGGCCGCGTGCCGCCGGTCTTCACCGAGAGCGCGCCAGCCAGGTCCGAGCTGCCGACCCTGCCGCCCACGCCGTCGATCTTCCACAGATGCCCCTCGCGGGAGAGCCGGCCGTGCAGCGCATAGGGCGGCGTATTCGGCAGCGGCACGCCCGTCAGACCGTAGAGGTCGGCAAGGTCCGGCCCCGTGGCGTTGGTGTCCACGTAGAACCGGCTGAGGTCGAATGGCTTTGGGACCGCCCCCTTCGCGAGCACGTGGGTATCGCCAGCGCGGACGTCGGCGTCGAACGGATAGGGCTTGTTGCGATCGATGTTGAGCAGCGGACCACCAGTCACCTGCAGCTTGAACGGCTGCGCGTTAAGCGTTCCGGCCCCGGTCAACCGGAAGCCGCGATTGTCCGCGCCAAGCCGCTCGCTGGCCTCGATGGTCCCGGAGAACACGAGTTTTCTCTGGTCGTCGCGGTAGTCGAGTTTGCCATCGTTGATGATGAACTTGCGGATCGGCGGGAGCCGAATCGGCCGATCGGGCTCGGCGCCATCGGAAAAATCCCAGGTCGCTCGGCCCTGTTCGTCGCGATAGGGCCGCGCCCGTGGCCGATCGAACTCCAGAAGCAGCAGGTCCATCTGGCCGCTGAACAGCGGGATCAGTCGGATCTGCACTGCGATCCGGTCAATGTCGGCGAAGTCGCTGGCTCGGCGCTTGGGATCCGCTTTGGACGCCCACGCCGGATCGGCGATGTGGACGCCGTCGACGGTGGCGCTGGGCTGCCAGGACCACGGATGGACCCGCAGGTCCCCCGTGATCGTCAGTTGACGATGCATCCGGGCAGAGGCGATCGAGGCGACCGGCCCTCGAAACCAGTTCCAGTCCCAGATAGCCGCCAGCACGATGGCCGCAATTGCCAGCGTCAGGAAGACGCCACCGCCCCAGCGTAGGCCCCTAGGCAGACGGTGGGCACGAGGCTCCGGCGCTGTCTCGTCGCGCTTGGTTGTTTCGGGTTTTGCGGCGGTGTCGATGGTCAACCGATCGGGCTCCGTGCCCGGACCCTAACGCATGAGGACGGTTTCGGCGCCCCCTAGTGCGTAACCCCGCGGCCCGAGAAGGCCGACAACGCGGTGGCGGCGATGATCTGCAGGTCGAACAGCAGAGACATGCGCTCCAGGTACTCTCGATCAAGCTTGGCCTTTTCTCGGATCGGCAGTTCGTCTCGCCCGTTGATCTGCGCCCAGCCGGTGAGGCCGGGGCGCAGCGCATCGACGCCCGCCCGAGTGCGGAGGGCCACCAGGTCGTCCTGGTTGAAGAGCGCGGGCCGCGGGCCGACCAGGCTCATGTCGCCCTTCAAGACGCTCCAGAGCTGCGGCAGTTCATCAAGGCTGGTGCGGCGCAGGAAGCGGCCGAGCGGCGTGACCCACTGGTCGGGATCGTCCAGCAGATGGGTGGCCACGTCCGGCGCACCGGTGCGCATGGTGCGGAACTTCGGCATGGCGAAGAGGCGGTTGGCGCGTCCGACCCGCCGCGACCAGTGGAGCGACGGCCCCGGGCTATCCAGCCGGACGGCGATCGCGAGGCCGAGAAGCATCGGTGACAACACGACCAACCCCGCCACCCCGGCGGCGATGTCCAAGGCCCGCTTCAAGACTGCTCCCTGCCCAAGGTCGCCCCAGGTCGCGACCTGCAGGTTGTAGGCGCAGCCGCGCTGCCACGCCAAGTCAGGCAGGCTTGGGCGTAGCGCCCTTCTTCGCCTTCGGCGCCATTTCGGCCACGGCCTCCGCAGGCATTTCGACGGTCGCCCCAAGCTGAGCCGCTTCGATCTCGGGAATCTGCGGCTCGGCGAGCTCGGGCACGACGGCGTCAGGCGCGAGGGCTTCGAGCACCGGTGAAACAGGCGCCGCCTCCCCGCCGACTGGCTCCGGGGTGAGTTCGGCGATCGTTTCGGCGAGTTCCACAGGCTCGGTGTGGGTGACCGCCTCGACCACGGTCTCCACGATCGCCACAGGCTCTGCTTGAACGACCGCCTCCACCAGCGGCTCGGTCACGGCTGCAAACTCTGACGCTAAGGTGTCTTCGGTCTTGGCTACCGCGCCGAACATCGCCTCGAGGTTCTCTGGCCGCACCCAGCGGGTCATCCACCACCAGGTCGCTCCGCTTACCGCCGCACCGGCGAACAGGCCCCAAAGCGGCGAGCTCAGGCCAACGGGGACACGCAACAGGACTTCAGGTTTGGCGAGAGCCTCGGTCTCGGGAGCAAACGACATGGCGGTCTCCTTGCGTGAATTTGTGCGGCGCAACATATCACACCGACACGTCTCGCAAGTGCGAAACCTACTACGTGAAACCTAATTTGTGATCGGGCCTCTCAGAGCCCAAAGACCCTCGCCTCGCCGCTGTCCCCCAGGGTCCCGGCCGTCCAGCCGCAGATCGCCTGCAAGTCGTCCGCCATGCCTTCTGGCGCACCCAACAAGACCAGCGCGCAGCCGTTCATCTTCAAGGGGTCGGTGAGCGGCCGCATGCGGGTCTCGGCGATCAGCAGCGGCCCTCGCACCTCGTCCTCCAGGTCGCGCAGGAACCCGTCGAAGGTTTCGAGGTCCTTCAACGGCAGCCAGACCAGCGCCATGGCCGCCCGCTTCCGCCGCCTCACTGCGGCGAGGGTCTCGACGATCCGGGCGTAGTCGTCGGCCCGTTCGAACGGCGGATCGATCAGGAGCAGCGTCTGGCCGGAGGCTGGCGCTTCCGCCATCGCGACGTCGTAGCCGTCCGCGCACAGCGTCCGCACGCCTGACCGGCCCTTCATCAGGTCGCGCAAGGCGGCATGCTCGTCGGGGCGCAGCTCGCACGCCAGGTAGCTGTCGCCGGGCTTCATGGCCTCGGCGATCAACCAGGGAGAGCCCGGGTAGCGCCGGATCGCTCCACCCTTGTTCAGAGCTCGCACCGCGGCGGTCAGGCCCTGGAACTCAGTGGGGGCGTCCGCGGCGGCCATCAGTCGGACGATCCCGGCCTCAGCCTCGCCGGACTTCTTCGCTTCCGGCCCCGCTAGGTCGTAGAGCCCGCGCCCGGCGTGGGTGTCGATCACCCGCAACGGCGTCCGGTCCCTGGATAGTGCGGCGAGCACCCGCAGGAGCGCTGCATGCTTCACCAGATCGGCGAAATTCCCGGCGTGGAAGGCGTGACGATAGTTCAAGCGCTTGATCTCTCCCGGCGCCGAGCAGGAACCGCGCCGCCGCATACCACGTTGGCGAAGATGGGGGGCGCCGCGATGGCTCTGGACCTGTCAGACGAGAGCGTCCCGGTCGCCGAACTCAGGGCCGCAGACCTCACCTACGTCAGCGACCTTGACCCAGGCATCCGGCGCAGGAAGGCCGGCCACGGATTCAACTATCTGGGCGTGGACGGCAAGCCGATCACCGACGAGCCGACGCTCGATCGCATCCGCAAGCTCGTCATCCCGCCGGCCTGGACCGACGTCTGGATCTGCCCGGCTGGGCGCGGCCACATCCAGGCGACCGGCCGGGACGCGCGGGGCCGCAAGCAGTACCGCTACCACGAGCGGTGGCGGGAGGTGCGCGACGCCGCCAAGTACGACCGGCTTATCGCCTTTGGCCGCGCCCTGCCGAAGCTGCGCGCTCAGGTGAACCGCGACCTGCGCCGTCGCGGCCTGCCGCGCGAGAAGGTGCTGGCCGCGGTGATCCGGGTCATGGAGATCACCCTCATCCGGGTCGGCAACGAGGAATATGCCAAGACCAACAAGAGCTTCGGCTTGACGACGCTGCGCGACCGCCACGCCAAGATCGGCGCCACGACCACCGTCTTCGAGTTCCGCGGCAAGAGCGGCAAGGTCCACAAGAGCGGCTTCAGCGATCGGCGCCTCGCTCGGATCCTGAGGGCCTGCCAGCACCTGCCTGGCCAGCGGCTCTTCCAGTACATCAACGAGGACGGCGAGCGGCACACCGTCGACTCCGCCGACGTCAACGCCTACCTGCACGAAGCCCTCGGCGAGGATTTCTCTGCGAAGGATTTTCGCACCTGGGCCGGCACGCTGGCCGCCACCCGAGCGCTTGTCACCCTCCCAGCCTGCCAAGGCGATGGCGAGGCCAAGAAGAACGTCGTGACCTGCGTGAAGGCCGTCGCGGGCGTGCTGGGCAACACCCCGGCTGTCTGCCGCAAGGCCTACATCGATCCGGCGGTGCTGGAGGCCTATGAGGCGGGCGAGCTGGGCCTGAAGGCGACGGCGAGCGACCGCGGGTTCGAATTGGCCGTGCTCAGGTTCCTCAAGAAGACGCGGGATCGGGCGGCGAGGGCGGCGGCCAAGAAGGCCGCCTAGCCTTCCGCCACGTAGGCTGCCTATGGTTCGTCGCAACACGTGGCGCGGGGGACACCGCGCGCGGTACGGAGGACATCCATGCTGCCCCAGCGCCTGCGCTTCGGCGCCTTCATCGCGCCCTTTCATCCGATCGAAGAGAACCCGACGCTGGCGATCCAGCGGGACCTGGAACTGGTCGAATGGATGGATCAACTGGGCTTCGACGAGGCCTGGATCGGCGAGCACCACTCCGCGGCCTACGAGCTGATTGCCTCTCCTGAGGTGTTCATCGCCGCGGCGGCCGAGCGGACCAAGCATATCCGCCTGGGCACCGGGGTCTCGTCCCTGCCCTACCACCACCCCCTGATGTTGGCCGACCGCATCAACCAGCTCGACCACATGACCCGCGGCCGGGTGATGTTCGGCGCTGGCCCCGGCGCCCTGGTATCCGACGCCTTCATGATGGGTATCCCCGTCGCCAAGCAGCGCGACCGCATGGACGAGGCGCTGGGCGTCATCGTCCGCCTGCTGCGCGGCGAGGAAGTCACCCACAAGTCCGACTGGTTCGAGCTCGACAAGGCTCGCCTGCAGATGACGCCCTACTCGCGACCGAGTGTCGAGATCGCGGTGGCGAGCCAGGTCTCGCCGACCGGCGCGAGGGCGGCGGGCCAGCACGGCCTTGGCCTGCTCTCGCTCGGCGCCACGTCGACGGCCGGCTTCAACGCGCTCGCGTCCAACTGGGCCATCGCCACCGAGCAGGCGACCGAGCACGGCAAGACCATGGATCGCAACGGCTGGCGGCTGGTCGGCCCGATGCACATCGCCGAGACCCGCGAGCAGGCGATGGAAGACATCCGCTTTGGCCTGGACAAGTGGATCTACTACTTCCGCGAAATCGCCAATCTGCCGATCGTCCCGGAAGGCGATGATCCGGTGAAGGCGATGGTCGACACTGGCCTGGCGGTGATCGGGACGCCGGACGACGCGGTTCAGCGCATCCAGCAGTTGGTCGACGAGAGCGGCGGCGGGTTCGGCGCTTTCCTGCTGATGGCGCACAACTGGGCCAACTGGGGGGCCACCAAGCACTCGTATGAACTGATGGCCCGTTACGTGTTCCCGCACTTCCAGAATTTGAACGACAACCGTCACGCCTCGATGAGCTGGGTGAAGGAGAACAAGGAGGAGTTCACCACCCAGGTGCGCGGCGCGGTCGGCGCGCGGATCGTGCAGCACATGATGGAGAAGGGCGCCGAGAATATCCGTCCGGAGATCGTGGCCCTGATCACCGGCGCGGGGGAGCCGCCGCCCAAAGCGGACTGACGGGCCGATGGACCTCGGGGCCTACCTTGATCGGATTGGGTTTCGCAGCGAGCCGCGGCCCGATCTCGGGACGCTCAAGGCCCTGCACCGCGCCCATCTGCTGTCCATCCCCTACGAGAACCTGGACGTGCAGTTGGGCCGGGCGCTGACCATCGAGCCGCAGGCCGCCTTCGACAAGATCGTCACCCGGCGGCGCGGCGGCTGGTGCTACGAGATGAACGGCCTGCTGGGCGCAGCCCTCGACGCCATCGGGTTCGAGGTCACCCGGCTGGCCGGCGCGGTCATGCGCGAAGTCGTGGGCGACGCAGTGATCGGCAACCACCTTGTGTTGCTCGTCGATCTGGACGGTCAGCCCTGGATCGCCGACGTGGGCTTCGGCGACGGCAGCCTTGACCCCTTCCCGCTGGTCGAAGGCCCCTGGTCATCGGCGGGTTTCGATTTTCGCTTGGAGCGACTCGACGCGGACTGGTGGCGGGTCTGCAACCACGAGCATGGCGGCGCACGCTCCTTCGACTTCACCCTCGAACCTGCCGACCCGGCGCGTCTTACGGAGCGATGCAATTGGCTGCAGGCCAACCCGGAATCCGGCTTCGTGCTGAACGCCGTCGTCCAGCGCCATAGACCCAACGAGCTCTCGCAGCTTCGCGGCCGCACCCTGCGTCGCATCCGCTCCTCAGGCGTAGAGGAGACGCTGGTTGGCTCCGCCGAGGATTACGTCGCCCTGCTGGCATCTGACTTCGCACTCGACCTGTCCGAGGCCGCGACGCTGTGGCCGCGGATCGTCGCGCGGCACGAGGCGCTCTTCGCCGGCCAGGCCTAGCGGCGGTAGGAGAATCCCACCCGGAAGGTGCGCGGCTCGGAATAGCTGTCCACGAAGTCTGCGGTCTTGCCGGTGGAGATCTTGGCGTCGGCGAGATTGTCGACCGCCAGATAGACCTCCTGGCCGGGCCCGAGCGCCCAGCCGGCCCGCGCGTTCAGCTCGGCGCCAGGCGGCAGGCGGCGGACGTTCTGGTCGTCGTCGAACTGATCGCTCACGTAGCGCAGCTGGCCGCTGATCGTCAGCGTCTCCATCGCACGCCAGTCGAGCCCGCCGGTGATCGTCCATTCCGGCGTCTGAGCGGGACGTAGGCCGGTGAGCTGCGGCGCGCTCGATCCGCCGTCGACGCGGGCGTGGGTGTAGGCGAGCCCGGTGCGCCATGTCAGCGTTGTCGCCAGCTCGCCCGAGGCCTCGGCCTCAACGCCCCAGGCGTCGATCTCGCCAGCGTTCTCGCGCTGGCGCAGGGTTCCGCCGGCCGGAATGAACCCCGCGGCTGGGAGGGCTGCGACGGTCCCCGGGCCGATCCCGATGGTGACGTTGGTGATCGGATCGTTGAGCTGGTTGTAGAACAGCGTGGCCTGCCAGTGGACGAGGGTGTCGCCACCGATCCCGCCTTCGACGCCGTAGAGCTTCTCGGGCGTCAGCAGGGGGTTGGCCTCAGTGACGTCGTTCCCCACCCGGAAGGGGCGGTGCAGTTCGTTGATCGTCGGCGGGCGGAATCCGGCGTAGGCCGCGCCCCGCAGCCAGACGTCGGGTGTAAGCGTGTAGCGGATGCCGATACGGCCGGTGGGAACGGTCCCGGAGTCGTCCGGCGCGGACGAGTTCAGCGTCGTGACGCCCGTCGCAAGCACATACTCGTGCCGCTGCGCGTCGGCCGCGGTCCAGTGGTCGAGGCGCACGCCGCCGGTCACGATCCAGGGCGCGGCGTCGTAGGCGCTTTCCAGGTAGGCGCCGCCGACAAAGGTCCGGCCGCCGGCGTCCCGACCCATCGTGAAGGCGCCGTTGACCACCCGGAACTGCTCGTGGTCGGTGCCCTTGGCCCAGCGTGCGTCGACGCCGGCCTCCCAGGTGGCGGTCCCCCACTGACCTTGGAGCGCGGCGTTCAGGCCATAGCCCTCAGCCGGCGTGGAGTATTCGTTGTTTGCCGGCGTGGTCGTAGCCCGGCCCGGGGCGACTGCGACGGAGGTGTTGACCAGGTCGCTGGTGCGCGCCCAGCCCTGCAACCGCCATCCGCCCACGCCGCTGGTCGCAGGCTGGGCGAGCGTCAGCGTCGCTGACGAGCCCTCAGCGACTGAGCGGGCGCCGTCGAGGCCCGCGCCGCGGCGCTCCTGAAAGACACCCACCCGGGCTGCCGCCTCGACGCCGTTGAAATCGTGTTGCGCGCGAAGGGCGATGGACTGGGCCTGCAGGGTCAGCGGCTGGTCGGCGGCCCCGGCCGCCGGGCCGCGCACGGGGGTATAGCCGTCGGTCGTCTCCGCAGACGCGGTGATGAGGACGCTCCGCGTACCTCCGGAGATCGCCCCTCGGTAGCTGCCGCGCTCGCCCGCATAGACGTCGAGCGCGCCTAGGCCATCGCGGGCGCCGCGCTCCTGCAAGGCCACGACCCCTGTGAGGGCGCCTGCGCCATAGGGTCCGGCCCCGGCGCCGCGGACAATGTTGGCGCCCTCGAGCCCCTCGGACGGAAGGGCGGTCCAAATCACCCAGCCGCCGAACGGATCGTTCACCGGCGCTCCGTCGAGCGTCACCAGGGCGCGGCCGGCCCCCGATCCCGCGATGGCTCGCAAGGAGACGCCTTGGGTCGTCGGGTTGGCGGAGAGCGACGTGGTACGGCGGAAGAGAGAGACGCCAGGCACGCTTTCCAGCGCCTGATCGAGCCTCGGGGTCTGCTTGAAGATCTCCGGCCCGACCTGCACCGCGCTGAACGCCGCGTCGCCGCCCAGCGGGCTGAGTTTCGGCGGATAGACCACCACCACTTCGACCGTCGGAGTGGGCGGCGGCGTGTCGGCGGGCATTGGAAATCCTCACGATCGCGATGCTGGGCATTCGCGGGCGTAAGGGCTATCCAGCACCGATGCAGAGCGCAACAGCCAAGGTCGCTATCGTCACCGGCGCAGGCAGCGGGATCGGTCGCGCTGTGTCTCTGGCGCTACTAAAGGCGGGCTGGTCTGTCGCCCTGGCGGGCCGTCGGGCCGAGCTGCTGGCAGAGACCGCCGCCCTGGCTGGCGAGGCCGCAACCCGCACGCTCGCTCAAGCCACCGACGTCGCCGATGCCGATTCTGTGGCTGCGCTGTTCGATGCGACGAAGACCCGCTTTGGGCGTCTCGACCTCCTGTTCAACAACGCCGGGACCGGCGCGCCGCCCGTGCCCCTGGAAGACCTCTCCGTCGATCACTGGAAGCGGGTCGTGGATATCAACCTGACCGGCGCCTTCCTCTGCACCCAGGCGGCGTTCCGGCTGATGAAGGACCAGGACCCCCGCGGCGGACGGATCGTCAACAACGGCTCGATCTCGGCGCATGTCCCGCGGCCCCGCTCGGTGGCCTACACCGCCACCAAGCACGCCATCACCGGCCTGACCCGCTCGACATCCCTCGACGGACGCGCCCACGGCATCGCCTGCGGACAGATCGACATCGGAAACGCCGGCACCGACATGACGCGGGCCATGAGCAAGGGCGTCATGCAGGCCGACGGCTCCATCGCCGCGGAGCCCGTGATGGACGTCTCCGCCGTAGCGGACGCGGTGCTCTACATGGCCGGACTGCCGCTCGAGGCCAACGTGCAGTTCATGACCGTCATGGCCACCGATATGCCGTTCATCGGCCGGGGCTGACCCCGCCAGGCCAGCCGGCGCCGCACGATTGTGCAGCACAGCTGCGCGGATATTGCGTCGCACCATTTTCGATTGATGGGTATGGCCCAGCTGGCTATGGGTCCCTCAGGCGACAGGCTGACGTCAGTATCCAGCCGCCGCCAAAGGGAACGCCGTGAAAGGGGTTGGCATCAACCTCAATCCGGAACCAGACATGAACCGTATTGCTCTGCTGGCGGCCGCGGCCGCCCTCATCGCCCTCCCCGCGAGCGCGGAATCGATCCGTATCTCCACGGTGGGCAAGACTCCCGTCCAAGTGCGCAACGAGGTCTTCAGGGCGGCCTATCGGCTGTGCGCCCTGGAAACCGTCGGCGCCAGTTTTCGGGTCGAGGAAATGCGCGCCTGCGTCGACGCCACGACACGCGCCACCTACGCGCAAGCCTCCGATCCGAACCTGAAGGTCGCCCAGCGCTGATCCGCTAGTCGGCGAACTGCGGGCTTCGCTTCTGCAGGTTCGCCATCACGGCCTCGACCTGGTTTGCCGAGCCAATCAGCGCGCCCTGCTCGCGACTTTCCTCGAGCAGGATCGCGTGCTGGTCGCCCTCGGCCATCAGGTTGAGCAGCCGCTTGCCGGCGCGGATGGCTTGCGGGTTCTTCGAGGCGATTTCGGCCGCCAGGGCCAGCGCTTCGGCGCGCGGGTCGGCGCAGACGCGCGTGGCCAGACCCATCGCGACAGCCTCCTCCCCCGAGAAGATGCGTCCCGTAAAGGTCAGCTCGCGGGCCACGTCGTCGCGAACCAGGCCGCGCATCAGCACCATGCCCGCCATGTCGGGGATTAGGCCCCACTTGATCTCCAGCACCGCCAGCTTGGCGTCAGCCGCGACGAAGCGCAGATCGCAGCCCAGGGCGAGCTGGAAGCCGCCGCCGAACGCCACGCCATGCACGGCCCCGATCACCGGCACGGGGATCTCGCGCCAGACCATGCACGCGTGCTGCGCCCGGTTCGATCCACCCTCGGTGCGCTTGGGGGTGAGCAGGGCGGCGGAGGTGTCGCGGTTACCGCTCCGTTCGCCCGACGCCATGGCCTGGAAGCTTCCCATGTCGAGCCCAGCGCAGAACGCGCGGCCCTCGCCGGACAGCACCACCGCACGCACCCCCGGCTCGGTCTTCAGCCGGTCGCCGGTCTCGATCAGAGCCGAGAACATGGCGTCGTCGAGGGCGTTCATCTTGTCGGTGCGCACCAGCCGCACGTCGGCGACTCCGCCCTGGATATCCACCGTCACCCGGTCGTTCATCGAAGCCTCCGTTGATCCTTAAGCCGCGCTCAGCAGATAGCCGACCCGCGGGAAATGCACATGCACGACGTCGAGCTCGCCGCATTCGCGGGCGATGGTGATGCGCTCGGCGTTGACCGTCACCAGCCGCCCCTCGATGGGGTCGCGGCCATAGTCGTCAGCCCGCACCATGACCGACGCGCCCGGCTTTAGGCCCGACGGGTCGGCCGCGTCGCACGGCGTCGCCTTGGCGGGCGCATTGGCGGTCGCGGCCTGCAGGGCCTCGGCCCCGGTCATCTCGCTGCGCCGGCCATGGCCCAATGCCTTCATCCGCTCCCGCCACGCGGTTGTCTTGGTCAGACCCTCCAGCAGCGTGGTGGCGACCGCGGGGGCCGCTCGACCGAGCCACCAGATGTTCATGTAGGCTGCGATGTCAGCCAGCGAGGGCGTTGATCCTCCTAGGAAATCATTGCTGGCTAGTCCGCGCTCGATCCATGCGGCTTCCGCGCGCCATTGAGTCTTCATCGGCCCCGCCGCGGCCTGCATGGCGGCGACGTCGAACGGCCGCCCGGAGAGCTTCTCGCGATCGGCGACGAACTCCTTGGGCACAGCGTCGCCGATCTCGCCGAACACCACCGCTACGGTGGCCTGGAAGAACAGCCGATCGGCCCAGAGGTTGACCGCCCAGTCGGCGCCGCGCACCACGGCGGGCTTGCGATGCCTGGCCTCGAGCTCAGCGAGGATCACCTGAGTGTCGCAATAGACGTCGGCGCCGATCTGCATCACCGGAATGCGCCGATAGCCGCCGGTCAGCGGGATCAGGTCGGGCTTGGGCATGATCACCGGCTGGATCACCGAGCGCCAGGAAAGGCCCTTGATGCCGAGCATGACCCTCACCTTCTCCGAGAACGGCGAGGTGTCGTAGTGGTGGAGAATGATCTCGGCGCTCACGGTTTGTCTCCCAGGGTGCGTCGCATGATGTGTTCGCTGTGGCCGAGCGGCTTGTCGGGGACGGTGGCCACGATCTCGAAACCGTGGCGCGCGTAGAAGTCGGGCGCCTGGAAACTGTGGGTTGCGAGGAACATCAGCCGGCAGCCTCGGTCGCGCGCCAGTTCGACGACGCCCTCCAGCAGGACCGATCCCCGGCCGCGCCCGCGCTGGTCCGCGCGAACCCAGAGCTGCTTGAGTTCGCAAATGCCGCCCCAGGTGTAGCCGGCGGCCGCCGCAGCGACCTCGCCGGCCTCCTCGATCACCAGCCCAAAGTCCTGGCCGTCTCGATAGCCAGTCGCCTCGACGTTGAACTCGTAGAGGCGATCCTCGAGGAACGCCGTGTCGAGGTCGTCGCGCTCCAGGATCTGCACCTGTCCGGGCATCGGCCTACCGGAAGCTTGGCGAAAAGCGGATGTTGTCGCGCTCGAGCCCCTTCAGCACCACGTCGATGCCGCCGGACTTGATCATCCATTCCAGGCGGTGGTCGCGGTACTCGCGCTTGAAGAGCCCCTGCTCCACCAGTTCGGCGACATTGGGCATGCTGGCGCCGCGCGCCATGGCGGCGATCTCGGCCACCGTGTCGACCACCGAAGGCCGGGCGTTGGCGCGGGCGAGCCAGGCGGCCAGCCGCGAGCCTTCCGGCGGCGCATGCCCCTGCCCGGCCGAGCCATTGAGGAACGGGACCACCGCCAAGTCTCCCCAGCCAAAGGCCTCGCCGTTGAACCATTCACGCGCGCCGAGCTGACGCTCCAGCCAGGCGAAGAAGCCGGCGAGCTGGTGCGCTGCGGCGGCCTCGATCGCCTTGGCCTGCTCCCCTTCCGCGCGCTTGAACCACCGCAGCTCCGACAGCCCCCAGTTGATCGGCTCGAAGTGGGTGTCCATCACCTCCTCGATCATCCGCACACGGGCGCGGTCGGCGGCGGACTTGGGCAGCAGGGCCGGCGTCGGGTGACGGTCCTCGATGTA
>DASXKT010000015.1:0-5737 GCA_036496685.1 Phenylobacterium sp.
GCATGCGCATAGCCTTCCTCGGAACCCCCGACTTCGCCCTCGCCGTCCTGCGCCGCATCGCCGAGGCCGGGCATGAGGTGGCGTGCGTCTATTCGCAGCCGCCGGCGCCGCGCGGTCGCGGCCACGCGCTCAAGCCCTCTCCGGTGCATGCGTTCGCGAATGAGCGCGGCCTGATGGTCCGAACGCCCGCCTCCATGCGCGATCCGGCGGAGATCGCGGCGTTCCAGGCGTTGAACCTCGACGCCGCGGTCGTGGTGGCGTTCGGCCAGATCTTGCCGGGCGAGGTGCTCGAGGCGCCGACGCTCGGGTCCTTCAACCTGCACGGCTCGCTGCTGCCGCGATGGCGGGGCGCTGCGCCCATTCAGCGGGCGATCATGGCCGGCGACGCGGTGACCGGCGTCGAGGTGATGCGGATGACCGAAGGGCTGGACGAAGGTCCGGTGCTGGCGAGCGAGACCGTGCGGATCGGGCCGCTGGACACCACCGGCACGCTGCACGACCGGATGGCGGCGGTCGGCGCGGACCTGCTGGTGCGGACGCTCACGGACATCCAGCGCGGGGCCGCAGCGGCGCGGCCTCAGGCCGAGGAGGGGGTCACCTACGCCAAGAAGATCCGGACCAAGGAGGCGAAGATCAACTGGACGAAACCGGCCGCCGAGATCGATCGCAAGATCCGCGGGCTCTCGCCGTTTCCAGGCGCCTGGTTCCTGCTCCCGGCCGACAGGGGCCCTGTGCGGGTGAAGGCCCTGCTCTCGGCCTTCGAGGACGCGGCGGGCGAGCCTGGCCAGGTGTTGGACGACCGTTTGCTGGTGGCCACCGGCGAGGGCGCGGTTCGGCTCCTCCGCGTGCAGCGCGAGGGCCGCGGCCCGCAGGACGCGGAGACTTTCCTCCGCGGTCAGCCGGTGGCGGCTGGGACCTTGCTCGGCTGATGCCGCGCTACAAGCTCCTCCTCGAGTACGACGGCGGCCCCTATTGCGGCTTCCAGGCCCAGGCAGTGTCGCCTTCGGTGCAGGCCTCGCTCGAGCGCGCGGTTAAGGCCTTCTGCGGCCAGACGCTGCGGGTAGCTGCCGCCGGGCGCACCGACACCGGCGTCCACGCCACCGGCCAGGTGGTCCACGTCGATCTCGAGAAGGACTGGCTCGCAGAGACGGTGCGCAAGGCGCTGAACGCCCACCTACGGCCTGAGCCGATCGTGGTGCTGGCCGCGGAGGTCGCGCCGGAGGGATGGCACGCGAGGTTCTCGGCGACCGAGCGCCGCTACCGCTACCGCATCCTCAACCGCCCGAGCCCGCCGGGGTTGGACCAGGGCCACGTCTGGCACGTGAAGGCGCCGTTGGACGCCGAGGCGATGCATGCGGCGGCCCAGAGACTGGTGGGCCACCACGACTTCACCACCTTCCGGGATCTGGCCTGCCAGGCGAAGTCGCCCGTCAAGACCCTGGACGTGGCCGACGTCCGTCGGGAGGGCGACGAGGTGGTGCTGGTCTTCGAGGCCCGTTCGTTCCTGCATCGCCAGGTCCGTTCAATGACCGGCTCGATCGCAGAGGTGGGCCTGGGTCGCTGGACGGCCGATGACCTCAAGGCTGCGCTGGAGGCGAAGGACCGCAAGGCCTGCGGACCGGTGGCGCCGGCCGACGGGCTCTATCTGACGGGCGTCTCCTACGCCCCCTAGGGCTTGCCCCCGAACGTCTCAAAATAGCGCTCGATCAGCCGTTCATAGACCGCTTGCAGCTGCAGGATCTCCACAACAGGCGCGCCCTCGTCCACCTGGTGCATCGTCTTGCCGACGAGGCCAAGCTCCACGACCGGGCAAAGCGCGCGAATGAACCGGGCGTCGGAGGTGCCCCCGGAGGTCGAGAGCTCCGGCGCGTGGCCGACGGTTTCGTAGACCGCGCCGGCCACGACGTCGGTGAACGGCCCAAGCTCGGTGAGGAATGCCTCGCCGCTGATCTGGGGGACGACGGTGACGGTCCCGCTGAAACCGCGGCCCTCCGAGACCGCCTCGGCCTCGATCCAGCTGGCAAGCTCCGCGCCGGTGTGGTGCGGGTTGAACCGGATGTTGATCCGCGCCGTGGCGATCCCCGGGATCACGTTGGTGGCGGTGTTCGGGACGTCGATCTTTGTGATCTCCAGGTTCGACGGCTGAAATTCTGGATAGCCCTTGTCCAATAGGCGCCCTTGCAGGCGTAGCAGCAGGCGCAGCAATACCGGCACCGGGTTGGCGGCGCGATGCGGATAGGCGACGTGCCCCTGGACGCCCTCGACGACGATCTCGGCGTTGATCGAGCCCCGGCGGCCGACCTTGATCATGTCGCCGAAACTTTCGCTGGAGGTGGGCTCGCCGACCACGCAGTGGTCGATCACCTCGTCTTGGATATCCAGCGCCTCGACGACCATCTTGGTGCCGTGTGTGGCGACCCCTTCCTCGTCACCGGTGATCAGGAAGGAGAGCGAGCCGGTCACCTGGCCGGCCTCGATTGCCTTGGCGGCCGCCGCGGCGAAGGCGGCGATGGCCGACTTCATGTCGACGGCGCCGCGGCCGACCAGCACGCCATCCACCACCTTGGCGTCGAACGCGCCCTGGCTCCAGGCCGCCGCATCGCCCACCGGCACCACATCGGTGTGGCCGGCGAAGCAGAGGTTGGGGCTTTCGGTCCCGTAGCGGGCGTAGAGGTTCTCGATCTCGCCGAATTTCATTCGACGGCAGGCGAAGCCGAGGCGCTTCAGGGTTTCCTCGACGATGTCCATGGCGCCGGCGTCCGCCGGGGTCACCGAGGGGCGGCGGATCAGCTCGCGCGTGAGCTCGATAGCGTCGATCATGGCGGCGCTTTATCCTGCAATGGTCATTCAGGCGAGAGGCGAGACATGCCGAAGGTCGAGGTCGAAGCCCTGGAAGTACGTTCCGGCTGCAACTATCCGCCGCCGTTCGACGAGGTCTGCCTGGGCGCGACATGGCGCAAGCTGGGCGACGCGGTCGGGCTCAGTGACTTCGGTGTGAACCTGACGCGCCTGCCGCCCGGCAAGTGGTCAAGCCAACGGCACTGGCACACCCACGAGGACGAGCTGGTCTATGTGCTGGTCGGCGAAGTGGTGTTGGTGGAGGACGACGGCAAGCAGATTTTGAGGGCCGGGGACTGCGCCGCGTGGAAGGCCGGCTCGCCCAACGGCCACTGCCTGCAGAACCACAGCGGAGCCGATGCAGTCTACCTAGAAGTCGGATCTCGCCGAGTAGAGGTCGACGCTTGCGACTACCCGGACATCGACATGGTGGCGCGGCCGGCTGAGCCGTTCTATCGCCACCGGGACGGCACGCCCTACGAAGCCGTGGGTTGACCGCGTCGATCAATCTCGCCGTCGTGGGGGCGCCCAGCTAGGGTTGGCGCCGCAGCAGACGGGACCCCCCATGCCCAAGATCGACATCGAGGCCGCCCCGACCCGCTTCGGAACCGGCTATCCGCCACCCTATGACGCCCCCTGCCTGGACCGCCGGCGCTGGAAACTTGGCGACGCCGCGGGTCTGACCCAGTTCGGCGTCAATCTGCAGCGGCTCGCGCCCGGCGTCTGGTCGAGCCAGCGCCACTGGCACACGGCCGAGGACGAGTTCGTATGGGTGCTCTCAGGCGAGGTCGTGCTGGTCACCGATGAGGGCGAGCAAGTGCTTCGGGCCGGTGAATGCGCAGGGTTCCCGGCCGGCACGCCGAACGGCCACCATCTGCAAAACCGATCGGACGCCGAGGCGGTGCTGCTGGAGGTCGGTTCGCGCCGCGAGGCGGAGGACGGCTGCGACTATCCCGACATCGACCTGATGCTGGTCCCGGGCGAAATCGAATATCGCCACAAGGATGGAACGCCCTACGCTGACACGCGCACGGCGCGCAGCCGCTAGCGCCCCGCGGCGGACTCAAGCTCGCGCCCCGTCACGGGTCAGGGCCAAACGTGCGGATCGTCCAGACGCTTCCGCGGTCGTGAGATACAGCCCTCTGGGTCGCTGACCTCAAGCGGCTGCAGCTGGTCCGGTCCGAAGCGCCACCATTCCGGTGGCAGGCGCTGTGTGAGGCGCGCCGCTCGCGCAGGAAGTCGAGGAACGGCTAGGAGACGGTCAGCATCGCTCCAAGTCTTAGTCCCGCAGGAGCTCGTTGATGCTGGTCTTCGACCGCGTCCTCTCGTCCACCGTCTTCATGATCACCGCGCAATAGGTGGACGGCATGCCCTCGTGGGGGCTGGGGCGGGAGCCCGACATGATCACCGAATAGGGCGGAACCTCGCCCGTGATCACCGCGCCGGTCTTGCGGTCGACGATGGGCGTGGTCGACGTCAGGTAGACGCCCATGGAGAGTACCGAGCCCTCGCGAACGATGACGCCCTCCGCCACTTCGGAGCGGGCCCCGATGAAGCAGTTGTCCTCGATGATCGTCGGGTTGGCTTGCAGTGGCTCCAGCACCCCGCCGATGCCGGCGCCGCCGGAGATGTGGCAGTGCTTGCCGATCTGGGCACACGAGCCGACCGTCGCCCAGGTGTCGACCATGGTGCCTTCGTCGACGTAGGCGCCGATGTTGACGAACGACGGGGTCAAGACCGCGCCCTTGGCGATGAACGAGCCCTTGCGCACGACCGTGCCAGGCAGGCAGCGGAAGCCCGCAGCTTCAAAACGGGCGGCGTCCCAGCCGGTGAACTTCAGCGGGACCTTGTCCCAGTAGGGTCCGGGGGCATCGGCCTGGACCAAGCTGTTAGGTGTCAGGCGGAAGAACAGCAGGATCGCCTGCTTGGCCCATTGATGGGTGAGCCACGTGCCGTCGGCTTGCCGCGTGGCGACCCGCAGGGTCCCGGCGTCCAGGCGCTCGATGGTCTCCAACACGGCCTCGCGCACCGGACCCTTGGTGCTCTGGTTGATCGCCTCGCGATCCTCCCAGGCGGCCTCGATCACGCGCTTCAGGTCGTCGTGGGTCTCGGCGGGCATTAGGCGGCTTTCTTCAGGAGGGCGTCGGTCAGGAAGGACGCTAGGTTGTCGGTCTTGTAGCGGACGAAGGGCGCCGTCGAAGCCGGCGCATTGGGGCCGACGAGGACGGTGGTCATGCCGAGCTCGGCGGCAGGTTCGAGGTTGCGCTCGCTGTCCTCGAAGAAGGCGGTGGCTGCCGGATCGATGCTGTGGGCCGCGTCCATCCGCTCGAAGGCGACCCGGCTTGGCTTGGGCACGTAGGACGAGAGCGCGATGTGGAACACGTCGTGGAACAGGTGGTCGAGACCCAGGTGAGCCAGCACGCGCTCGGCGTGGACGTCGTTGGCGTTGGTGAAGATCAATCGCCGGCCGGGCAAGCGCGCGATGGCGGCGATCAACACCGGGTCAGGCGAAAGCCCCTCCAATGGCAGGTCGTCGAAGATCGCGTGGTAGTCGTGCGGGTCGACGCCGTGATGCTCGACCAGACCGCCGAGCGTCAGGCCGTATTCCGCGAGATACTTCTTCTGCAGCTTGTAGGCCTCGTCGCGGGGCAGACCGGTGAGCCCCTCGACGTAGTCGGTCATCCGCCGCTCGATCTCGCCCATGAAGCCGGACTCGACTGGGTAGAGGGTGTTGTCCAGGTCGAAGAGCCAGGTGTCGACGTGCCGCAAGTCGGCAGGCTGGAGATCGGCGCTCATTCGCTGATCAGCGTGCCTGCCCCGTGCTCGGTGAACAGCTCGACCAGCATGGCGTGGGGCCGGCGGCCATCCAGGATGACCACGGCGCCCACGCCGGCTTCCA
>DASXKT010000016.1:0-9039 GCA_036496685.1 Phenylobacterium sp.
GAAAGCTCGCCGCCGCCGGCGTCGCCGTTCAGCACCAGCTCGGCGTTCTTCAGGTCGCCTGCGAACTTGCGGGCCGTCTGCTGCAGGGTCTCTTCGTCGCCGGATAGCGCCAGGATCACG
Organism: Phenylobacterium sp.; assembly: GCA_036496685.1. Lineage (GTDB taxonomy): Bacteria > Pseudomonadota > Alphaproteobacteria > Caulobacterales > Caulobacteraceae > Phenylobacterium. The sequence continues at coordinate 121 of DASXKT010000016.1, forward strand.
TCGCGCCCCGGCTTCCAGCCGTCGCGCTTCAGCTTCGCGAGCACGGTCACCACCATCGAGACGTCGAACTTGTCGTCCACCGCGCCGCGGCCGAACACGTAGCCGTTCTCCACCACCGGGGTGAACGGGTCCCGCGTCCAGTCCTCCTTCTTGGCCTCCACGACGTCCATGTGATCGATGACCACGATGGGCTTCTTCGAAGGGTCGGCGCCGGCGTAGCGAGCCACCAGGATGGCGCTGCCGGCCACCGGCTCGATCTTCACCTCGTCCGGCTTGAAGCCCGCCTGCACCAGGACGCCCTTCAGGTATTCGGCGTAGCGTGGCACCTGGTCACCCGGAATCACCGTGCGGAACGCGATGCCCTTCTTCAGTAGGTCCAGCGCCTGGTCGTGCAGGGCAGGGTCGGGTTTGGGCGCTGAAGCCGGGGCGGCAAGGACGGGCGAAGCGAACACGGCGGCCGTCGCGGCGAGGCCGAGGAGGTAGCGGGTTTTCAAGGCGAGGGATTCCACTGAACGGCGAAGGTCGCGAACCTTAGCCGCCGGCCACCGGCGAGGCGAGCGCGGACCCAGAGATCAAAGGTCGGCCATTGCGTTCGTCGAGCGCCGACGCTCATGGAGGGCGAGCAGGGCTCAGCTCTCGGTCGGAAATCCGGCCTCGCGCCAGGCCTTCATGCCGCCATCCAGCGCCACCGCGCGGCCGTAGCCCAGCTCGCGCAGGGTCGCAGCCGCCAACGTCGAGATCTTCCCGAATTCGCAGCAGGTGAGGATTCTCACCGTCGGGTCCGGCAACTCGCTGTTGACCCGCAGTTCCAGCTGGCCCCGGGGCAGGTGGACGGCGCCAGGAACGTGGCCGGTGTCGAATGCGTCCTTCTCTCGGATGTCGAGGATGACCAGGTCGCGCCGGTTTCCGCCCAGCCGCTCATTGAGCTCGGCCAGCGACATGAACGGCACCCGCGCCGCTGCCTCGCTCAAAAGCTGCGCCACAGTCTTCCCGCCGCTCATGTTGGTGCGAAGCGCCTCCGTCAGATGGGTCGGCGCGGCCAGGTCCAGCGCCTGCATCATCGCGACGAAATCGGCCCGCTCGGTCTTCTGCAGCCGCGGATTGTCGGCAATCTCGGCCCCGATGGTGGAGTGGCTGCGGCCTTTGTAGTCGTGCGCCGGGAACACCATCGTCTCCGGCGGCAGCTTCAGCAGTCCTTGGAACAGGCTCTCGTAGAGTTGGTGAGGGTCGCCGCTCGGCAGGTCGGTGCGCCCGGTGCCGCCGATCAGCAGCGCATCGCCCGTGAACACCCGGTCGTCCATCACCAGGCTCATCGAGTCGCGCGTATGCCCCGGCGTGTGCAGCGCCTTCAGGCGCAGCTCACCCGCGATCAGCATGTCGCCGTCGTCGAGCCTGAGGTCAGCGTGAGGCGCCGGAGCCAGGCGATGCATCACCACCGGCACGCCCAGCGCCTTGCCGAGTTCGTGGCTGGCCGAGAAGTGGTCGGCGTGGGTATGGGTGTCGATGACGTACTTCACGGTCAGGCCGTGCTGGGCGCAGAGGCCTCGGTAGTGGTCGATCTGCGTCAGCTCCGGGTCGATCAGCACGGCCGCACAGGTCTTCTCGCAGCCCAGCAGGTAGGACTGGCACCCGCCCGTCGCGATCTGCTCGAAAATCATCCGCCGCACCCCTCGCTGTCGAGACGGCGAAGGTCGCGCTCGCCGGGCCAGCTGGCAAGGCGGTTTGCCTTCCGACGGGTCAAGGTCGCACTATCGGCGACCCTCACCGTACAAGAGCGACGCCCCATGCCTGCCCCCGTCAAGATCTCCGATGCCGGACATGTCCGAACCATCACGCTCGACCGCGCCGACAAGAAGAATGCGCTCAGCCAGGAGCTCGCCTGGGGCATTGTCGCCGCGGTCGACGCCGCGGCGCTCGACGACAACGTCTGGGTGGTGGCTATTACCGGCAGCGGCGACGCCTTCTGCGCCGGCCTCGACCTGTCGCCCGACGCCGAGCCCTATTCGCCGCATTCGCCCCAGACTTCCCAACTCGACGACATCGGCTGGGTGGGCAACTTCCTGCTGGCGATCCGCAAGCGCTGCGACAAGCCGGTAGTGGGCGGCATCAACGGCGTGGCGGTGGGCGCTGGGCTTGGCCTCGCCATGGCGACCGACGTCAGGCTGATCGCCAAGAGCGCGCGGCTGATGGCCGGCTACACCCGGATCGGTGGCTCGCCCGATGCAGGCCTCACCGTCACCTTGCCCCAGGCCATGGGCTACGAACGCGCCATGCGCTTCATGATGGAGAACCGCACGGTCACCGGTGAGGAGGCGCTTACCTGGGGCATGGCCGGCGAGGCGGTGGACGACGCGGCCTTCGCCGATCGGCTGGCTGCCTACTGCCAGGAGCTCTGCGCCTGGTCGCCGATCACTCTGCGGCTCCTGAAGCGCGGCATGGTCAAGTCCTCGGAGTCCCACGATATGGAACAGCAGCTCCGCTACGAGGTCTCCAACATCCGCCGGGCCTTTAGCAGCGAAGACGGCCAGGAAGCCCGCCGCGCCTTCCTCGAAAAGCGCAAACCGGTATTCCAGGGGCGCTAGACGAGCAGCTGCAACCCCGTCACCGAGGCCATCGCCGCGAGGCACCAGAGATGGTCGCGGTAGATGCCGCGGGCGAGGCTGCTGCGCGCCTCAGGGGCCCCTTCGCCGGCGCCGAGCGTCTTGGCGTTGCGCACGATCCGCGCGCCGGCCAGCCCGATCGCGAACAGGGCCAGCACCAGGGATAGGATCGCCCGCCAGGCTGGCCTATCGCCCAGGACGAGCTCCGCGACGATGGCGGCCAAGGTGGCGAGCATGACCAGGCTGATCAGCCCGCTCATCGGCGCGGCTTCGGTGGTTACCCGGCGATAGTAGGTGGCGATCGAGCTGAGGACCTGCGGCGGCAACGCCTCTTCGCCATGGCCCCGCACCTGCACGTCGAACATCAGGTCGAACCAGAGCACGGCGACCAGGAACGCCGAACCGGCGGCGGCGAAGGCGTGCATGGAGCTATCCCTCGATCAGCGCCCGCGCGCGTTCGAATACCGCCTCAAACATCTGCGGCGTCAGGCGTCCGGTGTTCGTGTTCAGCCGCGAACAGTGATAGCTGTTCAGCACCACGTAGGGTCCAGCCTGGAACTCGGTCCCGTGGCCAGGCAGTCCTGCCGAGCCCTTCAGCCCAAGCGCCTTCAAGACGTTGCGCCGCGAGACGTCGCCCAGGGTCACGATCACCTTCAGCCGGGGGAGAGCGGCGATTCGGCTTGTCAGGAACGGCCGGCAGTTGGCCTCTTCCGAGGTCTCCGGCTTGTTGCCGGGCGGGGCGCAGCGCACGGCGTTGGAGATCATGCAGTCGACCAGTTCCAGGTCGTCCTCGCCGTTCGGGTCGTAGATCCCGCGCGCAAAGCCCAGCTTGATCAGGGTGCCGTAGAGCAGCCACCCCGCATGGTCGCCGGTGAACGGCCGCCCGGTGCGGTTGGCGCCGGTCCGCCCGGGCGCCAGGCCTGCCACCAGCAGGCGCGCGTTATTCGGCCCGAACGACGGGGCAGGGCCGTTGAACCAGTCGGGGTTGGCCGCGGCGTTGGCCGCCCGATAGGCGACCAGCCTTGGGCAAAGCGGGCAGTCCCGCGGCGGCTCGGCGCTCTTCGTTTCCATGCCAAGCTCCTAGTGCGAGTCTTGGGCAGTCCACGAACCACCCGAACCCCACGAACGGTTCATCACCCAAGGCCAGCGAAGCGGCGATCCTTCTTCAAACCTCAGCGATCAAATCGAGAGAGGCTCCGCTGCCGCGGAGCCTCCAATATCGCGCCCGTTCGTGAAGTTCGTGTGGTTCGTGGACGAACCTAATCAGGCCTCGGCGTCAGCCTCCGGCTCATCCTCGTGGTCGTGGTCGTGGCGCCGTTCGCTGCGGCTCTCCTGGATGAACCTGGGCAGGCGCGAAGGCCGGCCGATGATCTCCGAGAGGTCCGCCAGGTCCACGAAGTTGTCGGCCTGCCGGCGCAGGTCGTCCGAGGCCATCGGCGGCTGCGACTTCACGGTCGAGACCACGGTTACCCGCGCGCCGCGCCGCTGCACCGCCTCGACCAGCACCCGGAAGTCGCCGTCGCCGGAGAACAGCACCAGATGGTCGGCGGACTGGGCCATCTCCATCATGTCGACGGCGATCTCGACATCCATATCGCCGCGCCAGCGTTTGCGGCCCTGGCTGTCGGTGTATTGCCGGGCGGCCTTGGTCACCAGGCTGTAGCCGTTGTAGTCCAGCCAATCGACCAGCGGCCGGATCGGCGAGTACTCCTCGTCCTCGACGAGGGCGGTGTAGTAGTAGGCGCGGATCAGGACGCCGCGCTTGCGGAATTCCTCGAGGAGCTTTCGGTAGTCGATGTCGAACCCGAGGCCCTTGGCCGCCGAATAGAGGTTGGCCCCGTCGATGAAGAGCGCCAGCCGGTCCGTGGGATAAAAGGTCATCTCAAAATTCCCGCATTCAAATCAGTCGAAGGCCGGCGTCGTGGGCGGCGATGATGCGATCATCGTGGCTCTGGGCAGTAATCTCCCCGCCGAATTCGTCTCGTCCGAAGCGCTGCTCGAAGCGGCCCTCGCGCAGTTTCAACAGGCCGAATTGCCCGTGCTCGCTCGTTCGGGGTGGTGGCGGTCAGCCGCCTGGCCAGACCCGACGGGAAAAGATTATCGCAACGGCGTTGCCATTGTCGAGGCGAACGGCCCCCCTGAGGCGGTTCTGGAGGCGCTTTTTGCCATCGAGCGCGCCTTCGGCAGGATACGCGGCGAAGCCAACGCCCCGCGCACGCTCGACCTCGACCTGATCGCCTACGGCCGCCGGATTTCAGACGGCCCAAGCCTCGTCCTGCCCCACCCGCGAGCCCACGAACGCCTCTTCGTCATGGGCCCGCTGGCCGAGATCGCGCCGGCTTGGCGACACCCCGTCCTAGGCAAGACCGCGGCGGACCTGGCGGCGGAAGCGACGGTGGGACGGGACGCGCGGCCCGTTCACATCGGGTAGCCGCTAGGCGATCGCGCGGCGCCGCCGGTCGTCGCGCACGATGTGCAACCCGTTTACGCCGGGGCCGAGCGTCCAGCGGCCGGCGTCGGCCAGTTCCGGGTCGAGCTTGGAGCCGATGAAGGCGCTTTCCATGACCAGGCCGGCTGCAATCCCAGGCGGCACGGACTCTGCCGTCTGGGTGATCAGGCGCGCCGCCGCCAGCGAGGCCACGATCGGCCAATGCGCCTCGTTGAGCATCGGCTCGTCGGCCACCTCCATCGGCATCGGGGCGGTGAAGATCCGCCGCGCCGTGGGCCAGAGCACCCGCAGCAGGTCCTGCGGCCGGGCCAGCATCGCGCGGCCCTCGGTCGCTTCGAGTTGCCCGAACTCACCCTCTGCGGCCGCCTTGGCGACCCGGCGCTCCAACTCCCAGTAGTCGTCGAACTCGGTCCGCTTGACGCCAGCCGCCGCAGCCGCCTGCAGAACGAACCGCTGTAGTGGAAAGCCGTGACCGTAGCCCAGGAGCAGGGCGGCGTTGATCCAGCGCCCGGCCAGGAAGCGTTGGCCGTCCTTGGTCTGGCGTAAGATCAGGCTCTCCGGCCTCACCAGGTCGCGCCGGGAGGCCAGGAGTTGCCCTTGCTCCAGGGCCGCGTTCTGCGCTGCGAAGCCGACGATGGCGCCGGCCGCCACCAAAAGCGTCTGGGCGTGCTCGCCGCGGGCCGGGATCTTGTTGACCAGGATCTGGCGCAGGGCCGCCTGGGCCAGGTTCGCCCGATTTACGGACTCCGGCTCCCACGGAAAGCGCTCCTGTCGGACAGGCGCAGAGGACATGGAAAACTCCAACCGGTAAAAACAGCTTCACTATGGCTGCTCATCCGTTGAAGCTTTGCAACCTATTGTGGTGAACGAGGTCTAAGCACGCAGACGGAGACCCTGCTATCCAGTCTGCGCGACCCTGCCTCGCGCCCGGATCGCCGCCCCGGTGAGGCCGAACCCCAGGATCATCAGCGCCCAGGTGCTGGGCTCCGGCACCGAGGTCAGGCTGCCGAACAGGCCTTCGCTCTCCTCCGACACGCCGGCGGTGAAATAGATCTTTTGGGTGCTGCCAGCGGCTGCTCCGTTGCCCGGCGTCAACGCCCAGAGGTCGCCGAACACCAGGGGCTGTCCGTCGCGTCCCACCAGTTTGCCATCGAAGGCGTTGGTCGTGAGGTTGAAGGCGCTGATCGTCCCGTCGCCGAAGTTGCCGACCAGGAGGTCGCCGGCCAGGTTTCCGAAGCTCGCGGGCGCGATGGCCAGCCCCCAGGGTGAATTAATCTCGCCGCCCAGCGAGACCACCCGGTGGTCGAAGGTGCCGTCGAGGTTGAAGACATCCACGTAGCCGTTTCCGGCGCCCCCGACGTCATCGTGCTTGGCGGCGTCCTGCAGGGCGAAGGTGACGTAGAGCTTGCCGTTCAGCACCTGCGCGCCGAAGGGCGCATAGCCGGCGGCCACGTTGGGATCTGTGAAGGTCGTCGGCGGGCCGAAGGTGTTCGTGTAGAGCTCGACGTCGCCAGCGCGGAAATTGGTGGCGTAGAGGTGGTCATTGCCGCCGCCCGAGCCGATGGCCAGCCCTTTGTAGACCGCATTGACGCTGGGCGTGATGGCGTCCTGGGCGGTCGTCCCGAAGGAGGGGGCCCAGCCCAGGATCCCGCCGTTCTCGGTGTCGAACAGGAAGGCTGGCTTCACGCCGTTGATCTGGAAGCTGTTCGTCGTCGTGTTGAACACCTGGCCGGTCGGCGCCGTGGGGACGGAGACGGTCAGGCCCTGCTTGACGCCGGCCCCGTTGTAGATCGTGGCGACGTTGGCGCCGTTGTCGGAAACCCAGAATGGGGTCGTTGGGCCAAAGGCGACGCCCCAGGGATTGATCAGGTTCGCGTCGGGCGGGTTCACCGCCGGGACCGAGCCGTCTGACACCAGGTTGGTGACCTCGAACTCAGCCGCGTAGGCCGAGGTCACGACAAGGGAGAAGCTGAGTGCGGCGGCCGTGGCCAGAAGGCCGACGGCGGTTGGGGATACTGGCATGCTGAGCGCCTTTACTTGCGGGTCGTGACGCGCATCGCCGAAACGACGGCCGCCCCCCGCGGCCTTCGACCGACGGGCGCACAATGTTCACGGACCCCAACGCGGTGACGCTCGCTTGCAATCTCGGGCGGCGAGGGCACGAAAACCTGCCGGTTCCGGATGGCTGGCGGGAGGAGGATCGCAGGACGCCGGTGTGTCAACCGTGGCAGGAGCGACTTCCCAAGATCGTGATTCCGGCGGCGCTTGCGTTCCGCTGCGGCTTCGAAGGTGGCCATCAGTGAGTCCGCGACCTTTGCGGCGTTGCACAATGGGGCACGAACCTCTATTTTCGCTGGTTCTCTCCCCGTCCCGAGGAATCCATGGCTCGCGTCACTGTCGAAGACTGCATCGAAAAGGTCCCCAACCGCTTCAACCTCGTGTTGCTGGCGGCGCATCGGGCCCGCGCCATCTCGGCCGGCGCCCAGATCCTGGTCGATCGCGACAACGACAAGAACCCGGTCGTCTCGCTGCGCGAGATCGCCGACGACGTGGTGGACGCCGAGGAACTGCGCGAGACGCTGATCGGCACCCTGCAACGGGTGGACGAACGTTCGGAAGCCGAGGAAGAGGCCGAAACCCTCGCCCTGCTGGCCGATCCGACCCACATGCAGATGAGCGAGCTTGAACTGGTCCGCGCGCTGCAAAGCGACCGCGACGGTGGTCAGGAGGAGCGGTACTGAGCCCCGAAGGCGCAGAACCCCTCCCCACCAAGGCGGCGCCTCAACCCGCCGCCCCCTCTAAGGACGCCCCGAGTACTGACAAGGTGGTTTCCGGTTCCCTGTCCGGAACCGCCAAGCGTCCTAAGATGCTTCGCCAGTTCGAGCTGATCGAAAAGGTCCGCTCGTACGATCCCACTGCCGACGAGGCGCTGCTCAACCGCGCCTACGTCTATGCCATGCGCATGCACGGGGCCCAGAAACGGGCCTCGGGCGATCCCTACTTCGCCCACCCGATCGAGGTGGCGGGGATCCTCACCGACTACCGCCTCGACACCGCGACCATCGTCACCGCGCTGCTGCACGACGTGATCGAGGACACTCCGGTCACCCGCGCCGAGATCGACGAGCTGTTTGGCGACGAGATCGGCGAACTGGTCGAAGGCGTCACCAAGCTCTCCAAGCTTGAGCTCTCCTCCGAGCACCTCCGGCAGGCGGAGAACCTCCGCAAGTTCATCCTGGCGATCAGCCGCGACGTCCGCGTACTCATGGTCAAGCTGGCCGACCGGCTGCACAACATGCGCACGCTGCAGCACATCTCCAGCCCCGCCAAGCGCGAGCGGATCGCGCGCGAGACGCTGGACATCTATGCCCCGCTCGCCCGCTCGATCGGCGTCCACCGGATCTGCACCGAGCTGGAAGAGCTCGCCTTCGAGCATCTGAACCCGGTCGCCCGCGACGCCATCGGCCGGCGTCTCGAGACGCTGCGCCATGACCAGGGCGGGGCGGTCAGCCTGGTTTCCGGGGAAATCGCGTCCAAGCTGGAGGCCGCCGGCGTCCCGGCCCGGGTCTTCGGCCGCGAGAAGAACGCCTACTCGATCTGGCGCAAGCTGCAGCGCAAATCGATCGGCTTCTCGCAACTCTCCGACATCTACGCCTTCCGGGTGATCGTCGACACGGAGGAGGACTGCTACCGCGCGCTCGGCGTCATCCATCGTGCATGGCCCAGCGTCCCCGAGCGGTTCAAGGATTTCATCTCCACGCCCAAGCGCAACAACTACCGCTCGCTGCACACCACGGTGGTCGGCCCGCGCGGCATGCGCATCGAGATGCAGATCCGCACCGAGGCCATGGACCGCGTGGCGGAGGAGGG
>DASXKT010000017.1:0-5470 GCA_036496685.1 Phenylobacterium sp.
TGGCGATCGCGAGCGGAATCGTGATCGGCTTCAGCCACCAGGGCGAGACCACTGCCATCGCCATGGCAAGTCCGATGATGATCCAGGCATGGGCGAGCAGCGCCAGTCCGGTCCACGACGAGCGGCGCGACAGAGGCGCCCACTCCTGAGGCGTGAAATAGCTCTTCGGATCAACGCGTGCGGCGACGGCCATGGGCGAACTCTAGCGCCGAAAGTGTCAGGAAAACAGGATCACGCGCGGGAAGCGGCGCGCTGTCGCGGGCTAGAGGTGCGCGAAGATCGCGAGCCGGGTCCCGGCCACGATCGCGACGAACAAGATCAGCCCAGCCAGGGCGTTTGACTTGAAGAGCCGGAGCGCCCCCATCGGATTGTCGATGCGCACCCGGCGCGCCTGGGAGCAGAGCTGAATTCCGTAGACGATGAGCAGAAGGTAGAACGCCGGGGCCAGGCCTGCGGCGGCGCCGGTCGCCAGTAGCAGGGCCAGGCTCGCCAGGTAGAAGCCGAGGATGGCCAACGGCGCCTGTTCGCCGAGCCGGCGGGCCGAGGACTTCACCCCGGCCAGGGCGTCATCCTCCAGGTCCTGGACCGCGTAGATCGTGTCGTACCCCAGCGTCCAGAACACCCCCGACGCATAGAGCAGCAGCGCCGGCGCCTTCACCGCGCTGTCGGCGAGCGCCTGTGTCAGGAAACGCACGTCGCCCGTGCTGAGCACAAAAGGCGCAATCTGCCGCCAGAAGCCGGGGCCCGCTCCGGTGGCTGCGGCGAAGCCCAAGAGCGCCCCCCAGTTGAACGTCAGGCCCAGCCAGGCCTGCGGCCACCAAGTGATCCGCTTCATGAAGGGATAGGCCGCGACGAGCAGCAGGGAGGCGGCCCCCAGCGCGACCGCCGTCGGGGGCAGGGTGACGAGGATGCCGAGCGAGGCCACGCAGCAGACGATCACGAACGCCCAGGCCTGGCCGACGCTGATCTGGCCTGCGGGGATCGGGCGCATTGCGGTGCGCGCCACCTTCGCGTCGATGTCCCGGTCGACGATGTCGTTGTAGGCGCAACCCGCCGCGCGCATCAGCGCTGCGCCCAGAAACACCTGGACCAGCAGTCCCAGGTTCGGCAGCCGATGCTCCATGGCGTCGGCGAGGGCGATCCCCTGCCAGCCGGGCAGCATCAGCAGCCAGATACCCACCGGCCGATCGAACCGTCCAAGTTTCAGCCAAGGCCGCAAACCCGCGGGTGCGAATCGGTCGACCCAGTTGGTCGGCATGGCGTCGGGTAAGGGAGCGGTCGTCACGACCCTTCTCTAGTGCGCTGGCGGCGCCCCCTCCACCACCTTGTAGCGCCCGGTCCGGCAGGTGGGGCGAGTGTGGTCTCGCCGCCACCTTGGTGACAAAGCCGAACCTCGTTCCGCCACCGCCTTGACGCTCGGATTCGGCGCGCCTAGTTTCCGCATCTTCAGCAACCCGAAGGGAGGGCCAAGATGAGTTTCATCATTTCTGCCGCTCCCAAACGGTTCGCCGGGTCGCCGCCGCGGTTTTAACTCGACCGGAACGCTTCGTCTGAAGGCCTGATTGGCCCGATTTGCGAGGCAATTCCGCGCGCCCGGGGTCCGCCGGGGTTCTTGCAAACCCCCCGCCTCACCCAAGATTTTTCCATTCGCGCCCCTGAGCGCCGCCACCCCTGGAAGGGGTTCGTTCGCGGTCCACCGGCGCCGAGATTTCGAGCTCTCCAATGACCGACCACTACGAGGATACCGACGACCACAAGGAGCGGGTGCTGAAGAACAGCCAGGTGCTGGGCTTCATCGCGGGCTTCTGGATCCGCAGGCCCTGGCTGCTGACGGGCACAGTGGTGTTCGTGGTGCTGGCGATTGCGTTCGACCTGGCGACCCCGTGGGCTGCGGGGCGGCTGGTGGACGCCGTGACGGGTGGGCCGGACCGCCTGGCGACAGCCTGGCGCGCCTGGGCGGTGTTCGTCGGCGTCTACTTCGCCTTCTCGACGATCCGGAACCTCTCGATGCGGTTCTGGATTCCGCTGGCCTCGGCCAACATGAAGGAAATGACCGACGAGGGCTTCAAGAAGGTCCAGTCGTTCAGCGCCGATTGGCACGCCGACACCTTCGCCGGCGCGACCGTGCGGCGCCTCAGCCGGGCGATGTGGGGCTACGACAGCGTTTCTGACGCCGCCCTGGTGTTCCTCGGCCCCGCCATCCTGGTGCTCATCGGCCTCTGCGCGATCATGACCGTGCGCTGGCCGATGGTGGGCCTGTTCGCGACCGTCATGGTGGCGCTCTACATCGGCTCCAACATCCTGCTGACCAACCGATTTGCCCGGCCGTTGAACCTGCGCTCCGTGGCGCTGGACAGCCGCATCGGCGGGGCGCTCTCGGACTCCATCGCGTCGAACCCGACGGTGAAGAGCTTCGGGGCCGAGGCGCGTGAGGAGGCCCGAATCGCCAGCGTCACCGACTTGTGGCGTCGAGCGGCCAACCGTACCTGGACCCGCTTCACTGACATCTGGCTGTTCCACAACGCCCTGCTGGTGATCCTGCAGGCGGGTCTGACCGGCCTCTTGATCCGGCTTTGGGCGAAAGGGCAGGCGACGCCGGGCGACGTGGCGTTCGTCATCACCTCCTTCATGCTGATGACCGGCTATCTGCGGAACATCGGCGACAACATCCGCATGACCCAGAAGGGCCTGGACGACGTCGAGGACGTCGCCCGCTACTCGACCATGGCCCCGCAGGTGCTGGACCGGCCCACGGCCGAGGCCTTCCGGGCCGATCTCGGCGAGATCGTGTTCGACCGCGTGGTGTTCCGCTACAAGTCCGCGCAGGAGCCGCTCTACGACAACTTCACCCTGCGCATCGCGCCGGGTGAGCGGGTGGCGCTGGTCGGACCTACTGGGGCGGGCAAGTCCACCTTCGTGAAGCTGATCCAGCGGCTCTACGACGTGCAGGCCGGCCAGATCCTGGTCGACGGGCAGGACATCGCCTCGGTGAGCCAGGCGACCCTTCGGCGCGCGATCGCGGTCGTGCCGCAGGATCCGGCGCTGTTCCACCGGACGCTGGCGGAGAACATCGCCTACGCACGGCCTGGCGCCACGCAGGACGAGGTGCAACTCGCGGCCAAGCGGGCGCGGGCGGACGAGTTCATCTCCAGGCTGCCGGCCGGCTACCAGACCCTGGTCGGCGAGCGAGGCGTGAAGCTCTCCGGCGGCGAGCGGCAACGGGTGGCGATCGCCCGGGCCTTCCTCGCCGACGCGCCCATCCTGGTGCTGGACGAGGCGACCTCGTCGCTGGACGTGGAGACCGAGCGCCAGGTGCAGGCGGCGATGGAAGAACTGATGGTGGGCCGCACCACCATCGTCATCGCCCACCGCCTGTCGACCATCCGCGGCGCCGACCGCATCCTGGTCTTCGAGGACGGCCGCATTATCGAGGAAGGCAAGCACGCCGACCTGGTGAAGAAGGGCGGCGCCTACGCGCGCCTGCATGCGGTCACGGAGGGCTGGGTCTAGGTCCACCCGACCGGCGCCACAACCAGGTCGTCATCCTCCGGTCGCCTGAAAAGGCGATCCGGGAGACCTAAGCTGCGTTCCCCATCCTGCCAATCAGCCTTGGTCCCCCGGATCAGCCTGCGGCTGACCGAGGGATGACGGTCTCATCTATTGCCCCTGCGAGCGCGTCTGCCAGGTCTCCTCGCTTCTCAACCCGCACACCCTCCAGTCCCAGCCAGCCGGCCATCAGCTGCAGCTCCTGGGCCAGCCGTACCGGAGTGGCGTCGCCGGCCCAGGGTTCGGGGTGGGCGGACTGGACGATCAGCACGCCGGCCTTGCGGTCGGCCTTGAGGTCGACCCTCGCGGTCAGGGCGTCGCCCTCGAGGAAGGGCAGGACGTAGTAGCCGTGGGTGCGCTTCTCGGCCGGGGTATAGATTTCGATCCGGTAGCGGACGTTGAACATCCGCTCGGTGCGTTCGCGGAACCAGATCAGGTTGTCGAAGGGCGAGAGGAGCGCGTGGGCATCAACCCGGCGTGGCCACTTTGCCGCGGGGTCGAGGTATGCCGACTGGCTCCAGCCCTTAACGCTTACGGGAACCAGCGAGCCGTCCTCGACCAGTTCGGCGAGCCGGTCCTTGGCGCCTTCGACCGGCATGCGGAAGTAGTCGCGAAGGTCTTTCGATGTGGCGACGCCCATGGCGCGGATGGCTCGCCGATAGAGCTCGCGATGGGCTTCCTCACGGCTCGGCGTGGGGGCGGCGAGGATCGCATTCGGCAGCACCTTCTCCGGCAGTCCGTAGACCCGCTCAAAGGTCCCGCGCCGGGTGGCGGTAGTGAGTTCGCCCGTCCAGAACAGGCATTCCACGGCGCGCTTGGCCTCGCTCCATCCCCACCAGCCGCCCTGGCCCTTGTGGCCCATGTCGAGCTCCGAGGCGGACATCGGGCCGCGCGTGGCGATCTCTTCCAGCACCCGGTCCACGAAGTCGCGTCGCTCGCGCAGGAACTTGGCGACGCCTTTCCAGACCCCCACCCCGTCGTGCGCGTCCTGCATCCGCCAGCGGAGCAGGGGTTGGGCCGACAGCGGCAGCAGGGACGCCTCGTGCGCCCAGTATTCGAAGAGCGGCCGCTTCTTGCCCCAGGCGACCTCTTCCAGCAGAGCGCGCGGATAGGCGCCCAGTCGCGAAAAGGCGGGAAGGTAGTGCGTGCGGGACACCACGTTGACACTGTCGATCTGCACCGCGCCGAGGCGGTCGATCAGCTTGAGCAGCTGGCGCTTGCTGACGGCGCCGTCTGGACGCGGGGTCCCGAACCCCTGGGCGGCGAGGGCGATGCGGCGGGCCTCGCCCGCGGTGAGCTTGTCCTTGGGCATCAGGTTCCGCCGTCCGTGTTTCGAGTCGCCAGCCGAGCTTAGTTTGTGAACAAATTAAGAACAATGACACTGTTAAGAATGGTTAACGTGTTTACCTTCGCCGCTTGCGGGCGCGGAACAGACGCGGAATCAGGCGTGATCCAGCACCGGCTTGGGCTGGTAGGCGGCTTCGAGCTTGGCGACCTCGTCATCGGCCAGCTTGACGTCCAGGGCCGAGACCGCGTCCTCGATGTGGCCGAGCTTGGAAGCGCCGACGATCGGGGCGGTGATCGCCGGGTTCTTCAGCACCCAGGCCAGCGCCACCTGCATGTTCGAAAGACCGCGCGCCTTGGCGACCTCGGTCACCGCGTCCACCACCTTGTGATCGGCCTCGCGGAAATAGAGCCGCGGCGAGAACTCATCGGTGCGGGCCCGCTCAGTGTTGCCTTCCTTGGGCTGGGCGCGTCCGCCCGCCAGGAATCCGCGCGCCAGCGGCGACCACGGGATCACGCCGATGCCCTGGTCCTTGCAGAGCGGCAGCATCTCGCGCTCTTCTTCGCGGTAGACCAGGTTGTACTGCGGTTGCATGGAGACGAACGGCGTCCAGCCGTTGGCCTTGGAGACGCTCAGCAT
>DASXKT010000018.1:0-20929 GCA_036496685.1 Phenylobacterium sp.
ACGGTGACCAGGCGATTGGTCTTCTTGACGCTCTCCAAGACGGTTTCGATATCCATCGGCCGGATGGTGCGCAGGTCGATCACCTCCGCCTCGATCCCTTCGCCCGCCAGCTGCTCGGCGGCCTGCAGGCAGAAGCCGACCATCCGCGAATAGGAGGCCAGGGTGACGCCTGAGCCTTCCCGGCGGACCTTGGCCTTGCCGATCGGCAGCACCCAGTCGATGCCTTCCGGAACGTCGAACTCCAGCCCGTAGAGCATCTCATGCTCGAGGAAGACCACGGGGTTCGGGTCGCGGATGGCGGCTTTCAGGAGGCCCTTGGCGTCGGCGGCATCGTAGGGCGCGATGACCTTCAGCCCGGGGACGTGGCCGTACCAGGCTGCATAATCCTGGCTGTGCTGTGCGGCGACGCGGGCCGCCGCACCGTTGGGCCCGCGGAACACGACCGAGGTCTTGATCTGGCCACCGGACATGTAAAGCGTCTTCGCAGCAGAATTGATAATGTGATCAATAGCCTGCATCGCGAAGTTGAAGGTCATGAACTCGACGATAGGCTTGAGCCCGGCCATCGCCGCGCCAACGCCCAACCCTGCGAAGCCGTATTCGGTGATCGGGGTGTCGATGACGCGCTTGTCGCCGAACTCCTGCAGGAGGTCGCGGCTCACCTTGTAGGCGCCCTGGTACTGGGCGACTTCCTCGCCCATCAGGAAGACGTCCGGATCTCGGCGCATCTCCTCAGCCATGGCGTCGCGAAGGGCGTCGCGGACCGTGACCTTCACGAGCTTTGCGTCGGTCGGCAGTTCAGGGTCGCGCAGCGCCTCTGTCGGCCGAACCGCGGCTGCCCCCTCGCCTTCCGGCTTGGGCTTGGCGTCGGCCTCCGGGGCCCTTCGCTCCGGATCGCCAGCGGCTTCAGCGCGGGAGGCTGGCGCAGGTTGGGGCGATGCGGCGGGCGGACCTGTGGGTTGTGGAGCCGGCGGCGCGGCCCCGGCTTCTCCGGACAGCCTGGCGATCGGGGTGTTGACCTTCACGTCCTCGGCGCCTTCAGGCACTAGGATCGCCTCCACCGTGCCTTCGTCGACCGCTTCGACCTCCATGGTCGCCTTGTCGGTCTCGATCTCGGCGATGACGTCGCCCGACTTTACCGTGTCGCCGACCTTCACGTGCCACTTGGCGAGCGTGCCCTCTTCCATGGTGGGCGAGAGGGCGGGCATGAGTACGTCGGTCATGCCGGCGCTCCCACGGGCGCGTCGGTATAGACGTCGGTGTAGAGCTCCGCCGGATCGGGCTCCGGCGAGGTCCGGGCGAACTCGGCCGCGTCGGCGACGATGCGTTTCACCTCGGAGTCGAGGGCCTTCAGCGTCGCTTCGTCGGCCCAGCCTTCTTTCTCCAGGCGCTCCTCCACGTGGTCGATCGGGTCGCGGGTCTTGCGGATTTCGTCGACCTCCTCGCGCGTGCGGTATTTGGCAGGGTCGCTCATCGAGTGGCCGCGGTAGCGATAGGTCTTCATCTCCAGGATGTAGGGCCCCTTGCCGGACCGCGCGTGCTCAGCGGCTTTCGCGGCGGCGGCCTTCACCGCCAGGACGTCCATGCCGTCGACTTCTTCGCCGGGAATGCGGAAGGAAGCGCCGCGCTTGTAGAGGTGGGTTTCCGAGGACGAACGGTCGATGGCGGTGCCCATGGCGTACTGGTTGTTCTCGATGATGTAGACGACCGGTAGACTCCAGAGCTCGGCCATATTGAAGCTCTCATAGACTTGGCCCTGGTTGGCGGCGCCGTCGCCGAAGTAGGTGAAGGCCACCTTCCCGTCGCCGCGGTACCGGTTGGCGAGCGCCAGGCCTGTGCCGAGGCTTACCTGAGCGCCCACGATCCCGTGGCCGCCGTAGAAATCCGCGGCGGTCGAGAACATGTGCATCGAGCCGCCCTTGCCCTTGGAGCTGCCCGAAGCCCGGCCGGTGAGCTCGGCCATCACCTCCTTCGGGTCCATGCCGCAGGCCAGCATGTGGCCGTGCTCGCGATAGCCTGTGATCACCTGGTCGCCCGGCTGTTTCACCGCTTGCACGCCCACGGCGATGGCTTCCTGGCCGATGTAGAGATGGCAGAAGCCGCCGATCAGACCCATGCCGTACAGCTGACCGGCCCGCTCCTCGAAGCGGCGGATCAGCAGCATGTCGCGGTAATGCTTCAGCAGCTCGTCTTTGCCGCCGCTAGCCTCTGAGGGCTTTGTGGCCGCGGCGCCGTTGGCCTTCCGCCGACCGGCCGCGGCGGCCTGCTCACGCGCCATGCGTCTCTCCGTGATCCTTCGACAAGGCCTCTAGAACCCGCAACGAGGCGCTAGGGCTTCATGCGGATCACATAGTCCCTAGGATCGGCGAAGCCTAGCAGGGAGCGCGCCCTTTCCTCCAGGAGGTCGGCCGACAGGCTGGTGTCGCGCAACAGGCGCGCACGCGTCTCGAGGTCCTGCCGCTCAGCGCGCACCTGCGCAAGCTCGCGGGTCTTGGCCACGAGCGCCTCGTCACGCTGGCTGGACGTCAGGATGCCCCGATCGCCGGTGAAGGCGTGGAAACCGAAGTAGACGATCAGCAGGATCAGCGCCGCGGTCGGCAGGAACGGACGGAGGTAGGCGAGCACTTGAGGGTCCCTAGGCGATTCCCGAAGTCTCCCTCGATCGTACTTAACGCCTCGCTAACCCCGCCGCCTTAGCCGCGCTTCAGCGCCGCGCGGCCGGCATAGACCGCCTGGTCGCCGAGCTCTTCCTCGATGCGCAGGAGCTGGTTGTACTTGGCCATGCGGTCGGAGCGCGACAGGGAGCCGGTCTTGATCTGCCCGCAGTTGGTCGCGACGGCGAGGTCGGCGATGGTCGAGTCCTCAGTCTCCCCGGAACGATGGCTCATCACAGCGGTGTAGCTATTGCGGTGTGCGAGATCGACGGCGTCCAGCGTCTCGGAAAGCGTGCCGATCTGGTTGACCTTGACCAGGATCGAATTGGCCAAGCCTTTGCCGATGCCCATGGCCAGGCGCTCGGAATTGGTGACGAAGAGGTCGTCGCCGACCAGCTGGAGCTTGTCACCCAGGCGCTCGGTGAGCAGCTTCCAGCCCTCCAGATCGTCCTCTGCGCAGCCGTCCTCGATGGTCACGATCGGAAACTTGGCCGCAAGGCCCGCCAGATATTCGACCATGCCAGCAGGATCGACGGTCTTCCCTTCGCCGGCCATGACGTACTTGCCGTCCTTGAAGAACTCGGTGGCGGCGGCGTCTAGCCCCAGCACGAAGTCCTTACCGGGCTTGTAGCCCGCGCCCTCGCCTGCCTTGACGATGAAAGCCAGCGCCTCTTCGGCGGAGCCGATGTTGGGAGCGAAACCGCCCTCGTCGCCGACGTTGGTGTTGTGGCCGGCGGCGTGCAGCTGGCCCTTCAGCGAATGGAAAATCTCGGCGCCCATGCGCAACGCTTCGGCGAAGGTCGCGGCCCCGGTCGGCAGGATCATGAATTCCTGGATGTCGATCGGATTGTCGGCATGCGCCCCGCCGTTGATGATGTTCATCATCGGCACCGGCAGCACCCGAGCAGAGACCCCGCCCACGTACTTGTAGAGCGGCAGCGCCGCCGAGCTTGCCGCGGCTTTGGCGGCCGCCAGGCTGACGCCCAGGATGGCGTTGGCGCCCAGCCGCGCCTTGTTCGGGGTGCCGTCGAGCTCGACCAGCAGGCGGTCGACCCGGCGCTGATCTTCGGCGTCGACGCCGGCAAGCGCGTCATAGATCTCGCCGTTGACCGCATCGACAGCCTGAAGGACGCCCTTGCCGCCGTAGCGCTTCTTGTCGCCGTCGCGCTTTTCGACCGCCTCGTGGGCGCCGGTCGAGGCGCCGGACGGCACGGCGGCGCGGCCCATCGAGCCGTCCTCCAGCACCACATCCACCTCCACCGTCGGGTTGCCGCGGCTGTCGAGGATCTCGCGGGCGGTGATATCGACGATCTCGGTCATGGAAGGCCTCTGGGCGTTTTGGAGAGCGCGCGAGGCTTAGCCAGCTTCCCGCCTGCGGGCAACTTGACTTGGGGGGCCCACGCTTCGCTGATGCGGCCAAACCGGAGATTCCTATGCTGCTCGTCGAACGCCAGGGCGCCGTCGCCGTCATCACCCTCAACCGCCCCGAGGCGATGAACGCGCTCTCCAAGGCGCTCAGGGCGGCGCTGCGCCAGGCGATGCTCGAGCTGGACGCCGATCCGAGCGTGAAGGTCCTCGTGTTGACGGGGGCCGGCGAGCGGGCGTTTACCGCCGGGCTGGACCTCAAGGAGCTTTCCACCGATCCGCTCGGCATGGGCGCGGCCAATGCCGTCGATCCGGCGGAGAACCCGGCGCGCGCGGTGCTCGCCTGCTCCAAGCCAATCATCGGCGCGATCAACGGCGTCGCGATCACCGGCGGGTTCGAGGTGGCGCTGGCCTGCGACCTGCTGATCTGCTCGACCAACGCTCGCTTCGCCGACACCCATGCGCGAGTGGGCATCACGCCGGGCTGGGGCCTCTCGCAGAAGCTTTCGCGCGCGATCGGACCCTATCGGGCGAAGGAGCTGTCGCTCACCGGCAACTTCCTCTCCGCCCAGCAGGCCTATGACTGGGGCCTAGTGAACCGGGTGGTCGAGCCTTCCGAACTGATGCCGGTGGCGCTGAAGCTCGCCCACGAAATGGCCTCCATCGAGGCCGACATGCTGGTGACCTACAAGGCGATGATCGACGATGGCTACGATCTGGCCATGGGCGAAGGCCTGGCGCTCGAGCATGACCGCTCTGTGATCCACAACGCCGCCGTGACGCCCGAAATGGTCGAAGCGCGCCGGGCCGCGGTGCAGGCGCGCGGACGGACGCAGTAGCGACTACAGGCAGCTTTCGATCAGCTCGATGGCCTCGTCGCCGACGTGGACGCTGCTGACACGGCCATGGTCGTTGGTCTCGTAGCGAACGCCGTTATGGCCTTTCACGGTCCACGCCGTCAGGTAATGGGCCGGCGGCCCTTCGTAGGCATGCGGCTCGACCTTCAGGGCTGAGCCGTAGGTCCGCACGATGTCAGCCTCGCGTGAACCGACTCCGAAGCCCCTGTCGGTGAGAAGCCCCTTCCGGTCGGTCGAGATCCGGCTGATGCGGCCGCTGCGCGCCATGATCGACACCTCTGGGTGGGCCGGCCAGCTATCCTCGCGGCACTCGTAGCTGCTGACGCCGTCGTTGCGCGCGACCTTCAGATGAAAGCGCTTCACGGCATCGCGCTCACGCATTCCGATCCGGAGGTCTCCCCAGCCCAGTGGCGTCAGCGGCTCGGCTGCCGAGGCCGTCGTGGCCGTAGCGGTCCCGAGAATGACCAGAAGCAGGAGGCAGGGTCGCATTGCGCGACGACCCTAAGGCCCAATCGCGGAATCAGAAACGCCGGCCACGAACCGCGGCCGGCGTTTAAGGATCGATGCGACCAAGGCGCGTCGGCGCGCTTAGTCTTCCTTCGGCGTCAGGACCTGGCGGCCCTTGTACATGCCGGTCTTCAGATCGACGTGGTGCGGGCGCTTCAGTTCGCCGGTTTCCTTGTCTTCGACGAAGGAGTTGGCGCCCAGGGCGTGGTGCGACCGGCGCATGTTGCGGCGCGACGGCGAAGTTTTGCGTTTAGGAACGGCCATCGGAAACTCATCCTGGCGTGAAAATGAGGACGCAGACCAGAGGAGCCGGCGACGTGAGCGCGGGCTTATGCATGAAACACCCTCGGCGATCAAGCACAGCCGGCGTAGTTTACGGCGTAAGCGCTAGCCAACGGGGGAACCCATGACCCAAAACCTGATCTTCGCACCGATGGGCGCCTTGGCGTTCCTGACCTTGGGCGTCCTCAACTTGATCCCGATTCGCCGGTTCCGGGCGGGCGCATTGGGTCAGATCGTCGCCGACGACTTCAAATACGGCGAGTCCGCCAAAGTGCCGGGGCACGTCTCGATCCCCAACCGCAGCATGATGAACCTGCTCGAGCTGCCGATGCTGTTCTACGTCGGCAGCCTGATGTTCTACGCGAGCGGCAAAGTCGATGCGCTCGTCCTCGGCGTCGCCTGGCTCTACGTGGCTTTGCGGTACGCCCACGCCGCGATCCACCTGACCTACAACAACGTCCGGCACCGGCTGATCCCGTTCGCGCTCAGCAATGTGGTGCTGGTCGCCTATTGGGTGCTGTTCTTCGTCCGCTGAGGCGTCGCGGCGTTCACCAGTCGCCTGGGCGCCACGTGGGCCCAGGCCAACCGTAAGAGCGTGGCGACCGCGGGCTCCTCCAGCTGCTCGAGACGAAGGTAGGTCCAGCCGTGGTGGCCGTAGGTCTCGGTCGGTTGCACGGCGTCGGGCAGGCTCGCGGCCATGTTCAGCTGGTCTTCCCGATCGAGCTTGACGACAGCGACGTTGTCCCAGCCGAGCGAGGTGAACAGCGCGCTCTCGCCCGTCACCCCCAGCATGCAGAAGATGCGTTTGTTGACCCGGAAGGCTGGTCGCCGGCGATGCAGGTCCTCGTAGGCTTCGGGCAGGGCCAGCGCGAGGCGCCGAACCTGCGCGGCGTCCGCCACTAGCTCAGCAGCCGCTTGGGCGCGACGGTGGCCCAGGCCAGACGGATCAGCGCCGCAAGCCGAGCCTCGTCGATCTGGCCGAACTGGACGTATGTCGAACCCTTCTGACCCCAGTAGCCGGGCACTGGAGCGATCGCCTCAGGCGCCTCGGCCACTAGGTTGTGCTGATCCTCCGGAGCGAACTTCAGCATGATGCGAGGGCTGTCCGCCGCCCAGGTGCAAAAGATCTTCTTGTTCACCCGGAACGAGCCGATGTCGAAATGCGGCTCCTCGTAGGTCTCGGGGAGCGCCAGGGCCAGACGGCGGACATCGGCGTGCGTCGGCATGACCCATCATCCGCCAAGCCGGGTCGTCAGACCAGCCGGCTCCGATTGCGGGCTGCGCCGATGAAGCTGGCAAAGAGGGGATGGGGGTCGAAGGGGCGGCTCTTCAGTTCGGGGTGGAACTGGACGCCGATGAACCATGGATGGTCGTCGCGCTCGCAGAGCTCCGGCAGGACGCCGTCGGGCGAGAGGCCGGTGAACTTCAGCCCGGTCTGCTCGATCGCGTCTCGATAGCCGATATTGACCTCGTAGCGGTGTCGGTGGCGCTCCGAGATGACGGCGGTCCCATAGATGTCCGCCACCTGGCTGCCCGCTGTCAGCACCGCCTCGTAGGCCCCGCAGCGCATGGTGCCGCCGAGCTCGCCACCTTCGCTGCGGACTTCCTTCTCGTTGCCGCGCACCCATTCGGTCATCAGGCCGACGATCGGCTCCGATGTCGGGCCGAACTCTGACGATGAGGCCTGGTGAATGCCGGCCAGGTTCCGCGCCGCCTCGATCATAGCCATCTGCATACCGAAGCAGATGCCAAAGTAGGGGATCGCGTGCTCACGGGCGAAGCGCACAGCGCGGATCATCCCCTCCGAGCCGCGCTCGCCAAAGGCGCCGGGCACCAGCACGCCATGAACGCCTGTCAGACGCTCGCCGATCATCTGTTCGTCGCGCTCGAAGGCTTCGCCCTCGATCCAGTCGAACTTCACGCGGACGTTGTTGGCGACGCCGCCGTGGGTCAGGGCTTCGATCAGGGATTTATACGCGTCGGTCAGCGCCGTGTATTTGCCGACGATGGCGATGTTCACCTCGCCGTCGGGGTGCGCCAGCGTGTGCGAGATCGCCTTCCAGCGCGACAGGTCCGGCGTCGGCGCGGAGTCCTTCATCCCGAAGACGTCCAGCACCTCGGCGTCCAGCCCCTGCTCGTGATAGTCGAGCGGCACGGCGTAGATGTTGGCGCTGTCCATGGCCTGGATGACGGCGCTCGGGCGCACGTTGCAGAACAGGCCAAGCTTCTTCCGTTCGCTCTCGGGTATCGGCATCTCGCAGCGGCAAAGCAGGATGTCCGGCTGGATGCCGATGGAGCGAAGCTCCTTGACCGAGTGCTGGGTCGGCTTGGTCTTCATCTCCCCGGCCGTCTTGATGAACGGCAGCAGGGTCAGGTGGATGAAGCAGGCATGGCCGCGGGGGAGTTCTTGGCCCAGCTGGCGGATGGCCTCGAAGAACGGCAGGCCCTCGATGTCGCCAACGGTGCCGCCGACTTCGACCAGGACGAAGTCCACGCCCTCGCCCGGATCGGCCAGGACGAAGTCTTTGATCTCGCCGGTCACGTGCGGGATCACCTGGACGGTCGCGCCCAGATAGTCGCCGCGCCGCTCCTTTTCGATGATCGTCTTGTAGATCTGGCCGGTGGTGATGTTGTCGTTCTTGGTGGCGTTGACGCCGGTGAACCGCTCGTAGTGGCCCAGGTCGAGATCGGTCTCAGCGCCGTCGTCGGTCACGAAGACTTCGCCGTGCTGGTAGGGGCTCATGGTCCCCGGATCGACGTTCAGATAGGGATCGAGCTTGCGAAGACGCACGCGATAGCCGCGCGCCTGCAGGAGCGCACCGAGGGCGGCGGACGCGAGACCCTTACCAAGTGAGGAGACCACGCCGCCGGTGATGAAGATGTACCGCGCCATGGGCGTTCAGATTACCCGTGATTCGCCGCCGAGGCCCGTGCCTCGGTGCGATTCCTCGCTACTTTTCGCCACGGCTATTTCTGGGCGGGCGCGGCAGGCGCGGGTTGCCCCTGGGTATCGCCGAGGAACGGGTTACGGACCGTAGGCTCCGGAGCCCGCAACGGCGCAGGCGCGGCCTGCGGATTGCTCGGCTGGGCTGTTCCGGCCGGCGGACGGCTGGGCTTGGGCTGCTGCAGGGCGTTCGGATCAACGGAATCGATCTTCAGCCGGTCGACAACGGACGAGGCGCCCTTCTCCCGGCTGGCCAGGATGGTCAGCAGCAGGCTGATTATGAAAAAGGCGGAACCCAGGATCCAGGTGGTGCGGGTCAGAAGGTCGCCGGCGCCGCGGACCGACATCATGCCTGACGGGCTGCCGCCGCCGACAAAGCCGCCGCCTTCCGAACGCTGCAGCAGCACGACCCCGATGAGGATCAGGCTGACGACGATTTGGGCGGCGAGCAGGATGCCAATCAGCATGGGTCGTTGGGTCCGGTATGTTCGAGCGGCCACACTTTCGCCGAAACGGAAGCAAGGGCGCCGAAATGAAGCGGGGGCTCTATCACCGCACACGCCCCAAGACCATAGCTAGGGCGTCGCAGTCAGCAGACAAGTGATGAGTTTCGACACAGCACCCCACCCGATCCTGGAAACCGAGCGCCTTCGGCTCACGCCCTTGGCCGACGCCGACGTCCGGTACATCTTCCCCCTGATGCGCGACGCCGAGGTCATGGCGTTCTGGGACGTGCCCGAGATCGACGATCCCGACGTGATAGCCAACATCGTCGTCGGACAGGTCGAGGAGATGGCCGAAGGCAAGGCGGTCTATTGGACGCTTCGGGCCCTGGACGACGACCGGTTCATCGGCACCTGCGACCTCTCGGAGATCGACCGGCGGCACAAGCGCGCCGAGGTAGGCTTCATGCTGGGACGCGACGCCTGGGGCCAGGGATATGCGCTGGAGGCCATGCAGGCGATCGTCGCCTATGCCGCCACACGCGGCCTACGCCGCCTTCTGGCGCGCACGCACCTCGGCAATCGACGCTCCGACAGCCTGCTGGAAAAGCTCGGCTTCGAGGAAGAAGGCATGCTCCGCGGGCATGTCCTGCGCGATGGCGAGCGGCGTGACTGCCGGCTGTTTGGCCTTCTGCTCTAGCCTCGCCCGCCTTATCTCCGGAGCGCAGGGAGGCGCGCATGGCCAATCCAATCCAGGTCCACGGCTTCGACCACATCGTCCTTCGAGTGCGCGACAAGGCTACGATGCTGGCCTTTTACCAGGGCGTCCTGGGGCTGGCGGTGGATCGCGACCGGCCAGAGCTTGGCCTGACCCACATCCGGGCGGGTGGGCAGATGATCGACCTCGTCACCCTGGATGGTCCCCTCGGCAAGATGGGCGGCGCAGGGCCCGGTCCCGAAGCGCGCAACCTCGACCACTTTGCCCTCCAGGTTCGCCCCTTCGAAGAAGCGGCAATCCGCGCGCACCTCGCGACGCATGGCGTGGCCGTGGTCGAGGAGGGCCAGCGGTACGGCGCCGATGGCGTGGGCTTCTCGCTCTACATCCGGGACCCCGAGGGCAACACGGTTGAGCTGAAAGGACCCCCGGTCTGACCAGCTGCGGGGTCTTCCTGGAGGCAGGCTAGACCGCGCGGATGATGCCCAGGAAGTCAGTGGCTTTCAGCGAGGCGCCGCCGACCAGGGCCCCGCCCACTTCGGCCGCGTGCAGGATCTCCGCCGCGTTGGCGGGCTTCACTGATCCGCCATACAGGATCGGCGGTTTGTCGCCGTCCGCGCCGAACAGATCGCGCAGCGTGGCCCGAATGGCCGTGTGCATCTCCTCGATCTCGGCGATCGTCGGTGTGAGGCCGGTGCCGATGGCCCAGACCGGCTCGTAGGCGACCGAATAGGCCATGCCGGCCAGTTCGGCGGGCAAGGACGCCTTCACCTGCCCCGTCACCACCCGCAGGGCATCGCCTGCCTTGCGCTGCTCGAGCGTCTCGCCGACGCAGACGATCGGTTCGAGACCGGCGCGCAGCACGGCCCGCGCCTTGTTCGACACCAGCTCATCGCTCTCGCCATAGCCCGCGCGGCGCTCGGAATGCCCGAGGATCACCAGTCTGGCGCCAGCGTCGGCCAGCATCTCGGCGGAGACGTCGCCGGTGAAGGCGCCCGACTCGTCGCAATGGCAGTCCTGCGCGCCGACAATCACCGCTGTGCCGGCCAGCGCCCGGCTCATGCGCTCGATCAACGTGGCGGGCGGACATATCGCCACACGAACGGCCTTGCCGTCGATCTCGCCGGCGACGCTTCGCGCCTCGTCGATCGAGGCCGCATCGCCGTTCATTTTCCAGTTTCCGGCGATCAAGGGGGTCGGAGCGGTCATTTGGCCTCACTGCAGGTCGTGGCAAATCGCAGGTGGGCGGCGGTTAAGCCAAGCTGGCCTGGATGTCACGTGCTTGCCGGGCGGGATGGGCCTCCACTATACCGGCCCGCACGTCCGCGCCCCGGAAAGGGAATTCATGCTCGCCGCCATTCGCGCTTTCGCGAAGTCGCCCTACGCCGCCGTCCTGATCGGCCTGCTCATCATCAGCTTCGCGGTCTTTGGCGCCAGGGACATGTTCCGGGCGAAAGTGAGCACCGACGTCATCACCGCCGGGTCGCGCTCCGTGAGTCCCGCCGACTACAAGCGCGAGTTCGACGGCTTCAAGGCCCAGGTCGAGCAGCAGGTCGGCCAGCCGATTACTCCAGAAATCGCCGCGGCAAACGGCCTTGACCGCCAGGTGCTGGAGGGAGTCGCCACGCGTGAAGCGTTCGCCGCCCTCCTGACGAAGATCGGCCTGCGCCCCTCCGACAAGCTGATCGCCGCCCAGATCCAGAAGATCCCCGCCTTCTTCGACCAGGTGACCGGACGTTTCGACAAGCAGTCCTACCAGCGGAAGCTGGCGGACAACGGCATGACGGCGTCCATCTTCGACGCGCGTATTCGCGACGAGATCACCGAACAGCACGCCGGTTCCGGCCTGGTCGCCGGCCTGAAGGCTCCGCGGGCCTATACGGCGCTGGCTTCGATCTACGCGCTGGAGAGCCGCGACATGGGCTTCTTCGGGATCGAGCCGTCGAGCGTGCCGCAGCCGGCGCAGCCCACCGACGCCCAGCTGACCCAATTCATGAAGGAAAACGCGGCCGCGCTCACCCGCCCGGAATTCCGCACGCTGACCGTTGCGCGCTTCTCGCCGTCGATGGTGGCCGCCAACCTTCCGATTGACGAGGCGGAGCTCAAGAAGCGCTTCGAATTCCGCAAGGACACCCTGTCCTCGCCGGAGACCCGCACGGTCATCCAGATCCCGGTCAGCAATCCGGCGAACCTCGCCCAGATCACTGATGGGCTGACCAAGGGACTCGATCCTGCCGCCATCGCCAAGGCCGCCGGCGTCGAGGCGATTACCTATGACAACAAGCCCAAGACCGCGATCCCCGACCCGAAGGTCGCCGCCGCAGCCTTCCAGATGCCGGCCGGCCAGGCGAGCGTGGTAAAGGGAGATCTGGGCACCGCCGTCGTGAAGGTGGTTTCGGTCACGCCGGGCCGCGCGGTGACCCTGGATGAGGTCCGCCCCGCCCTGGAAGCCGAACTGCGCAAGGACGCGGCCACGGAGAAGGTCTACGCCCTGACCCAGGCCTATGACGACGCCCACCAGGCCGGCGGCAATCTCGCGGCGGCGGCCCAGAAGGCCGGCGTGCCTGTTGTGACCATCGGCCCGCTCGCCCAGAGCGGCCGCGACCTCACCGGCCAGCCGGTGCAGGGTCTCACTCAGAAGCTCATGGAGACCGCCTGGGCGCTGCCGGCTGGCGGCGAGAGCGAAGTCGTCGAGGATGCCGGCGGGGAATATTTCGCCGTTCGGGTGGAGAAGATCATCCCGCCCGCCATGCCGGCGATCGCCGAGGTGCGGCCGAAGCTCGTGCAGGTCTGGATGCAGCGCGAGCTCATCAAGGCCATGCAGGACCGCGCCGAATCCTTCGCTGCCCGCATCAGGAAGGGCGAGAGCCTGGACGCCGTGGCCAAGGCAGCCGGATCCACCGTCAGCCGCGTGCCGGCCATCGACCGCCGCACCGCTAGCCAGAACCCGATGCTGTCGCAGGACATGCTGGGCAAGCTGTTCACCTCGCGGCCCGAGGACGTGTTCACCGCCCAGAACAGCCACTTCGGCTTCGTGGTGGGTAAGCTGGAGGCTATCCACACCGGCGACGGCCCGACCATCGCCCGGATGGCCGAGGACCTGCGTCCGCAGATGACTCAGGCCTTCTACCGCGAGCTGGGCGAGAGCGCGCACATGGCCGCTCGCCAAAAGGTGAAGGTGACGATCGACACCAACCGCGCCCGCGAGGCCATCGGACTGGAGCCGATCGATCCCAAGGCTGCGGCGGCCTCCCGGGCCGCCACCAAGCCAGCGCTGGCGAAATGACCGTGGAGCCGGCGTATCCAGCTTTCGAGCAGGCATACCAGGCCGGCAGCCCCCAGCTTGTCTGGACACGGCTTATCGACGACCTCGAGACGCCGGTCTCGGCCTATCTGAAGATCGGCCACGGTCGGCCCTACGCGTTCCTGTTCGAGTCCGTGGAGGGCGGCGCCTTCCGGGCGCGCTACTCGATCATCACGCTCAACCCGGACCTTGTCTGGCGTTGTCGGGGCGAGCGGGCGGAGATCGCCGAGGGCGACGACATCGCTGCGAACCGGTTCACGCCGCAAGAGGGCGGCGCTCTCGACAGCCTTCGCGACCTGGTAGCAGCGTCGCGGATCGAAATGCCGGCGGGTCTGCCGCCGCCGTCCGCGGGCCTTTACGGCGTCATGGGGTACGACATGATCCGGCTCGTCGAGCGGCTGCCCGACGTTAATCCGGACCCGCTGGACCTGCCGGATGGGGTGATGACCCGGCCCTCAATCGTGGCGATCTTCGACGCTATCGCCCAGGAGATCATCCTGGTGACGCCGGTGCGCCCGAACGGTGTGGCGCCGGCGGAGGCCTACGCAGCCGCCCAGGGCCGCCTCGACGCCGTGATGGCCGACCTCAAGCGCCCTGCCCCGGCCCTGGTCGGCAACGGCGAGGCCGAGCCTGACGCCTTCACCTCGCCGATCAGCCGCGAGCGCTACGGCGAGATCGTCGAACAGGCGAAGGACTACATCCGAGCCGGCGACGTCTTCCAGGTGGTGCCGAGCCACCGGTTCCGCAGCCCGTTCACCCGCGACCCGTTCGCCCTCTACCGCTCGCTGCGGCGCATGAACCCCTCGCCCTTCCTGTTCTATCTGAACTTCGGCGACTTCCAGTTGGCGGGTTCCTCGCCGGAGATCCTCGTGCGCCTGCGGGACGGCAAGATCACCATCCGTCCGATTGCCGGAACACGCCCGAGAGGCGCGACGCCCGACGAGGATCTGGCTTTGGAGCAGGAGCTGATCGCCGATCCCAAGGAGCGCGCCGAGCACCTGATGCTGCTCGACCTCGGCCGCAACGACGTCGGTAGGGTGGCGATGCTGAAGGAGCGAGGGGCCAACGAGCCGCCGCAGACCCGTCAGTCGCCCCGCGTGCGCGTCACCGCCAGCTTCTTCGTTGAGCGCTACAGCCACGTCATGCACCTGGTGTCGAACGTCGAAGGCGACGCGCCGGAAGGTCTCGATCCAGTCGACGTCGTGATGGCCGCCCTGCCCGCCGGCACGCTCTCCGGAGCGCCCAAGGTCAGGGCGATGGAAATCATCGATGAGCTGGAGGTTGAGAAGCGCGGCGTGGGCTACGCAGGCGCCGCCGGCTACTTCGGCTGCGACGGCTCGGTCGATACCTGCATCATCCTGCGTACGGCGCTCTTCAAGGATGGTGTGATGTACGTCCAGGCCGGCGGCGGCGTGGTGGCTGATTCAGACCCCAATGCCGAATACGAAGAGACCCTGCACAAGGCCCGCGCGCTTCGCCGTGCGGCCGAGGAGAGCTGGCGCTTCGTCTAGCAGGCCGGGGAGTCGAAGATTTTCGGCAGGGACGTCGTCTTCCGAAGTCCTCATTCGTCGTACCGATGCCGGCACGCGGAGCCCTCCGATGATACCCACGATCACCGCCTTTGAACGGTCTCCCGATCGCGGCCGAGGACTTGCGCGAGACATGCGCGTCCGCTGGGCGCTCGAAGAAGTGGATCAGCCCTACGACTTCCGCCTGGTTTCGTTCGCCGAGATGAAGGAGCCCGCGCATCGGGCGCTACATCCTTTCGGTCAGATCCCGACCTACGAAGAAGGCGACCTTGTCTTGTTCGAGTCGGGGGCCATCGTCTTCCATATCGCGGAGCGCCACGCGGGCCTCCTGCCCGACGACGCAAATGCCCGGGCTCGCGCGATCACGTGGATGTTCGCCGCGCTCAGCACGGTCGAGCCGCCGATCGTCGAGCGCTCAAGCGCGATGCTCATGGAGCGTGACAAGGCCTGGCATCAGGCGCGCCTGCCCATGCTGGAGGATCGGATTCGCGGCCGGCTCTGCGAGCTTTCCGATCGACTAGGCGGCGCCGACTGGCTCGACGGTGCATTCAGCGCCGGCGACCTGTTGATGGTATCGGTCCTGCTGAGGTTGGGCGGATCGGGCCTACTGGAAGAATTTCCCAGCCTTGCCGCCTACGTCGCCCGCGGCGAAGCGCGGCCCGCCTACAGGCGCGCCTTCGACGCCCAACTGGCGGTTTTCACCAACCAGGCGCCGGCCGGCTGACGATCAGCCGACGGCTCGACGCTATTCCGCCGCGATCGGCAGGATCACCGCCTCGCGGCCGCCGCGCACGAGGCCGCCCGGGAGCGCGCCGGTGGACTTACCGTCCTCGAACGTCACCTGGCCGGACTTGATCGTATAGCGGTAGCCCTCGGCCTTCTGCACAAGCCGCTTGCCGCCGGCCGGCAGGTCGGTGATCGCCACCGGCCGCTCAAGTTTCAGCGCCGCGAAGTCGATGACGTTCAGGTCGGCCAGCAGGCCGCGCTTCAGCTGGCCGCGATCGTTCAGGCCATAGGCCTTGGCCGTATCGCTCGTCAGCTTGCGCACCAGGAACTCAAGCGGGAACCTGTCGCCCTTCACGCGGTCGCGGGCCCAGTGCGTCAGGATGAACGTCGGCATGCCGGCGTCGGCGATGACGCCGCAGTGGGCGCCGCCGTCCGAAAGTCCAAACAGAACATTCGGATGTTCCATGTTCTTGCGGAAGAAGTCGAAGTTGTACGTCACGTAGCCGCCCAGCGGCTGGTAGAACAGCTCGCGCCCGCCGTCCCGGACCAGCAGGTCGTACATCATCTCCAACGGCGGGACACCCGCGGCCTCGGCCAAGCCCGCCACGCTCTGCTCGCGATCCGGCTCGTAGTTGGGCCGTTCGCCCAACGGGAAGATCCGCCAGAGCAGACTGCCGCCGAACGCCACCGCCAGGTCGCCCGCCTGGCCATCGCCGACCGCCGCTGTGATCAGCGGGCTCGGCTCGGAAAGCAGGGCCGCCCGAATCTCCGGCGTCTTCATCGCGGCCACACGGTCGTCGACGGACAGTTTCGCGAGTTTTTCCCGCCAAGTCGGGCTCGCCAAGAACACGTGGAAGTTGGACGTCAGGCCATGGAGGATGCCGGTCGGGCGCCCGGCGATCTGCGGGCGGATATCCATCCCGTGGCGCCGGCTTTCCTCGGCGATGTTGTACATCTTGTTGCCTTCGTAGGCGCCCGCTGAGGTCGCCACCAAGGTTACCGGCAGGCCGGTCTCCTGGGCGAAGCCCTTCACCCACATCCACTCGTCGTCGTCGCCGAGGTGGTCCGAGACCATCTCAAAGACGCCGTGCTTCAAGCCCTTCATCGAAAGGCCGAGCGCCAGCATCTCGTCGGACCCCGCAAAGGTGCCCGGCATGTGGACGCCCTTCAGATCCTTGTGGAGCAGGGTCCGTGAGGTCGAGAAGCCCAGCGCGCCGGCCTCGACGCCCTCGCGCACCAGGCGCGCCATCTCGGCGATCTCCTCTGCGTTGGGCTGGTAGTCGGTGTTGCAGCGCTCGCCCAGCACATAGGCCCGCACTGGGGCGTGCGGCACGTGCGTGCCGATGTCGATCGCCCGCGGCTTGGCCTCCAGGGCGTCGAGGTATTCGGGGAAGGTCTCCCATTTCCAGTCGATGCCCTCGTGCAGGGCGCTTCCGGGAATGTCCTCGACCCCTTCCATCAGCTCGATCAGGAAGTTGTGGGCATCCGGGCGGACAGGCGCGAAGCCGACGCCGCAATTGCCCATGATCGCCGTGGTCACGCCGTGCCAGCTCGAGGGCGCCAGCAACGGGTCCCAGGTCGCCTGGCCATCGTAGTGGGTGTGGATATCGACCCAACCCGGCGTCACGATCTGGCCGGCCGCGTTGATCTCCCTGCGTCCCTTGCCCTCGACCTTGCCGACCTCGACGATGCGGTCACCATCGATGGCGACGTCGCCCACGAACGGTTCCCCGCCGGTCCCGTCGACGATGGTCCCGCCCCGGATGATCAGGTCATGCATCGCGTGTCCTCCCAGGACTTGTGCTCGTTGGAGGAAAGCTTGCTCCGTGCCGCAACGGAAACGCCAGAAGAATCAGGCGTCCTTACACGAGACAGCGTGAATCGCGGCCGGCTAGATGGCGCCGCGCTGGTGGGCCACATGCTGGCTGACCAGCGGCGGGGCCATGATCATGGCCGTGGCGAAGGCCAGGGCTGAAATCGCGAGAAACGCGGCTGCGGCCAGTACCGGCCATATCCGCTCACGGCGCGCGGGACGCGTCAGCAACGCCCTCGCCCGCGCCAGGGCCTCGAGATCCAGGGCCGTAGAGCCGGTCGTCATGAACCAAGGATCGCGGGAGTCGCCCGGCTCGCCAATCGTCGCGCTTGGCGCAGGCGCAGCCACAGCCTAGATAGGCGGCCATGATCCTGGTGATCGATAACTACGACAGC
Source organism: Phenylobacterium sp. (assembly GCA_036496685.1). GTDB lineage: Bacteria > Pseudomonadota > Alphaproteobacteria > Caulobacterales > Caulobacteraceae > Phenylobacterium. The sequence continues at coordinate 17,535 of DASXKT010000018.1, forward strand.
TTCACCTACAACCTGGTTCACTACCTGAACGAACTGGGCGCGGAGACGCATGTCGTGCGCAACGATGCGATCACCGTGCGCGAGGCGCTGGGTATGAAGCCGCAGGGCGTGCTGCTCTCGCCCGGACCCAAGACCCCGAACGACGCCGGCATCTGCCTTGCCCTGCTGGAGGCCGCGCCGGTCGACCTTCCGATCTTCGGCGTCTGCCTTGGCCACCAAGCCATTGGTCAGGCTTTCGGCGGCGAGGTGGTTCACGCCAAGGCGCTGATGCACGGCAAGACCAGCCAGATCCACCACGACGGCAAGGGCGTCTTCGCCGGGCTGAAGAACCCCTTCACCGCGACGCGCTACCACAGCCTCTCGGTGGAGAAGGACGTGCTGCCCGCTGCGCTCGAAGTCACTGCCTGGACCGAGGACGGCGAGATCATGGGCGTGCAGCACCGAATCCGACCCGTCCACGGCGTGCAATTCCATCCGGAATCGATCGCCACGGAGTGCGGCTACGAGCTCCTGGCCAACTTCCTCAGCATCGCCGGCGTCAGCCGCCTGGCGCACGTCTGACCGCCGAGCCATGTCCGACGCCTTCAAGCCGCTGCTCAGCCGCCTGGCCGATGGCGCGACCCTTTCCGAGGACGCCGCCGGCGAGTTCTTCGCCGCCTGCCTGCGGGGCGAACCATCGCCTTCCCAGGTCGGCGCCGCGCTCACCGCGATGCGGATGCGCGGCGAGACGCTGGGCGAGATCGTGGCCTGCGCCCGCGCCATGCGCCGCGCCGCGGTGCAGATCGAACCGGCCTACCCTACGATCGACGTCTGCGGCACCGGCGGCGACGGCCTGCACACCCTGAACATCTCGACCGCGGTCGGCTTCGTGGCGGCAGGCGGAGGCCTGAAGGTCGCCAAGCACGGCAATCGGGCGCTGTCGTCGAAGTCCGGCGCCGCCGATGTTCTGACTGAACTCGGCGTCGACATAGCGATGTCGGCCGAGCAGCAGCTGAAGGCGCTCGACGAGGCGGGGATCTGCTTCATGTTCGCGCCCGCCCACCACGGCGCCATGCGCCACGTTTCGCCGATCCGCGTGGAGCTAGGCTTCCGGACGATCTTCAACCTGCTGGGCCCCCTGACCAATCCGGCCGGCGCGAAGCGGCAGGTGGTGGGCGTCTTCGCCGAACGCTGGGTCGCCAGGCTGGCCGAAGCCCTTGGCGAGCTCGGCGCAGAGCGCGCTTGGGTGGTGCACGGCGCCGGCCTAGACGAGATGACCACGACCGGCGAGACGAGCGTCGCAGAGATGCGCGATGGCCAGGTGCGGCTGTTCGCGATCACGCCTGAGGCGGTCGGCCTGCCGCGCGCCGGCCTCGCCGATCTAACCGGTGGCACGCCCAAGGAGAACGCAGCCGCGCTGCGCCGCCTGCTGGCGGGCGAGACCGGGCCCTACCGCGACATCGTCATGCTGAACGCCGCGGCCGCCTTCCTGGTCGGGGAGAAGGTCGAAACGCTTCGCGATGGCGTCGAGCTGGCCGGCGCCGTCATCGATGATGGCCGCGCCCAGGATGCGCTCGACAAGCTTGCGGCCCTGAACGCGGGATGAGCGACATCCTGGACCGCATCGCCGCGTACAAGCGGGAAGAGGTTGCCGCTCGCAAAGCCGCCCGGCCACAGGCCGATGTGGAAGCTGCCGCGCGCGCCGCCTCGGCGCCCCGCGGCTTTCGGGCGGCGCTTGAGGGGGCGCATGGGCCAGGGCGCCTGGCGCTGATCGCCGAGATCAAGAAGGCCTCCCCCTCCCGCGGCCTGATCCGGAAGGACTTCGATCCCCCGGCGCTGGCGCAGGCCTACGAGGCCGGCGGCGCCGCCTGCCTGTCAGTGCTGACCGACACACCGAGCTTCCAGGGCGACGACACCTTCCTCGCCACGGCCCGCGCAGTCACGACCTTGCCCTGCCTCCGTAAGGAGTTCCTGGTCGACCCCTGGCAGGTGGTTGAGAGCCGCGCGCTGGGCGCCGATGCGATCCTGGTGATCCTCGCCATGGTCGATGACATGCTGGCCGCCGAGCTGATGAGCGCGGCCCGAGACCACGGCATGGACGTGCTGGTGGAAACCCATGACGAGGCTGAGATGTCGCGCGCCGCCGCCCTGAGCGCCGACCTCGTGGGAGTAAACAACCGCGACCTTCGGACCTTTTCCGTCGACCTGGCGGTGACCGAACGCCTGGCCGGTTACGCCCCCCAAGGGGCCCTGCTGGTCACCGAAAGCGGCATCTTCACTCCCACAGACGCAGCGCGGCTGGAACGCTCCGGCGCCCGCGCGATGCTGGTCGGTGAAAGCCTGATGCGGCATGCCGATGTCGCGGCGGCGACTCGCGCCCTGCTGACCGTTTGAGTCGTCGGCGCTTATCCCTCGCGGCCGATTTTCCCGTGATTTTTCAGCGACACGGACGATAACTTGACATTAATACGGAACACCTAGAGAACATCCATAACGTTTGCGCTTTGTTCTCTCGCTCCAGTCTTGGGGCGCTCTACTCGAGGTTCGGCCCGATGCTCACCCGCAAGCAACACGAACTGCTCATGTTCATTCATGAACGGATCAAGGAGAGCGGTGTCTCGCCATCTTTCGACGAGATGAAAGAGGCGCTGGATCTGGCTTCGAAGTCCGGGATCCATCGGTTGATCACGGCGCTGGAAGAGCGCGGTTTCTTACGCCGCCTGCCGCACCGGGCTCGTGCCCTCGAGGTGGTCAAGCTGCCGCAACAGGCCACCATGGCCGCCCCACCCAAGGGCCGCGCTCCCTTCAAGCCGCAGCTGGTCGACGGCGGGCCGGCCGCGCCGGTCGCCGCCAACGACACTCGTGAACTGCCGATCCTGGGCAAGATCGCCGCCGGGACGCCGATCGAGGCGATTCAGCAGGAGCGCGACCGCATTCCGGTGCCCGAAAGCATCCTTGGGGCCGGCGAACACTTCGTTCTGGAGATCCAGGGCGACTCGATGATCAACGCCGGTATCCTCGATGGCGACTTCGTCGTGATCCGGCGAGGCGACACCGCCACCTCGGGAGACATCGTGGTGGCGCTTGTGATGGGCGAGGAAGCCACGCTGAAGCGACTGCGCCGCAAGGGCGCCTCCATCGCGCTGGAGGCGGCCAACCCGGCCTATGAGACTCGCATCTTCGGCCCGGACCAAGTGGCCGTGCAGGGCAAGCTCGTTGGTTTGATCCGCCGCTACCATTAGGTAACGAAATCGTGCAACCTCAACCATAATCCCGCGTTTCGCGCGGGGTTGGGTGTTTGCCGAGTCGACAACCGCCCGAGCTGTCGAAGGCTTCGCAGCCCTGCGAAGTCGATTGGGAGAGAGAACCGAATGCGCATCATCACTCTGGCGGCCGTGGCCGCCCTGAGCCTGGCA
>DASXKT010000019.1:0-6803 GCA_036496685.1 Phenylobacterium sp.
CGTCGATGTGGCGCTGTCGGCCGGCAACTCGATCTCGGACCTGCTCCTTCAGATGAAGGAAAAGGCCCTGGCGGCGTCGGACACGACCCTCGACACCAACAGCCGCAACGCCCTGAACGACGAGTTCAAGTCGCTGCGCGATCAGATCACCACGACGATCACCAACGCCGTGTTCAACGGCGCGAACATGATCAAGAGCGGCGGTACGACCATCCAGGCCCTGGCCAACGACACCGGCTCGTCGGTGATCACCGTCTCGGCTCAGGATCTGTCGCTTGGCGGCGCCAACATGGGGACCGCGCTCTCCGCGACGGCCACGATCGGTACGGTGACCACGGCCACCAACATGATCGCGACCGTGAACACGGCGATCGCCAACGTCTCGAGCGCGATGGGCCACCTCGGCACCGGAAGCAAGGCGCTGTCTTCCCACCAGACCTTCATCACCAATCTGCAGAACACTGTGGATGCGGGTGTCGGCAACCTGGTGGACGCCGACCTGGCGAAGGAAAGTGCGAACCTCCAGGCTCTGCAGACCAAGCAGCAGCTGGGGATCCAGGCGCTTTCGATCGCCAACCAGTCGTCGTCGATCCTTCTCGGCCTCTTCCGATAAGCCGACGGGCGGCGGCGGGAGGGTTCGCCCTCCCGCCGTCCGCTTTTCCTTTCATGGAGCGTAGGCGCCTTCGGCGTCCTCGACAGGAGAGATGGAAAACAAGGTTGCGATCCTCGCAGCCACCCCCGATCCGACTTTCGGCCAAAAGCCCGCTGCGCCGCGTCCCGACACCGGGAAGCCCACGGCCAGCGCCGCTCAAGGCCCGGATCCGGTGGATCTGCGACTGGTCATAGAAGAGGACAAGGCCGCCGGTTCGTACGTCTACAAGACGATCGATCGGCGTACGGGCGAGGTCATTCAGCAGCTGCCGCGGGACCAGGTCCTGAGGTTGCGTGAGGCCCTCGACTACGAAGCCGGCGACGTCGTCCGCGCCAAGGCCTGATCCGCCGTCCTTTCGTTAAGGGACGGTCCGACATTCGATTTCCGCCCCGGCGCGCCGGCGGCGGCGAAACGCGTTCGGCGTTAACCTTCTGCTCACCACGAATCCATAGCTTGGCCTGTGAGCCGGCCATGCGACTCGTCCGAACACGGGCGACAGGCTGGCGAGAAGGAGACTGGTTCGATGGCGCTGAGCGTACATACCAACGAGGCCGCCCTCATAGCGCTTCAGAACCTGAACAAGACGACGACGGATCTCGGTGAGGTTCAGAATCGCATCAGCACCGGGCTGAAGATTAACAACGCCAAGGATAACGCGGCGGTCTGGGCCATCGCGCAAGGGCAGCGAGCCGACATCGGTTCGCTCGGCGCCGTGAAGATGAGCCTGGATCGGGCGACATCGATCGCCGACGTCGCGTCGACCGCCGGCTCAACCATCTCCGACCTGCTGGTGCAGATTAAGGAGAAGGTCGTGGCCGCGATGGACCCGTCGCTGGACACCGCCTCGCGAACCGCGCTCGACTCGGACTTCAAGTCGATCGTTCGCCAGATCGGTCAGGTGATCACGAACGCCAATTTCGACGGCGCGAACATGCTTGATGGCAGCGTCAGCCAGATCAAGTTCATCGCCAACGCCCAGGCGAACAGCTTCATCACCCTGTCGACCCAGAACCTTTCGCTGGGCGGCACGATCATCACCATCCCGTCGACGGCGTCGCTCAGCACCGTGACGCTCGCGACCGCCGTGCTGGCGCAGGTGACCGCCTCGATCAGCAACACCAACCAGGCGCTGGGCAATCTCGGCTCGCAGAGCAAGGAAATCAGCAATCACGCGACGTTCGTGTCGCAACTCACCGACCAGCTGACGGCCGGCGTGGGCAACCTGGTCGATGCCGACCTCGCGAAGGAAAGCGCGCGCCTCCAGGCCCTGCAGGTTCAGCAGCAACTGGGCGCCCAGGCCCTGTCGATCGCCAACCAGGCCCCGCAGGTGATCCTCTCGCTCTTCAAATAAGCCATTCCGTTGGGGCCTAAGGAACGACCCGGGCAGCGCCTGCAGCCCGGGTTTTTTCTTGAATGTTTTCCGGGCGAAGCCCGCCCATCTTAACAAAGCTTCAGTGCTCTTGCCGGCATGCTGTCGCTGCGGAGCCTCATCCGCAAAAGGCGTACCATGCAGATTGGCGTCGATCAGAGCTACGTGCTGGGGCTGTTCAATACGTCGAACACCGACAGCAACGGCATCGTCAGCCTGGATCTATCCAGCCTGGCGGTGGGCGCGAGCGCATCGACCGCCTCAAACGTGCCGACCGGGCCTGTCGCCCCAACGCCCCCCTGGAGCAGTGGCGAGACGCCTGCCCAGACCAGCGCCATCGTACAGAGCGCGCTCGCGGGCCAGCCGATCGTCAACGTGAACGCCGCCCAACTCGACCTGCCGGGCGCCAGCGTGGACTACAAGAAGCTCTTCGCCCTCTATCAGGGCCTTAACACCCTGCAGGACATCGCGTCCCAGGCGCAGGCCAAGGGCAATTCTCCGATTGAACAGACACAGCTTGCCAAGGCCTTCGCCAGCGGTCTCGGGCAGATCTCGGACTTTGTGGGCAGCACCGACTTCGACCAGTTGAGGCTCGCCGACGGTACGTTGGCGGGCTCCATCACTTCGACGTTGACGGTGCCGAAGCCTGTGACCACCTACGTCACGCCGCCGATCGCGACGACGGCGACTGACCCGGTTGCGGCCTTCCAGGGTTCAGTGCAATTCAACATATCTATCAAGCGGATCGGCGTAACTCATAACGTGGCGATCAACCTCGACGACATGGGTACGCAGCCGCGCACCTTGGTCAACGTCCTGGGCTACATCAATCAGCAACTGGCCGATGCTGGGGTCGAGACCCGTTTCCAGACGCAACGGACGATCGGCCAGCCAAAGACGATCACCGTCGCCGGCAAGACCGTAACCTTGCCGACCAGCACGCCGGATCAGTACTCACTCAAGGTGGCGGTGGGCACCAGCGAGACGGTGAGCTTCAGCGCGCCGGCGACGGCGGGCGCGGTCTACATGGCGCAGTCGATCGGCAATCCCAATCCTGACCACGACCCCTCGACGGCCGATTCGGATGTCCAGCAGCAGCTTCTGAAATTCCAGACTGACACGACCAACGTCGGTGCGCCGCCGCAGATTCCGGGGCAGGCGAACTTCGTTGACGGTCGCACCTTCGCCGAGACGCTCGGGCCAGAGGTGAAGACCATCCACGCCACCCAGGTGGGCCCGGACGGCTCGGTCTATATGCTGGCCGATGTCACGGGCGCGACGGACGGCCAGGCGCTGCAGGGGACGCAGGACGTCGCCCTGATGAAGTATGATTCGGCCGGCCAGCTGATCTACACGCGGACCCTCGGCGCGGCGGGGTCGGCGACCGGCCTTGGGCTGGCGGTCTCGGCCGACGGCAAGGTCGCGGTGAGCGGATCGCTCACCGGCACGCTGATCGGCTCCACGGACGGCGCGCTGAATTCAGGCGATACGGGCTCATTCTCCTCGAACACCGACAGCTTCGTCACACTCTATGACGCGAGCGGCAACGAGACTTGGACCGCCCGGCGCGGGTCCCGGTTGAGCGACGAAGCCGACCAGGTCGCGTTCAGCGCCGACGGCAACACCGTCTACGTCGCCGGCCGTGCGCAGGGACAGATGCCTGGAACCTCGACGCCGATCGGCGGCTACGACGGCTACATCGAGGGCTTCACGACCACCGCGAAGGGAGCTCCGCAAGCGATCTTCACCCAGACGTTCGGGACGGCCGGCGCGGACAAGCCGCAGGGCATGGTGGTCAACGGCAATTCGCTGATCACCGCCAGCGTCGAGGACGGCCACGCGGTCCTGCGCAACTACGACGTCTCCTCCGGCTCACCGGTGCTGGCGTCGACGCGCGACCTGGGCGACCTGCAGGGCGGCAGCATCGCGGGTCTGGCGCTGAACGGGAACCAGCTGGTGATCGCCGGCACGACGTCCAATGCGGCGCTGTCAGCGGGCACGGTGACGCGCGCGGCCTCCGGCGGATCGGACGCTTTCGCTGCGACGATTTCCGCGGACCTGTCTGCCAGTTCGAGCGACGCCATCGCCTACTACGGCGGCTCGGGGGACGAGGTGGCGACATCTCTGGCGGTCGCCAATGGCCAGGTGTGGATCGCCGGCCAGGCCGGGACGGACTTGCCGAACCAGCCGGCGGTGGGGACCAAGGACGGCTTCCTCGCCAACATCAACATCGCGACGGGGGCGATCACCTCCTCGCAGCGGTTCACCGGCAAGGACAACATGGCCTCACCGATCTCGATCGCGGCCGATCCGACCGGCGCCAGCATCCTCGATCGGCTGGGCCTGCCCACAGGCACTCTGCAGCTGGCCGATTCCCAGCTTCTGACGGCTCAGAGCTCACTGCGCGCCGGCGACCAGTTCACCGTGAAGGCCGGCGACGGCGTGGCGAAGACCATCACCATCGACCCGAATGAGACCCTCAAGACCCTGGCCACGAAAATCCAGCGCGCGTCAGGGTTCGAGGCCACGGTGACGGTGGGCAGCACGCTCGACGGCAAGCAGCAGCTGCACATCTCACCGGTCAATGCCCGGATGACCATCGAGATCGGAGCCGGCAAGGGCGACAAGGATGCCCTGGCGCTGCTCGGCATCTCGGAGGGCGTGGTGCGCTCGACCACGGTGAATGCCGACGGAAAGCTCATGCCCGGCGACGGCGGCACGCAGCTCTACGGCCTGGGGCTTTCCAGCAGCCTCAACCTCAACGATCCCACCCAGATCAGCCACGCGCTGGCGCAGATCTCGGCCGCGATGGGCGTCGTGCGGCGCGCCTACCAGGACCTGGTGACCGCCGCGACGCCGAAGAGCGCCTTGCCGCCGGCCGCCGCCGCGAGCGCCAGCGGACCTGTGCCGCAATACCTGACCGACCAGATCGCCAACCTGCAGGCGGGCCTTGCACGCCTCACCGCCTGATCGTCCGTTCCAGGGCGCGCGCCAGCCAGCGCCTTGAAACGGGCCTATGCGGGGTCTAGCGAGGGGCATGGACTTCCTGAAGGATCGAAGGACGGTGCTGGCGCTCGCCGGCGCGGCTGTGGCGCTTCTGGCCGGCCTGGCCATCGCCTGGAGCCTGGTGGCGAGCCACCGCGGCGAGGCGGCCACCGCGCCGCCGGCGTCTCAGGCAGGGCTGGTCATCGACTCCGCCGACACCACCGACGGCCACATGGATCCGGCCAAACCCTTGCGCTGCTTCGTGGCCGGCCAGCCGGTCGGCGAGCTCACTCTCGCCGAGTGCGCCAAACGCAACGGCGTCTCCACCGATTCCCTTGACGTGGGCGTCGACCAGACCGGGGTCCTCGCGGCCGCGGACCCGTCCGGAGCCGGGCTGACGACGCTTGCGCCGTCGGGAGCCGGCGAGGCCCACGACCAGCCATCCGTCGACGCCGTCGCGGCGCCAAACGCCTTGCCGCAGATCGTCAGCAGCGGCGGCGGCGCCTGCTGGCGCTACGGAGACGGCCAATGGCGGAAATACAATAATGACATGACGCTCGGAGCCTGCGTCCAGACCCTGTTCGCCGGCCGCTGTGAACGGGGGGCTGACGCCGCCTACGGCCGTTGGGGCCAGCAGACCTTGCGCCTGGAATCCGGGCGGGTGGAGATCTCCGCCGACAATCACAACTTCCGCCCACTGATCGACCAGCCCGGTTGCGCCGGGTCCCCCGCAGGCTGACGGCTCGCGCACACCGCCGGGCTTGTATAGGATTTGGCGCATGCAACGCCTCGCCCCGCTCGTTTCTGTCGCCGCGGCCATCACCGTCTTGGGGCTCGCCGCCTGCAACCAACGGACCGAGCCGCCCGGCGACCCGGGCGTCTGCTACCACGTGGTCCCGCAAAAGGGCGGCAAGCTGAAGTTCAACAAGCTGGTCAATGCGCCGAACCTCGAGACCTGCGCGGCGAACCTTGAGGCCATGCGGCTGAAGTTCCTGCGGATGGGCGGGACGCAGCAGAACATCTATGGCGCCTACCAGGCGAACTTCCTCTTCCTGCAGGACGAGGGCGTCTTGACCTCCACCAGTCTGGAGGGCGCCCGCTACGTGGTGCTGGTGCGCACCGGTGACGGACGGTTGGCCATGCCCGGGGCGATGCCCACGCAGTAGCCCGCGCGCTGGAATGCCTGTGGACGGTTCCGTTTCCGGTGTGAACGGAACGAGAACGAGTCCTTGCCGAAACGTTGACGGATCGCTAGCGTGCCGGCGGGCCATTGGTCCGCATTCAGACGACGAATAGGGCTGACAGCCCGCAACCACGGAAGCTTAGGACATCGACATGGCGGGCAGCGTCAACAAGGTCATTCTGGTCGGCAATCTCGGGGCCGATCCCGAAATCCGCTCGCTTACCTCCGGCGATCGGGTGGCGAACCTGAGGATCGCGACCTCGGAAACCTGGCGCGACCGGAGCTCGGGCGAGCGCAAGGAAAAGACCGAATGGCACCGGGTCGTAGTGTTCAACGAGAACATCGTGAAGGTCTGCGAGCAGTACCTGCGCAAGGGCGCGAAGGTCTACGTCGAGGGCGCGATCCAGACGCGCAAATGGACGGACCAGTCAGGCGTCGAGAAGTATTCCACCGAGATCGTGCTGCAGAAGTTCCGCGGCGAGCTCACCATGCTCGACGGCCGCGGCGAGAATGCAGGCGAGGGTGACGCCGGTGGCTACGGCGGCGGCTTTTCTTCCGGCCCGCGGGCGGCGCAGAGCTCGGCCCCGCGCGAAGACTTCTCAGCCGACCTGGAC
>DASXKT010000020.1:0-2142 GCA_036496685.1 Phenylobacterium sp.
CGGCCGGGCGCTGCCCCAACTGCGGAGAGGGCTTCCTCTTCGAGGGTTTCCTGAAGGTGTCGCCGGCCTGCGAGGCGTGTGGCTTCGACCTGGCGGCGGCGGACTCGGGCGACGGGCCGGCGGTGTTCGTGATCCTCATCGCGGGCCTGATCGTGGCCTTCGGGGCCCTCTTCACCACGGTCGCGTTCAACCCGCCGGTCTGGGTGACACTCGGCATCTGGCTGCCGATGACTTTGGTCATCGTGCTGGTGCTGCTGCGACCGATGAAGGGGTTGATGCTGGCTGCCCAGTTCATGAACAAGGCCAGCCAAGCGCGTCATGACTGAGGCCCCCAGTGACTGAAGCCTGGGAACCGCAGATCGAGCCGCGCGCGAGCAAGCCTGCGTCGCGCAGCTTTCCCATCGGCCTGACGGTCGCCACCGCAATCGGGATCGCGATCCTCGTCGCCCTGGGCGTCTGGCAGTTGCAAAGGCTCAAGTGGAAGGAAGGCCTGCTTGCCCAGATCGCAGCCCTTCAGGCTGCGCCGGCGCGGCCGATCGAGCCGGTGCTGGACGGGCTCAGCCGGGGTCGCGACGTCGACTTCACCCGCGTGACCGCCGACTGTCCGGGACTTGCCGCCGCGCCCTTCGTTGAGATGTACGGGATCATCGACGGCCAGGCGGGGACGCGGCTTATCTCGGCCTGCGAAGTGGCCAGCGCACGCTACCGCACTGTGCTGGTTGATCGTGGCTTCGTGCCGGACACGGTCACCGCCCGCCCGGCCGTCGATGCGGCTTCGAAGGCGCCGATGAGGGTGATCGGGATCCTGCGCAAGCCCGAGCGCGGCAATCTCTTCACCCCGCCGAACAAGCCCGAACGCTGGTTCCTGCGCGATGCCGCCGGCATGGCCCGGCAACTCCACGCGGCCGCGCCGGCGCCCTACTTCATGATGGCCGAGACGGTGACCAATCCCGAGTTCAAGGACCTGGTCGCGGCCCCGCTGCCGACGGACATCCCCAACCGGCATTTGGAATATGCGCTGACCTGGTTCGGCCTTGCCGGGGCCCTGGTCGGCGTCTATGCCGCCGCTCTCTTCAAACGGATGAGGGCTTGATGCGGTACGTCTCCACGCGGGGGCAGGCGCCTTCGGTTGGCTTCGTCGACGCTGTGCTCGGCGGGCTTGCGCCAGACGGCGGCCTCTATGTGCCCGAGACCTGGCCGCAGATTTCGCCCGAAGAAATCGCTGGCTTCGCCGGAATGGACTACGCCAACGTCGCCGCTCGGGTGATCGGCGCGTTCGCCGAGAACGAGATCGCAGCCGCCGACCTTACTGAGATGTGTCGCGAGGCCTACGCGACCTTCACCCACGCTGCGGTCGTGCCCCTGACGCAGTTGCATCCGGGCGTGTTCATGGCTGAGCTGTTCCATGGCCCCAGCCTCGCCTTCAAGGACGTGGCCATGCAGATCCTGGCCCGGCTCTACGACCACCTGCTGGGCGCCCAGAAGCGAACCCAGACCATCCTGTGCGCCACCTCCGGCGATACCGGCGGGGCGGCCGTCGAGGCGTTCCGTGGGCGCAAGAACGTGCGGGTCGTGGCCCTCTTCCCGGAAGGCCGTATCTCCGAGGTGCAACGCCGGTTCATGACGACGGCGGCCGAGGACAACGTCGCCTGCGTCGCCGTGAAGGGCTCGTTCGACGACTGCCAGGCGATCGTCAAGCAGGCGTTCCAGGACGACAGCCTGCGCCAGGCCGTGGACCTGTCCGGCGTGAACTCGATCAACTTTGCGCGGATCGCGGCCCAGGCGGTCTACTACTTCACCACCGCGGCGGCCCTGGGCGCGCCTGGGCGGAAGGTGTCCTTCTGCGTGCCGTCCGGCAATTTCGGCGACGCCTTCGCCGGCTATGCCGCCCACCGCATGGGCCTGCCGATCGCTCGGATCCTGGTGGCCACCAACTCGAACGACATCCTGGCACGCACCTTCGAGACCGGGCGCTACACGCGCGGCAAGGTGCATCCCACTATGTCGCCGGCCATGGACATCCAGTCGGCCTCGAATTTCGAGCGGCTCTATTTCGAAGGCGTTGGCAGGGAAGCGACGGAAACCGCCCGAGCCTTCTGCGCTTTTGGCGACACCGGCGCCATTGACGTTCCGCCGAAGGCG
>DASXKT010000021.1:0-3793 GCA_036496685.1 Phenylobacterium sp.
CAAATCATCTCGCTCCTAGGCCTCCTGGGTTGCCTCTTTTCGCTGTGGAAGGGCGGCCCGCCGGAGCGTATTGGCGGCGCGGTCGTGCTGGCGACGCTGCTCCTGACGATTCTCGCCACGACCTTTCTTCCTGTCGGGATCCAGCCGATCGCGGAATTGGTGATCGATGGCTTGGCGGCGCTGGCGCTGTTGGCGGTCGTGCTGATCTACGGCAGCCTCTGGCTGGGCGGGGCCATGCTGATCTATGCCGCCCAGTTTACTCTCTACGCCTACTACTTCGTCACGGAGCGACCGAACGACCGCTTCCACGCGATCGTCAACAACGCTGATTTCGTGGGCATTACCCTCTGCTTGTTGATCGGTACGGCCGTCGCCTGGCGCGGACGGGTGCGCAGAGCGGCGGCCTAATCTGCAGCCTTCTCAGGCGGGTCGCTAAGAGCGTGGCTTAAGGCCGCTCGCAGAAACTTTCTCTTGCACCGAAGCGTGAAGCCGGGCTTTTGGCCCGCGGGCCACGCCCTCCCAACGGGGCGCAGTCCATCTGCAAGGATGGGAGACATTGCTATGACGACCCCCGCTAAGCCGGCCATGCGGCCGGCGCGACCTGAGTTTTCATCTGGGCCGTGCGCAAAGCGCCCCGGATGGACCCCCGAAAATCTTCAGAATGCAGTCCTTGGGCGCTCGCACCGCTCCAAGCTCGGCAAGGCGCGCCTGAAGGAAGCGATCGATCGCACCCGAGAGGTGCTGGAGGTCCCCGACGACTTCCTGATCGGCATCGTCCCCGGCTCCGACACCGGCGCCGTCGAGATGGCCATGTGGTCGATGCTCGGCCCGCGGCCTGTGCAGCTTCTCGCCTTCGAAAGCTTCGGCAAGGACTGGGTGACGGACGTCGTCAAGCAGCTGAAGATTCCGGCCGAAGTGCTGGATGCCCCGTACGGCGAGCTGCCGGACCTGTCCAAGGTTCGCCCCGACGCCGACCTGGTGTTCACCTGGAACGGCACGACCTCGGGCGTGCGCGTGCCCAACGCTGACTTCATCTCCGCCGATCGAGAGGGCGTGGTGATCTGCGACGCCACGAGCGCCGCCTTCGCCCAGAACCTCGATTGGGCCAAGCTCGATGTTGTGACCTTCTCCTGGCAGAAGGCGCTGGGCGGCGAGGCCGCGCACGGCGTTCTGATCCTGTCGCCGCGCGCCGTGGCCAGGCTGGAGAGCTATACCCCGCCCTGGCCGATGCCGAAGCTCTTCCGCATGACCAAGGCCGGCAAGGTCACCCTCGACCTCTTCGAAGGTGCGACCATCAACACGCCCTCGATGCTGGCCGTCGAGGACGCCGTCGACGCACTCAAGTGGGCCGCCTCGATCGGGGGGCTCGCCGAGATGCAGCGACGGGCGGACGCCAACCTGGGCGTCCTGGAGTCCTGGGTGCAGAAGACCGGCTGGGTCGCCTTCCTAGCGGAAGACCCGGCGATCCGGTCCAACACCTCCGTGTGCGTCAAGGTCATCGACCCGCGTATCACTTCGCTTTCCGAGGATGCCCAGGCCGACTTCGCCAAAAAGCTGGCCGGCCTGCTGGAAAAGGAAGGCGTGGCGCTCGACGTGGGCGGCTACCGTGACGCACCCCCGGGCCTGCGGATCTGGTGCGGCGCCACGGTCGACACCGCCGACCTCGACGCCCTGACGCCCTGGCTCGACTGGGCCTTCGCGGCCACCGCCTCCGAACTTCAGCCTGCCTGAACCGGCGCGCCTGAGCGCCTTTTGAAACAACACCGTCCCTGCGATGTCGGGGACGGCCTCTCCCGATGGAGACTCCCATGCCCCGCGTTCTTATCGCAGACAGCCTCAGCCCCGCCGCCGTCGACATCTTCCGTCAGCGCGGCGTCGACGCCGACATCAAGACCGGCCTTCCCAAGGAAGAGCTGATCAAGATCATCGGCGACTACGACGGCCTGGTGGTCCGTTCCGACACCAAGCCCAACAAGGACGTGATCGCCGCCGCCGCCCGCCTGAAAGTGATCGGGCGCGCCGGCATCGGCGTCGACAACATCGACATTCCCGCCGCCACCGCGGCCGGGGTCGTGGTGATGAACACCCCGTTCGGGAACTCGATCACCACCGCTGAGCACGCCATCGCTATGATGTTCGCCCTGGCCCGCCAGATGCCCGCCGCCGATGCCTCCACCCAGGCCGGCAAGTGGGAAAAGAGCCGCTTTATGGGAGTCGAGCTCTACGGCAAGACGCTCGGCCTGATCGGGGCTGGCAACATCGGCTCCATCGTCGCCGACCGGGCGCTCGGGCTGAAGATGAAGGTGGTGGCCTACGATCCCTTCCTGTCGCCGGAACGCGCGGTGGAAATCGGGGTCGAGAAGGTGGAGCTGGAGGACCTCCTGGCCCGCGCCGACTTCATCACCCTGCACACGCCGCTCACCGACAAGACCCGCAACATCCTGTCCGCCGAGAACCTGGCGAAGACCAAGAAGGGCGTGATGATCATCAACTGCGCCCGGGGCGGCCTGGTTGACGAGGCCGCGCTCCGAGCCGGCCTGGAAAGCGGCCACATCGGCGGCGCGGGCTTCGACGTGTTCGTCACTGAGCCCGCCCGGGAGAACGTGCTGTTCGGCGCACCGAACTTCGTCGCCACCCCGCACCTGGGCGCCTCCACCAACGAGGCGCAGGAGAACGTCGCCCTGCAGGTGGCCGAACAGATCAGCGACTATCTGCTGACCGGCGCTGTCACCAACGCGCTCAACAGTCCCTCGGTCACCGCCGAAGAAGCGCCGCGCCTGAAGCCCTTCATCGCGCTGGCCGAAAAGCTGGGCGCCTTCGCGGGCCAGATGGTCGACTTCGGCATCAAGGCGATCGACATCGCTTACGAGGGCGACGTGGCCGCGCTGAACGCCAAGCCGATGACCGCGGCGGCCCTGGCCGGCGTCATGCGGCCCATGCTGGCCGAGATCAATATGGTCTCGGCGCCCGCCGTGGCGAAGGAGCGGGGGATCACCGTCTCCGAGAGCCGGCAGGAAGAGTCGCCGATCTACGAGAGCCTGATCCGCATCACCGTCACCACCGAGAAGGGCAAGCGCTCCTTCGCGGGCTCGGTGCTGGCCGGTACGCCGCGCGTGGTGGAGGTTAAGGGCATGGACCTCGACGCGCCGTTCGGCCCGACGATGCTCTACGTCAACAACCTCGATAAGCCGGGCTTCATCGGCAACCTGGGCGGCCTGCTGGCGGAGGCGGGGGTCAACATCGCGACTTTCAACCTTGGTCGCGTCTCGGCCGGCGATGACGCCATCGCGCTCGTGGGCGTCGACCAGGAACCCACCGAGGCGCTGCTCGGGAAGATCCAGGCGCTGCCGCACGTGAAAGAGGCGCGCTCGCTCCGCTTCTAGCGAACCGGAGCTGTCGCGGTGGTCTGGGTGGGGTGAGTGCGCACCCAGGCGCGGACTTGGCTGCGCGTCGGCGCGATCCTCGCCGACGCCGGCCAGGTGTCGCAGCTCTTCTTGTCCTCGGCGGAGGTCCCGCCGCAGACGATGCCGCTGCCGTCCTTGTTCATGCAGCCGTACGTGCCGCCGGCGCTGCTCGGCCAATAGACGCCGCCCTTCTCGTTGCAGGCGCCCTCGACCTTGTCCTTGCTCTGCAGGCTGATGTGATCGGCCCGCGCGGCCTGGGGCGCCGCCACGATCGTGGCCAAGAATGCCGAGGAAATCGCCAGGCTCAGGAGTTTCATTGTCGCAGCCCTCTTCGCAAAAGAGTCCCCGACGCCTGGGAAAACCTAGGCCGGTCAACAGCTTGAGACAAG
>DASXKT010000022.1:0-10587 GCA_036496685.1 Phenylobacterium sp.
TGATCCGCGGCTACGTGCGCTCGGTCTCGTTGGGGGCGCTGGCCGTCGACGAGGGCGAGCCGCCGCTGCCGATCGAGCAACTGCTGGAAGTCTCGCCCGACTACCAGCTCGAGCACTACTTCGCGCATCGCCGGCTGAGCCCGCTGGTCGGCCGCGACGACGAGCTCAAGGTCCTGGCGGAGTCGATACGCGCCGGTTCGGCGGGCGTGATCGGCATCCTGGGAGAAGCTGGCCTCGGCAAGAGTCGCCTCTGCTTCGAGGCCACAGCCATGGCCCTCAGAGCGGGCCGTCGGGTGGTGCAGGTGCGCGGTGTCAGCATGAACAGCGCGACGCCGTTCGCCCCGCTTCGCGCCAGCGTCCGGCAGTTGCTGTTGCTGGACGAGGGCCAGCCCGAGGACGAGGTTTGTGCCACGGTGGACGCCATCGGGCTGGACGAAGCGGAGGCGGCCGGCGTGGCTTTCATCCTCGGCATCGCCCAGACCGGCGAGGCCTGGAAGGCGATGTCGACCGATGCGCGCAAACAAGCCATCACCCAGGGCCTGGCCAAGACGATCCGGATCGCTGCTGGCCGCCTCCCGCTGCTTCTGATCATCGAGGACGCGCACGACCTCGACCAGGAGACGCTCGCCTGCCTGAGAGAGACCTTCGTCGCCGACGAACATCTGTGCGCCATCGTGACCTCGCGACCCGAAGGCGCGGCTCAGTTGGCCAAGCTGTCTCAGCGACTGCTGCAACTCGAACAGTTGGCTCCTTCCCACGCACGCCGGCTGGTCATGAACGCCCTGCCGACAGCCGCCGACGAGGCGATGCGACAACCGCAGGGCGGGTTGATCGACAGCGTCCTGCAACGCGGCGCCGGCAACCCCTTCGTGCTCGAGGAACTCGTGCGCGGCCTCGGATCGCCCGCCGCCCGTGGGATCGGCGGCGTGCCGATGAGCATCGAGATCCTGATCCGCTCCCGCGCCGACAAGCTCTCGGCGCACGCCAGGCGGCTCTTGCACTGTGCCAGCGTGATCGGCATGCGCTTTCCGGCGCTCATCCTTCGCTGGGTCGCGGGTCTGGAGACCGATCCTTTCGAAGTCGCGCTGCGGGAGTTGGTGCAGGAGCGTCTGCTGATCGCCAGCGCGGACATGTCCGTGGAATTCGCCCATCAGATCACCCGCGTGGCTACCTACGAGGGCATTCCACGCGCCGGCCGTGCGCGCCTGCATGCGGCCGTGCTCGATGTCGCCCTCGCCGACGAACACCAGTTGGCGCTCTCGCACGAAGCCCTGGCCGACCACGCCTATCGCGCGGGTCAGAAGCAGCGGGCGTTGGATTTCCTGTGGGAGGCGTGCCGGGAGTCAATCGGACACTCAGCGGTGCAGTCGGTCGTCGAGCTGCGTCGGCGCGCACTTTCGATCTGCGCGGAACTGGGGTCAGCGGCCGACATGCGAGAGGTCGACTTCAACCTCCTGACGTTCGACGCCATCAACCAGCTCAGCGACCTGCATGAACTGGTCGTGCCGCTGGAGCGGGCGCTCGCAATCACTGAGCAAGCGGACGCCAGGCGAAAGACCTGTCAGGTGACCGCGCACCTGGCCACGACCTACCTCATCATCGGCCGATACAAGCTGGCGCACAGCTTTGCCGGTCAGGCCCTCGCGGCGGCGAAGGCCGCCGGAGACCTGCCCCTGGTCACGTATGCCCAATACATTCTCGGCTGGGCGGAGTTCCATCGCGGCCACATCGGCAACGCCATTCGCCTTGAGCAGGAGCTGAGCCAGCAGTTGAGCGGCAGGCTCGAGACCGCGCGGTTCGGGGCCATTGGGGTCATGAGCGTCAGGGTCCGCGCGTTCACCGGCTGGTTTCTCACCGATCTTGGGCGCTTCGACGAGGCTGAGCGCGAGGCCGCGGAAGCGCAGCGCGTGGCCGATGTCATGCGCCAGCCTTTGTCCCAGCTGCTGGCCAGCATGTCGGTGGGCTACTGCCTGCTGCGCCGCGGTCGGTTGGAAGAGGCCTGCGACGTTCTAGAGAAGGGCTACGGCATTTGTCGGTCGGGAGAGATGCTCGGCCTCGATGCCGGCATATCCGGCTGGTTCGCGTCGGCTCTGGTCCGGACCGGTCGCGACGAAGAGGCGAGGCGCATCGTCCAACGCGTCATCGACCACGATCTTGGCCGCTTCAGCTGCGTTTCCAATACCTACTACACCTACGACGCCAAGGCGCGGCTGCTGGCCCGGGCCGGCCGGGCCGACGAGGCCCTGCGCACGCTCGATCATGGCATTTCCGCCATGCGGTCGACGCGGGACTCGCCGCACTACGCCTACGGCCTGTTTTCGCGGGGCGAACTGAAGCGCGCGCTCGGTGTCCAGACCGACACCGCGGAGTCAGACTTTCTCTGGGCGCTGCGGCGCGCGAGGCGCCACGGCATGAATCCGCTGCAGGCGGATTGCGAGAGGGCGCTCAATGCCCCCGATTGATCGCGACATAGACGACCTTTCGGCGATTTTGCAGAACCAGGCGGAGCTGGATGCGATCGGTGTCGAGGTCCTCGAACGCGGACATGCCATCCGTTATCGCGAGCGTCGCGTTGATGGCAGATCGATGGTCTTCGTCGCCCGGCACGCCGATGTCGTCCGCGTACTGACGGACGAGGACGCCTTCTCCGTGCGCCATTATAACCCGCTCTACACGGCGATCGGGTCGCAACGCGCCACCTTGATAATGCGTCCCAAGGGGCCGCAACGGGAGGAACGCCTGAAAATCCTCTGCGCCGCGTCGCGCAGGACGCCGTGGTTTGACCCCGACCCGACCGCGCGACGCGCCATGGCGAGGGAGTGCGTGGAGCAGATCCTGACCGAAGTCCGGCGCCGCGAGCGGCGGCGCTTCGATGTGATCTCCGAGTACGGCTTCTTTGTACCCTACCTGATCGGCAGACGCGTCATCGGACTGCCTGGGCCGCGGATACTCAGCCTCCTGGGCCTGCTCATCTGGCTGGCGAACGGCCACTCGATCTTCCGATTCCTAGCGCCCCGAAACGGACCCTTTCTGACCGAGCTCGCCTGGTCGGAGGTTGTTATCGCGCAACTGCTGATCAACTTCGAGGGCAGGTCGCGGCCCATGCGCTTGATCGCGCGGTGCGGCGCATGGTGGCTGCGCAGCCTGGCCGGGACCCGTGTCGACGCTGCAAAGGCGGCGCCCGCCGACCAGACGCTGCTCAGTGCCCTGTGGGCTGTGCGCGACGAATTCAAAGGGGGTACGACAGGGGTTACGGACGCCGTCTATCGGGAACACGTCGTCTCGATCGTGATGGAACTGCTCAGCACCATCCTGCTGGTCCCCGGCGAGGGGTTCTACGGGATTCTCGATCGCTGGCTGGCGCCCGACGGCCCAGGCCTCGAGCCTTCGCTCCGCCAGCTCGGCCAGATGGACGCGGAGGAATTTGTGCAGGAGCAACTTCGCCTTGCGCCGCCCTCGGCCCACCTGCTGCGCAACGCCACTGGCCCAGTCGAGTTGGCGGGGCTGACCGTCGCCGCCGACGAATACGTCTGCGCCCTGGTCAAGTCCGCGGGGATCGATATCCCGAACTCACCGCGGGTCGTGAGGGCTGGCCGAAGCCCGACCGACTACCTTCACTTCGGGCCTGTAGGCGGCCCCCACCTGTGCCGCGGCCACCTGCTCTCGCCCTCGATACTTGCCGAGATGTTCCTGGGCCTGAGCAGAGTGCCTGGGCTCGCCGTGCGCGGGCGTCCGACCAACTGCCTGGGCACCGCCCCAGGCCGCCTAATGGTGAAGTTCAGCAAGCGGGCGGGAACGGCGCCATGACCGTCAAACATCAGCTGCCTCCGCCGACGCCTTCGCAGCAGCCGCCGTTTCTGATCTGCGTGCCGATCTCGCAAAGCGCCGCGCTCGAGATCGACGCGCTGCTGGACGGGCTCGGCAATCCCGCCGACACCCCGATCAGGGACGCGCTCGATGCATGTAGGGTCATCCACTTCCTGAGCCTGACGGTCGTGCGGGACAGGGACGGCGACGATCCTCCGTTCCTGGTCGCCCATGTCGCGGCCGACGGCGAGTCGACGAAAGCCATTGCCGCGCTGGTCGAGCACGCCGGAGCCCTTCTGTTGCCCGTCTTCCGGGCCGCCGCCGGCGTCGAAGACAAGCCGGCGCTTCGGTGGCTCCTGGAGCGGTATCTGCTCAAGCCTGTCGCCGCGGCCTTGCCGCTCTGGCCGCACCGCGCCACCGGCCTCCCGTTCCAGGGAACTCCGGGCCTCACGGTCAGACAGATCAAAGAGGACGAGCGCACCGCGCACCTGGCAAGAGCAGTCGTCGACGGGTTCGGCGCCCAAGGCCGGTCGCCGGCGCTCTCCTATCTTGAGGCCGCGCGAACGGCGACAGGCCTGCAGCCGCGCGCGCGATCCACACCGCGACCCCTCAGCTTCATGACGTCCGACACGCCCCCGAGCGGCTCGGCGAATCCAACGCTGGCCATCATCGGCGTGCTGGTCCTGGACTGGTCCTTCCTGTTTATTGTGCTGCTCGCGGTGCTGTCTGTAAATATGCTATCTCTACTTGATCCTATATTTGGACAAGATACATCAGATTCTTCGAGGATAATTCTATCTATTCCTTTTGCCTTGATATTGGGTATTATTGTCAATTCTATATTTGGCATTATAAAAAATGTACTAGGATTCATGAATATTTCAAGTATGCCTCGTTGGTTGTTGATCGTAACGGGATTGATGATCGTTCTCGTGACAATATTTGTATTTAAGGCATGGTTGATATATTCAACAACTTTTGTAGTTCGGCAGAATGTTCGAAATATTGTGCTATCGCCGTTCGCCGTCTGGTCCACGGCGGCGCTGGGATGTTTGTCACTTGTGTTGTTCCTGTTCGCAGTGGCCGGATTGCTCTATTGGCGCCTGAGATATCATGAAACCCGCGACAAGCCGTGCGACGCTGACCCCGATCCCAGGCGCCTGGCGGAGGTCATTCGCGGCGAGGATCGGCCGCCTTACAAACAGAATCACATGGTGAGCGCCGTCACGATCTCACCGGGCTTCTTTCGGCAGTTCATCACGTTGCCGCTCGGCCTCTACGCCGCCAGCCTGACGGTTAGGGCGGGGCTGTTCAAGACCGGGTTCCTGGCCGGACTTGGCACAATCCATTTCATCCAGTGGGCCCGCATCCCCAGTACCAGTCAGCTCGTGTTCGCCGCCGACTACGACGGCAGCTGGCAGAGCTATCTTGAGGATGCCGTCACCCTGTTGCCTACCGGCGCGACCGGCATCTGGAGCAACGCGAAAGGCTTTCCAAAAACCTTCGCGCTGTTCTTCAAAGGGGCGGACGATGGCGACCGGTTCAAGCGCTGGGTCCGACGGACGATGATCCCGACGCGCTTCTGGTACTCGGCCTACCCGCATCTCACCACGACCGATATCCGCTGCAACGCCGAGATCCGCTGCGGCCTGAACGCCACGGCGCTCACGCCCAGCGAGGCCGACGGTTGGCTCAAGCTGTTCGGCGCCGTGCCGAGGCCGGTGGGCGAGATCGAAACCGACCAAATCCAGGGCGTGGCGCTCAGCGGCTATCGCAAACTGGTCGAAAGCGTTGCGCTCGCGGTCACATTCCCATCCGACCTGGGCGCGAGCGCCTGCCGGGCCTGGCTTGCCGGCGTCACCGCGCGGATCCATTTCGGCGACGCGCAGCAAGACAAGACCGCCATGGCGGTGGCCGTGTCGGCCAGCGGGCTGAAGGGGCTGGGGCTCGGGACGACTCACCCGCTGGCGGCGGGATTTTCGCTGCCGTTCGTCATGGGCATGGCCGATAAAGCCCGCGCCAACGTGCTGGGCGACGTGGGCGAGAACGATCCGGAGAAGTGGGAATGGGGCGGCCCCGACAATCCGGTCGATGCGGTGCTGCTGCTCTATGCCGTGGATGCGGCGACCCTGGAAGCGCGGCTGGACTGTGAGACAGCTGAATGCGTGCGGATGGGAATGCACGCGCCGTACCAGATCAGGCTTCGCCGGTGGCCGCGTCCAACCGATCCGCGGACCAAGAAGCTAATTCCGCTCAAGGAGCCGTTCGGCTTCGTCGACGGTGTTTCGCAACCCTCGATCAGGGGCTTGGCGTCATCGGTCGGGGCGATGGCGAACGACCGGTTGGAGCCGGGGGAGTTCATCCTGGGCTATCCCGACGGGCGCAATCAGTTTCCGCCGACACCGCAGGTGTTGGCCACTCACGACCCGCACAACCTGTTGCCCGACCTTCCGGCCGACTTCCCGCCGCCGCCGACCGAGGCGCCTGTCCGCGACCTCGGCCGAAACGGCAGCTACCTGGTGATCCGGCAACTGAAGCAGGAAGTCGCGCGCTTTAAGAGCCACGTCGGCTCCGAAGCCGCCAAGCTGGGCAAACACCCTGACTGGGTGGCGGCCAAGATGGTGGGGCGCTGGCCCAACGGCGCGCCGCTGGTCCAGTTTCCGCACGCCGAGCCGCCGAACTACGATCCGATCAAGAAGGATGAGAACTTCCTGTTCGGGCGCGACGATCCGCAGGGGCTGGCGTGCCCGTTCGGGGCCCACATTCGCCGCGCCAACCCGCGCGACCAGTTCAATCCCGACAACAAGACACAGATGTCGATCACCAACCGGCATCGCATCCTGCGCCGCGGCCGTAGCTACGTGGACGATAAAAGCAACGCTGAAACCGAGGCCCAGGGACTGCTCTTCATGTGCCTCAACGCCGACCTCGATCGGCAGTTCGAGTTCCTGCAGCAGACCTGGATCGGCTCGACCTCCTTCGGTCCGCTCTGCGGCGAGGCCGATCCGCTCATGGGGACGAACCGGGCGGATGGAACCTACACCATTCCGACACCTGACGGCCCAAGACAGCTGACGGGCTTGCCGTCGTTCGTCAGCGTGATCGGCGGCGGCTACTTCTTCCTGCCCGGCCGCCAGGCCCTGAACTACCTGAGCGCTCGCCGGTAAGCGCCGGTGGGTCAGCGCCGCAACGAGCCGCGGGTCGCTTCCTCATCTGGCAGGGTCGCCCGGTCGAAGGCGGCTTGCTGGGCCGGAGTGAGCGTGGCGTAGAAGGTCTTCAGCGCCCGGCCTCGCTCCCGCAGGGTCTGGAGGTCGGCTTCCATGACGGCGAGCGAGAGATCGACGCGCTGGGGCGAGGTGAGCGTCGGCAGCATCTGCCGGGCGCTTTGCTCGCGCCCTGCCTGCTGGGGATCCGGCTGGGAGGCGGCGGCGAAGGCGCGCCAGGCGGGTTCCTGGGCCGCCGTGATCTGCAGCGTGGCGTGCAGGCTTGCAAGCTCAGCCGGAGGTCCAGCGCCGTACGACTGGCGGGGCGCCGGCCCGCGTGCGTCGCCGCCTCCGCCCGGTTGACCATACTGACCGCCACTCGGCTGGGCGACGGACACGCCCGCGGCGGCCAGGACCGACGCGAGGGCCAATGCGGCGGCGGGGAGCGGAAAGCGACGGCGAGAAAGGCTCATGGGTGAAAATCCTCAACTGACTCCGCGTCAAGGTCCCTCTTCTTGAGCGCAACTAGTCCTACTACATTAACGTTCGAGGGACAGGAACGGAGGCTACGATGCAGAAACTCTTCGGTGCGGTCGCGGCCGCAGCCCTCCTCGCCGTTCCCGTCAGCGCCCTGGCCCAGCACGGTGGGATGGGCGGTCGTGGTGGTGGCGGCGGCGGTGGCGGTTGGCACGGCGGTGGCGGCGGCTGGCACGGCGGCGGTGGCGGCTGGCACGGCGGTGGTGGTGGCTGGCACGGCGGCGGCTGGCATGGCGGCGGCTGGCACGGGGGCTGGCATGGCGGCTGGGGCGGCTGGCACGGCTGGGGCTGGTACGGCCACGGCTGCTGCGGGTTCTACCCGTTCTGGGGCGGTTTCGCCCTGGGCTACGCCGCCGCTTACCCGTGGTACTATTGGGGCGACCCCTACTGGGGCGCGCCATATCCAAGCGGCTACTACGGCTACGATGACTACGCCCCGCCGCCCGAGAGCGCTCCGCCGGCCGCTTGCGGCAACTGGGCATGGCGGTCCGACGTGAACCACTACCAATGGGTTCCCGGCGACTGCGGGGCCGCAGCCGCGGCGCCGCCGCCGGCGGCCGAGGCGCCTGCGCCCCAGCCGCTGCCGCCGGTTCGCACGCCTCGCAACTGACCCGGGCGATCTGGCGCGGTCTGAGAGCGGCCGCGCCTAGAGGCCAGGCACTGGCGGATTGAATTCGTCGGCAGTCGACGAACGGGACGTAGCGATCGTCGCGCGGCGGCTCGCCGTCAGTCGCGCATTGCCCCCGGGGAAAACTGAGCGCCGGCCTGAGAGGTCGGGACCGCCAGCCGTCTGGCCGGGCGCGGCCACCTGTCGGTTGACTTCCCTTGCGGGGCCCAATCTGAACTTCGCGCGACACGAAGACGTCAAACGAAGCGACGGCCAGAGGGAACGAGATGGGTGAGACGAGCGCGCTCGACGAGATGGTCCTGGATTTCGATCCGGACGCCCTGCGCGAGAAGTACCAGCAGGAGCGGGACAAGCGCGTCCGCGGCGACGGCAACAATCAGTATGTCGAGGTCGAGGGCCGCTTCCGGCACTTCGTCGACGACCACTACGTCGAGCCCGGGTTCAGTCGCGCGTCGCTGGCCGACGACGTCGACCTGGTGATCATCGGCGGTGGCTTCGGCGGCCTCTTGATGGGCGCACGGGCGCGCGAAGCCGGTCTCCAGAATATCCGGGTCATCGAGGCGGGGGGCGACTTCGGCGGCACCTGGTACTGGAACCGCTATCCCGGCGCGCAGTGCGACATCGAGAGCTACTGCTACCTGCCGCTGGTCGAGGAGCTCGGCTACATGCCGAAGGAGAAGTACTCCTTCGCCCCGGAGATCTACGAGCACTCCCAGCGGATCGCCAAGCACTACAACCTCTACGACAACGCCTGCTTCCAGACAAAGGTGACGGAACTGCGCTGGGACGAGGCGGCCGCGCGCTGGATCGTCTCGACCGACCGCGAGGATCGCATGCGGGCGCGTTTCGTGGTGATGGCCACCGGCCCGCTGAACCGGCCGAAGCTGCCGGCCATTCCAGGCATCACCGACTTCGAGGGGCACACCTTCCACACCAGCCGCTGGGACTACGACTACACCGGCGGCAGCCACGCCGGCGGCTTGACCAAGCTGGCCGACAAGCGGGTGGCGATCATCGGCACCGGGGCGACGGCGATCCAGTCGGTGCCGCACGTCGGGGCCAGCGCCAAGCAGCTGTACGTCTTCCAGCGCACCCCATCGAGCGTCGACCTGCGCGGCAACAAGCCGACCGATCAAGACTGGGCGCAGACCCTGCAGCCGGGCTGGCAGCGCGCGCGGCGAGAGAACTTCAACAACATGGTGATCGGCGCGCCGGTCGAGGAAGACCTGGTCAACGACGGCTGGACCGACATCTTCCGCAACCTGAGCCGCGCCGCCAAGGTGCGAACCGGGCAGGAAATGAGCAAGCGCGACGTCGCCCGGATGCTGGAGATCGCCGACTTCGAGAAGATGAACGGCATCCGCAAGCGGGTCGACAAAACGGTGACGGATCCCGCCACCGCGGAGGCGCTGAAGCCCTGGTACCGTCAGTTCTGCAAGCGCCCGACCTTCAACGACGACTACCTGCCGACGTTCAACCGGCCGAACGTCAGGCTGATCGACACCTCCGAGAACAAAGGCGTCGAGCGGATCACCAGGAACGCGGTGGTGGCGAACGGCGTCGAGTACGAAGTCGACTGCATCATCTTCGCGACCGGTTTCGAAGTTGGCACGGCCTGGACCCGGCGCGCCGGCTACGACCTGGTCGGCATCGGCGGCCAGACGCTGAGCGACTACTGGTCCGACGGGATGAAGACCTACCACGGCTTCTCCAGCCACGGGTTTCCGAACTGCTTCATCCTCGGCCAGTCGCAGAACGGCGGCTCGGTGAACCTGACCTCCGTGCTCGACGACCAGGCCCAGCACGTCAGCTACATCATCCGCGAAGTGATGGGCCGCGGCGCTCGCTACACGCACTCGACCAAGCAGGCCGAGACGGATTGGGTGGCCGAGATCAACCGGCTGTCGGTGGTCGCGGCCCGCTTCCTCGCCGCCTGCACCCCCGGCTACTACAACAACGAGGGGCATTTCGGCGAGCCGGGCTCCGGCGGCCTCGGCGCCGGCGGCTATGCCCCGGGCATCAACGCCTTCAATGCGCTGATGGCGAAGTGGCGCGAACGCGGCGACCTGGAGGGGCTCGAACTCGTCTGAGCGGCGGCTGTCGGTCGGGACCTTCTCGCCGCATTACGCCTCGCCCAGCCCGAGCCCGCCAGCGCTCTTCGGCTGGCGGCTGGTCATGGACCGGACGCGTCAGTTGCGCGTTCGAGCCTCAGAAGCGCGCCAGCCAAGCGTGTCGCGATCCCGTCCGCCCGACCGGCCCACCGCGGATGGGATCGCGACACGCTTGCTGTCGCCGTCAGTCCCCAGTCACGCGCTACTGCCGTGGCTGCTCGAGCTTGATCCGCAGATCGACGCCGACCGTCGCCGGATTCGCGTAATAGCGCGCCTTGAAGATCGGTTCGGGGAACGCGCC
>DASXKT010000023.1:0-6510 GCA_036496685.1 Phenylobacterium sp.
AGGGATTCCGCTATCCCGACTCGGCCGCTAACGAAGATGCGGCTCGCCGAGACGCACCGGCCCGTCGCGAACAGCCACCCGCCTGAGGGCAATAGCGCAAGTTCGCGGTTAGCCGCCTAGGCTCGCCCCGACTCACACGCCTAGGTTTTGCGGTCGACTCAAGGTCGTACTCTCGATACGCCCATGAGGGCCTCCATTCACGACGCGCATGGGGGTTTCGCCCGATGCGATCATGGTTTGATTGCGTCTATGGCTAGGAGTCCGACCGCTCGGGCTGGGGAGTCGTGAATGTTGCGCATCCTTATCGCGGATGACCATGAAATCGTTCGAAAAGGCGTGCGCGATGTGATCGAAGCGCACCCTGGCTGGGAGGTCGTCGGAGAAGCGGGCGATGGGCAGCAGGCTCTGGAAATCGCGCTCCGCGAAAAACCCGACGTCGCGGTCCTCGATCTCTCGCTTCCGCTGCTCAACGGCGTGGCCCTGACGCGGCGCCTGCGCCAGGACAGTCCGAAGACCAGTGTCCTTCTGTTCACGATGCACGACGACGACGAGACTGTGAGCGGAGCGCTGGCCGCTGGCGCTCGCGGCTACGTGCTGAAGACAGACAGCGAGCGGCATCTTGAGGCGGCGATCTCCGCCCTGGGGGCCAACCGGCCGTACTTCTCCTCCGTGGTGTCCGAGCTCTTGCTCGACGCGGCAATGAACGAGCGCAAGCGCTGGCGGCTGGAGAGCTTCACCACCCGAGAGCTGGAGGTGGCTCAACTGATCGCCGAGGGCAACTCCAACAAGCAGATCGCCCGCCTCCTGGGTATCAGCATCAAGACTGTAGAGAGCCATCGCTCGGCCGCCATGCGCAAGGCAGGCGCGCGGACTGCTGCCGAATTCGTCCGCTTCGCGATCAAACACAATCTGATCCAGCCCTAGGGACCCTGAGCCTCACAATCCGAGCGAAAATGACGGTGGCCCTAGGGCGCCCCGCCCCCTGCGGTTGGGGATTTCCCGGATTGGTCGCGACGCCCCCCTGAGGGAGTTTCGAGACTTTCCGGAGTGCGTTGGTGTCGCCGCAATCCACATTCGCTGGGTCGATCGATCAGGTCCGCCGCACGGCGGGCGAGGTTTTCGTGGCAGGTTTCCCGCTGGTGTTGGTGGATGCGGTGCGCCAGCTGCATCCGCTGGGGCTCAACCGCATTCTGCACCTGCCGGCCAACTCCGCGGACGTCGCGCCCGGCCTCGCCGACGAAGATGTCCACACCGTCGCCACGACTGCCTGGATCGACCTTTCGGCGGGTCCTGTCGTGCTGCAGTTGCCGGACATGCAAGGCCGCTATTTCAATCTCGCCCTCATCGATACCGCGGGCGCCACCATCGCGGGCTTCGGACCCCGGACTGGGCATGGCGGTGGCGGAGATATCGCCATCGCAGGGCCAACGTGGCAGGGCGAGCTCCCTAGCCGTCTGACGGCCGTCAAATCGCCCAGCGAGCAGGTTTGGGCGATCGTCCGGATCAGCGCCAATTCGGCGGCTGACCGCAAAGCCGCCGAGAGCCTGGCGGAGCGCCAGTCCCTCGCGCGCCTGGAGGGTGGAAGCGCGGGCGCCCAGGGCCCGATGCTGCGCCTCGACCCACCGACCTCCACCTGCATCCAGCGGGTGGCGGATTTGGAGCCAGACGCGTTCCTTCAGCGGTTCAGCCTTCTGATCGATCGTGCTCCCGGCCGGGTCCGCGATGCGATCCAGCCGATCAACGCCTCCGTCGCCGAACTGCTCGGCATATTCCACGAGAAGTCGAGCTCGCCCAACGATGTGCGCGACGCGGTCCGCAAAGGCTTCGCGGACGCCTTCAAATCGATCCGCGATGCGGCGCAACTGGACCCCGTGGAAGGCACCTGGCGCGCGCGCTGCGGCGCCGAGCCGTCCTGGCTGGGCCCTCTGATGCGAGCGGCGCGGGCTTACCGCTGCCTTGGCGCGCCGCCCCCGGCCGACATTCATGCTCTGGTCTGCCAGGTGGATGAATCTTCCCGACCGCTGCACGGCTCGGAGCGCTATCGCATCCACTTCGCGCCGGAGGCGGGCCCACCCGTCGAAACCTTCTGGTCGCTCACCACCACGCCCCGGCCAGTCGGCCAGTCGCGTATCAGCCTCGGCGACCGGCAACAGCTCGCCTACAACCGCGACGGCTCGCTCGATCTCCTGATCCAGACCACGCCGCCGGCCGAAGCATGGCGTGCCAATTGGCTCCCGGCTCCCGCGGGCCGCTTCGTCCTCAGCATCCATCTGCTTTGGCCCAAGCCTGCGGCTCTTGGCGGGTCATGGCGCATGCCGCCGGTCGAGCGCCTGGGCTCAGGGTTCGCGCGACGCACGTCTACATCGGATCGCGAACGGGGCGATCCCTCGGCCGAGCCGCCCCCCGACGACGAGTTGCGGCCACGCCGTCAGCCACCTCGCAGGAGTATCTCCGCCATGATCTCACCCCGCCTGGCGCTCTGCGCCGCACTGGCGCTTAGTCTCGCCGTCCCCGTCGCCGCGGCGCCTGACGCCGCTGTAAAGAAGGCCGCGCTGGCTCCCAAGGCCGCAGCCGCGACCGTGACCCCGGAGTCCACACAAGCGCTCAAGCGAATGAGCGCCTACCTGACCTCGCTCAACGCGTTCCAGATCACCTCGAACGCCAGCATCGATCTCGTCCTCGACGACGGCGAGAAGATCCAGATGAACGGGGTCACCACCTACAAGGTGAAGAAGCCAGACGGTTTCGTGATCAGCACAGCCTGGGATCGCAAGGCGCGGGATTTCATCTACGACGGCAAGCACCTGACGATCTATGCGCCGAAGCTCGGCTACTACGCGTCCGTTCCGGCCCCCGCCACGATCCGCGAGACCCTCAAGGCGGTTGACGAGCGCTTCGGCATCGAACTGCCCCTGGCGGACCTCTTCCGTTGGGCGGAGCCCGGCGGCGAGCGGCTGCAGGAGCTCACGTCGGGCTTCCTAGTCGGCCCCGCCACCCTCAACGGCGTGGAAACTGAGCAGTTTGCGTTCCGCCAGGGCCATTCTGATTGGCAGATCTGGATCAAGAAGGGCGACCAGCCGCTCCCGGTCAGGGTGGTGATCGTCGACCGCGAGGATCCGGCCCATCCGCAGTTCGTCGCCAATCTGGAATGGGACACGCGGGCGAACTTCTCCGCCGACACCTTCGCCTTCAAGGCGCCGGCTGACGCTCACGCCATCCGGATGGCCCAGCAATAACGGGGAGAGTTGCAATGCGTGATCATCGGTTGGCCGAGGCGATCGTGGCCGGCGCCCTGTTCCTCGGGGCCCTGGCCACGGCGGCTGAGGCTCAGCGTGGCGGACGTGGCGGCGGCGGACACATGGGTGGCGGGGGCGCCCGGGGCGGCATGAGCGGCATGTCCGCAGGCGGAGCCCGAGGAGGCGGTATGGGCGGCGGCGGCATGGGCGGCTCAGCCGGTCACTCGGTCCGCGCCTCCGCGCCCACAAATATCGGTGGCGGGAACAGGACCGCAACCGGTGACCGCGGCAACTTCAGCGGTAACAACAGCGGCAACCGCACCAACATCCATGGCGGCAACAACACCAACATCCACGGGGGCAACACCAACATCAACATCAACGGCGGCGATCGCGGCTATGGATGGGACGACCACTACCATCCGATTGCCGCGGGCGTGGCTATCGGGGCGACCGCGGCAGTCACCTCGGCGGTCGTCGGCTCGATGCTCTACACGCTTCCGCCGGCCTGCAATCCGTATCCCTACGCCAGCATGACCTATTACAGCTGCGGCGGGGTCTATTATCAGCCGGAGTATCAGGGCTCGACGGTCACCTATGTCGTGGTCGATCGTCCGGGTTGACCCCGGATTCGACCTGATTTCGCAGAGGCTTAAGGCGTGTTCATATGTCCTCGGTCCGCTGAACTTCCCCCCATGACGCCGGACCCCCGCAAGCTCCTCTCCGGGGAGCCCACGGATCGGCCCCGCACGCACGCGTGCGGGGCCTTTGCGTACCCGCGTGTGCTGTGGTGACGACACCATAGGGTCGCCGCCGGCCCTACCCTAAGGGTGATACCCGATCCCCAAACCGCGGTTCGGATGCTGTGGTGCCCCGGTGTTCCGATTCTGCGGTTCGCAGGGAAGCGGCGAGCGTGCGCGAGTTCCGGAATTGAGGACACCCGCAAGGCGTCATTCCGGGTGTGGTCATGGACCTGAAGTTCTCTACCGCGCGCGGCTCATACTGGTGGGAGCTTCAGACGCAGCACACCGGCGGGAGGCAGTCGATGTCTCAGACTGAAAGCGATCCCACAGTCACCCAGCTGATCAAGGGCGACCCGGCCGTGGAGCTCTCGGCGAACCGTACGAGCCTGTCCTTCGAGCGCACGCGCATGAGCGCTGACCGGACCCTGATGTCGATCGTGCGCACGTCGCTGTCGCTGATCAGCTTCGGCTTCACGATCTATCAGGCCTTCAACCAGCTGGCGAAGAAGGGGCTGTTTCCCGATCCGGACAGAGCGGCGCGGAACCTGGGTCTGGCGCTCCTGGTGCTGGGGGTGGTCCTGCTGATCATGGGGATCCTCAGCCACCTGAATTTCGGACGCGAGCTGACCCTGCGCCGCGAGCGCCTCTACAACGCCCACCTGCTGCATAGCGCGATCCAGTACAGGGCCACGCCGACGTTCGTCGTCGCCGCCGCCTTGCTGTTCATCGGCCTGGCTGCCTTGGCGTCGATCGCCTGGCGCGTGTTCGGATAGACGCCATGGGAGAGGTTTTGCACTTCCCGACCGAAGGCGTGAGCGACCGACGCCGGGGCATGACCTGGATCGAGGGCGGCGCCTTCATCATGGGCTCCGACCACCACTATCCGGAAGAAGCTCCGGCGCGATCCGCGAGGGTCGACGGCTTCTGGATCGACGCCAAGCCGGTGACCAATCGGGACTTCGCGCACTTCGTCGAAGCGACCGGCTGGACGACCCTGGCGGAGCAGGCGCCGGACCCGGAGATGTACCCGGGCGCCCGCCCCGAGATGCTGGTCCCGTCGTCGTTGGTGTTCACGCCAACCTCTGCGGCCGTGCCCCTCAACGACCCGCTCCGCTGGTGGCGCTACACGCCGGGCGCCGACTGGCGCCACCCCACCGGACCGGGCAGCCACCTGAAGAGCCTGATGGATCATCCGGTCGTGCACGTGGCCTGGGAGGACGTGAAGGCCTACGCGGACTGGGCTGGCCTTGATCTCCCGACCGAGGCGGAGTGGGAGTTCGCTGCGCGCGGTGGATTGGCGGAGGCTGAGTACGCCTGGGGCGATGAGTTCGAACCCGACGGGCGGGCAATGGCCAATACCTGGCGTGGCCGCTTCCCGTTCGAGAACCTCAAGCCCGGCCACGAACGGCGGACGTCCAGGGTCGCGAGCTATCCGGCAAACGGCTACGGGCTCTACGACATGATCGGCAACGTCTGGGAGTGGACCAGCGACTGGTGGTCGTCGAACCCCGGCGAGGGCGTGGCCAGCCCCTGCTGCTCCGCAAGCGGTCCTGGCGACCTACGGGAAGCGAGCGTCGACACCCGCGTGCCGGGCATCCGCATTCCGCGCAAGGTGCTGAAGGGCGGCTCGCATCTTTGCGCCGCCTCCTACTGCCGCCGGTACCGGCCGGCTGCCCGCCATGCGCACCCCGTCGACACCTCGACGTCGCACGTGGGTTTTCGCTGCGTTGGGCGTCAGAGCTGATCGTCGGGCGACGTCACGGGCTTCGTCGTGCGAGATTCGAGTTCCTCGGCCTCCCGCAGATCCTTCCCTAGGAAGTAGTTCAACACTGTGCGGATGGCCGCGATGGCGGCCAACTGGCCGATATCCTGCCAGTTCGGAGCGATGGCCGTGCGAGCGATGTCGGCCGCGAGCGCGAACTCGAGGGAGAGCAGGATCGAGGCGGCGAAGCGTAGCCAGATTTCCTTTTTCAGTCCCGGTTCCGGGTAGGCGCGCCAGTGCCAGACCGACCTCAGCGCCGCCTCCCCCGCCCCAAGCGCGACGAAGGCGACGGACAACAACTCGCAGGCCCGCGCGACGACTTCGGCGATGTCCTTGAAGATGGCTTCCAAGGCGCTTCTCCCGCGGGACCTCGCCGCGATTGGGCCATCGGCTGCCTGCGCCACCATCGGTCGGACGCCCCATTGAGGGCTCGGCAAAAACCCAGGGCTGTTGCCTGGATTCTAAGGGAACCCTGGTCGCGGCGTCGGGCGATGACCCGACTGCGCAACCGTCGGCGACTGCTGAAAGTCGCTCGAGCCACTGTCCAGGAGCCACCCATGCCTCGTCGCCCGCTCCGCTCCGGACTCGCCGCCCTTGTCGCGGCCGTTCTTCTCCCCGCCCTGGCCTGGGCGCAGGACGCCCTGCCCTCCTGGAATGACGGGCCGGCGAAGCAGGCGATCGTGGCGTACGTTGCCGAGGCTACGACACCGGGCCCCGCCTTCGTACCGGCCGCCGAACGGATCGCGGTTTTCGACAACGACGGGACGCT
>DASXKT010000024.1:0-4262 GCA_036496685.1 Phenylobacterium sp.
GCGCCACGGCCCGCGTCTTCAAAGCGCTCGTGGCGCGCGCGCGTCGGGCTGCGCTCGGCGTCATAGCCGTACGGGACGTCGCCGTACTCGACGCCGCCCTGGCCATATTCCTCGCGGTAGATGCGTTCGCGATCATCGTCGCCGTAGAAGCGGCCGCCTCCGCGATATTCCTCGCCCCTGTATTCCTCTCGCCTGGGCCTCGGGCCCGTGTAGTCCTGGCGACTGAACCGCGGACGCGCACCATAGGCGCCGTGCTGCATGGCCGGGCTCACCCCGCCGTAGTGACGATCCTGCCAGCCCTGGGCCGCTGAGCCGCCACGATAGGCCTCATCGGCCGGGCGCGCGCCATAGTTGGCGCCGCTTTCACCTTCGCCGAATACTCGGTCTCGGCGGCCGCGCCGGGCGCCGTAAACCTCAGAATGGTCATCGCGGTCCCAGCTGCGGTCTTCGCCGCCGTAGTGGCCCGTGTAGTCGGATGTGCGCCATTCCCGCTCCCGCTCACGCATCCTGCGCTCGCGATCGTCCATCCAGTTGCCGGCCATCGGAATGTCCTCCGTCCTTGCCTTGGACGGCGCCGCAGCCGTCCTTCGGCCGGGAGAACACGGGGTGGCTGCCAGGGGTTCCGGCTGCTTAGAGCGGAATGTTGTCGTGCTTCTTCCAGGGGTTGGTGAGCTGCTTCCCCTTGAGGTTTTTCAACGCCCTGACGATCCGGCGCCGCGTACCGTGGGGCATGATCACGTCGTCGATGTAGCCCCGCGAGGCGGCCACGAACGGGTTGGCGAAGCGCGCCTTATACTCGGCCTCTCGCGCCGCAATGGCGTCAGGATCACCAATCTCGGAGCGGAAGATGATCTCGACTGCGCCCTTGGAGCCCATGACAGCGATCTCGGCCGTGGGCCAGGCGTAGTTCACGTCGCCGCGTAGGTGCTTGGAGCTCATCACGTCGTAGGCCCCGCCGTAGGCCTTGCGGGTGATCAGCGTGATCTTCGGCACCGTCGCCTCGGCAAAGGCGAACAGCAGCTTGGCGCCGTGGCGGATCAGCCCGCCCTGCTCCTGCTTCGTTCCCGGCATGAAGCCCGGCACGTCGACGAAGGTGATGATCGGGATCTCGAAGGCGTCGCAGAAGCGTACGAAGCGCGCGCCCTTGCGCGAGGCGTCGATATCCAGGACCCCGGCCAGGGTCTGCGGCTGGTTGGCGACGATGCCGACCGGCTGGCCGTCCATCCGGGCGAACCCGACGACGATGTTCTTGGCGAAGTCCGGGCTGATTTCGAAGAAGTCCGCCTCGTCGACGACCTTCGAGATCAGCTCCTTCATGTCGTAGGGCTTGTTGGGGTTGGCCGGCACCAAGGTGTCGAGGCTGGGTTCGTCGCGGCCAGGCTCGTCGAAGCTCTCCCGCTCCGGCGGCTTCTCGCGGTTTGAGAGCGGCAGGAAGTCGATCAGCCGCCGCACCTGGGTCAGGGCTTCCAGGTCGTTCTCGAACGCGCCATCGGCCACGCCGGACTTCATGGCGTGGACGCGATAGCCGCCAAGTTCCTCGTGACTGACTTCCTCGTGAGTGACCGTTTTCACAACGTCTGGGCCGGTCACGTACATGTAGCTCGTGTCCTTCACCATGAAGATGAAGTCGGTGATGGCCGGCGAATAGACGTCGCCCCCGGCGCAGGGGCCCATGATCACGCTGATCTGCGGGATAACGCCCGAAGCAAGAGTGTTCTCGAGGAAGATGTCGGCGTAGCCCGCGAGGCTGTCGACGCCCTCCTGGATGCGCGCCCCACCTGCGTCGAAGAGGCCGATGATCGGCGCGCCGACCTTCAACGCCTGACGTTGGACCTTGAGGATCTTGCTCGCGTGCGCGCTGGAAAGAGATCCGCCGAAGACCGTGAAATCCTTCGAGAAAACGAAGACGACGCGGCCGTTGATCCGTCCCCAGCCGGTGACCACCCCGTCACCCGGCACCTTCTGGTCGGCCATGCCGAAGTCGGTGGCGCGATGCTCGACGAACATGTCGAACTCTTCGAAGGTGCCTTCGTCGAGCAGGAGGTCGACGCGCTCGCGCGCGGTCAGCTTGCCCTTGGCGTGTTGACTGGCGATCCGCTTCTCGCCGCCGCCCACGCGGGCCTCCGCACGGCGCTTGTCCAGCTCTTCGAGTATGTGCTTCACGCCAAACGGCCCTTCCCTACACGCAGCGAAGGCGTAGTGCGCGCCTGCGCGGGTGGCAAGGTCAGGTCTGGAAGTCGACCGCTGTCCAAGAGGGCGAGGCGGAGCCAGCTTCCGGTAGGGATGCCGAGATCGGAAGGCCGTCAGCCTGGTCTCCATCCGCCACCAAACAGGCGAGGCGATAGACTCGCCGGTCGATTCTGGCCGCGACGGACGCGCGAGCGGACCCGCGCGTGGCCCTTGAGCGGCGGTACTCCTGCGCCTGGATCAAAGCGGACATGGCCGGCGGCGCGAGCGTGACCACGGACGCGGGAGGCTGAGTGGCCGGCGGCCCCGGCGGGGTTGCGGCGGGCGCTGCCGAAGCCTCGATTTCCGCTGGCGCTGCATAGGCCGTCGGCCCGGACATCAGGCTGAATCGGCCGAAAGAGGCAAT
Organism: Phenylobacterium sp.; assembly: GCA_036496685.1. Lineage (GTDB taxonomy): Bacteria > Pseudomonadota > Alphaproteobacteria > Caulobacterales > Caulobacteraceae > Phenylobacterium. The sequence continues at coordinate 2,594 of DASXKT010000024.1, forward strand.
CGGGGCGAGCAAGGGCCGGGCTCCGCTCCATTCCGGCACAACAGCCGTGGATTCCGACGCCGCGCCGCAAGACCCAGGCCATCGGCTGTGGGGTGGACTGGCGGAGATCTTACCTGGCGAGGCCTTTGAACCACCGGTCCAGCATGGCCGCCTCGCCCGAGAGCCGCTCAGTGCGCTCGGCCGCCTCGGCGTCGACGCCCCACTTTTCCTCCTGCCAGGCCTCGTCAACGCGTGAGAGCGCAAAGGCCTCTTCACCCGAGAGCCAGCCGCGCTGAACGCTTACCGCCAGCACCGCCGACCCGAACAACGCCGCGCCGAACGCCAGGCCGGTGAGGCCGAAGTCGTCGAGCCCCACGGCGATGGCCTTGACCCGATCGAGCGTCGCCTGTGGTTGCGCCTGGTGTACGACGCCCGCGGCGCGGACGAACCTCAAACCCGCCTCGGCTTCGGCCTGGTCGAGGACCGGCCCCCATAGGCGCTGCTGCCGTTCGAAAAGGCCCGCGGGCTCGGTGGCGAAGTAGCAAAGCAGATCGGAGGCCGCATACTCGGCGATCGCGTGAGCCGTGGCCTCGCGGGCCAGGGGCACAGACTCGATGGCGGTATTGGCCAGGCGGGTGGCGTGCATACGCGCGAGTTCCAGGCTTTCGCCCTGCGCCGCCCATTCCTCCGCGACCTGCTCGGCCAGCGCCTGGGTGGGCAGGACTACCGGCGCGCCCTTGGGTCCGCGGAGGGTCCGCCCGTCCAGCGTCACGGCAAAACCACCGTTCATCTCAGCGACAGAAACGCTGCTGTAGAACCGCCTGGGCTTGTCCCCGGGTTCCTGAAATCCTCGCGCCAAGTCTTGGGTAACTCCCGTAACGTTCCGGCCCGGAATGCGCCGCTTTTAGGTGACATGACCGTGGCGAGGGACAAGCGCAAGGAGACACGCAAGTGGCGCTTGCCGACCAGGATATGAGGGCCGCGATCGCGGTGACCCGCTTTGGCCTCGGCGCGAAGCCCGGCGAACTCAACGAAGCCCGGAGAGACCCCAAAGGGTTCCTGACCAGCCAGATCCGCCGCTCCGGCGCCGACCAGCCTTCAGGCCCCGCCGTCAGCAGCACTCAGCGCATGGCGGCGTTCCGCGACTACCAGCGCGAGCGGCGGGAAGCCCGCGTCGAAAAGGCCGCCGACGTCCGTCCGCCAGCCGCCGCCGGCGCCAACATGGCGGCCGCAGCGCCGACGAAGCCCGATCCCGTGAAGCTCGTGGGCCGGATGCTGCGCGATGACATCGGCGCGGACTTCAGCGCCCGCACACAACTGGCGGCGACGACCGAGGCGGCGTTCCGCGAGCGCTGGGCCCTGTTCTGGGCCAACCACTTCACGGTGTCGGCGACGAAGGCGATCACCGGCACGGTCGTGGGGCCGTTCGAGGATGAGGCGATCCGGCCGAACGTCTTCGGTCGTTTCGAAGACCTGCTGAGCGCGGCCGAGACTCATCCGGCCATGCTGACTTACCTCGACCAGATCCAGTCGATCGGGCCGGACAGCCAGGCGGCGGAATTCATGAAGCGGGGCGGCCCACGCGGAGTCGGCGCGCGGTTGCAACCCGCCGCGCTCCAGCAGCGAAACCCCGGCCTCAACGAGAACCTCGCCCGCGAGATCCTGGAACTCCACACGGTCGGGGTGAACG
>DASXKT010000025.1:0-5783 GCA_036496685.1 Phenylobacterium sp.
ACGGCGAAAAGCTTAGGACCCCGCTCATCTAACTCAGTCTGCTGAATTACGTAAGTGACACCGTCCATCAGGAGGTCTCGGCGAACCCGTTGGTGCAACGGGTTCAGCGCTACGAAGTTACGGCCATCCACTCTGTTCTGCGTGTTGGTCGCCCTCGTAATTTCGACGCCAAGCGCCAGGCCGCCGGTCTCCAGCGAGATGACGCGCACCGGAACCATCACTCGCTGTAGAGTCTCGGAGTTCTCTCCGCCTATCTGAGACAACGCTCCTACAGTTTGGGCGCCATTCACGATAGAAAACGCCTCGCAGACCACATCAGCAACATCGCGGCGGGATCCGCCTAGCGCTGTCTTCTTGACCGACCTGGCGGTAATCGTAACTCCGTTGTTAAAATACCAGAATAGATCTGGCCGAGCAGAGGCCGTCTGCATCAACTCCTGATTGACAAGTCCTCCCTTCCCAAGAAATTGCCTAATGTTAGACGAAAACAATCGGCGACCGTACTTTTGCGCCAGAGCGGCGAGGTCACTAGCCACCATTTGTCCATAGTAGGCTACGTGGGGCTGATCCAAGCAACCCCATTGAAACAACCGGATGGTTTCGTTTATATCATCCCCCTCGACGCCGCTCGCGAGATAGTTGTGGATCTCCAACTGTGAGAAAACTCGTAGCGAAGCTATTTCAGTTGGCTGGTTGAACTCAGCAAGGACGCTGTCCAGCGCCTCTCCCTGCTTCTCATCCAATACAGTCTCACTTGAGTAGGCGAATATCACAAGAACTTTGTCTAGCTGAACTAACGCATCTTCTATCTCGACCCAACGATCTAACATCGGACCGCCGAAATATGAACTGTTACTCTGTAACAGGTTTCTTATTCCAGCGGTGTACTTTAGCACATCGCCCAAGGCGATTCCACCACCAGTTTCATTCTTCCATTTTGACTGCACTATGTAGAGCGTTGCTGTATCTGACGAGTAATGAATGGCGTCTATCCCACCATCATCATCGTGGTCCGTAACTGACAGAGCAGCGTCCTCCGTGGAGAGATCCGCATATCTCTGTAACGCTAGCGCAGCGAGGGCTCTGGACAGAAAGCGGTTCGGGTCGGACACAGCGTCAGCAAGGCGGAGTGCGTTCGCACGCACCTCGAAGCGATCAGTGAGGCGAGCGCGTATTTGATTCAGATTCAGTTGTGACATCGGCGAAAACCTTGCGCGTACGCTTTTCCCCCATCATAGCGGCGCTGGCGATTCGGCGCATTCCGACTCCCACTGCCAGCCGCCGTGAAAAACGAGAATCCGCCAGCAGCGTGCCGATCGGCGGCGCGAGCGACCGAGCCGCCATGGCGCACAGACGGGTGTCGCGGCGCGGCCGACATCCGGGCCGGGCCGGCGGAACAGGTTGAGTTCCCAAGGCATGATCCAACTCGCCCGCGAAAGGCCGATCACGCCCAGGCTGAGCCCGATGGCGTCGGCCCGTTGCGGGTCGCGCGAGGTGATCGGCGCGACCAGGACGGCGGGATTGTCGCCATCGCCAACGGAGAGCACGACGACGCAGGGCCGTTCCTTGGCCGCGTCCTCCCGTCCCGTCGCCGCTTCGTGCGACCAGAGATAGCTGTAGGGCAGGATGTCGCCGGGCGCCGGGCGCCGCCTAGCCGATGAGGAGGTCGCCATCTTCGGGGCGACCGTTCCTCAGCTCATCAAGTCCGGCCTGCAGCAGTGCGGCGACGTCGTCCGGCAGGTCTTCGATGCGATAGGCGCGGCGGTCGCGCGCCTTGAGCCGTTGGTACTCGTCGTAGGCCATCAGCACGTGGCGCGGCCGGCCTTTCGACGTGATCACGATCGGGTCGCGCAGAGCGCGGTCGGCCACCTCGCCCCAGTGGCGCTGAACCTCGTGGGCGGCGACGCTGGGATCAGGCTTGGCGGACTCGGGCATGCGCATCATTTACGCCAGATACGTATCTGACACAACTGCGGATGTGGTGGCGGGGTAGGATAAGCGGGGGGCCTCTCACCCTCCATCCTGCGCCAACCATCCCTCCCCTCGCTGCCACAGCCGCACGCACCGCCCCTCCGCCAGCGCGTCTGCATAGAGGCGAAAGGCCTCGTGCTGTTTCAGGAACGGCTCGCGGCCGCAGCCGGGCGTTTCGCAGTCGGCATGGCCCTTGGGGCAGGTGTTGAAGGTGCAGAGGCGGCCGAGGTAGGCGTCCGTGCCGGGCTCGAACAGGAAGAGCTCGGCCTGGTGGTGGGCGACGCCGATGCTGCGTTCGGCCAGCAGGCGCTTCAGCGCCGTGGAGCGGGCGCGGGCCAGGACGGGCAGGCGGTCCAGGCGGCTGACCCAGACGGCGAGGTCGATGTCGCCGCATTCGTGCAGGATCAGGGCGCCGTGGCGGCGGAAGGGCTGGAAGCGGGGGACCTCGCGCCGCAGCGGGCGGGCGACCGAGCCGATCAGGGTGATCGCCTGCACGTCCTCGCAGCGGGCGAGGTCGTCGGCGACGTAGCCCGCGGCCAGGCGGAAGTCGGCCTGGCGGCGCAGCATGCGCTGATCCTCGGCCTCGATGTGGCGGCGGCTGGGGCGGGACATCGGGGTCACTCTAATCCGTCGGGATCGCGGAGGGCGCGGATATGTTGCATGCCTACTCCGTACGGCGGACGGACCTGGCGCGGCGCTCGCCGATGGCGGCCAGGAGCGCCTGACGAACAGCGGCGAAGAGCGCCGGCGGCAGCATGCCGTAGGCGACGGAACTGTCGTCGCCTCCGTGGGCGCGCCGCAGATCGGGGCCAGGCCACAGGAACTCGTTGTACTCGGAGACGACGATCCACGAGCGCAGCTCGTCCAGACCCAGCCGGCGTTTCACGGCCGGAGGCAGCTCGATCGCTCCGTCGTCGGCGCTTGGCGGGCTGTGGGTGATCGGCAAAACCAGGACGCGTCGTTCGCCCGATCGGTCGCGGATTGCTGCGACGACCGCGCTAGGCCGATCCTTCCGGCCCTCCTCGGCGCCGGCCAGTTGCTCGCGGAGCCAAAGGTAGCTGTAGCGGACGACAAGTCCGGGAACCGGCTCGGGCAGAGCCAAGGACGCGTTACTTCAGCTCGGCGTCGAGGTGCGCGAACTCTGCCGGGACCTCCGCGCTGCCGATCGCATCGACCCATTCGTCCGGGAGGTCGGCGGACAGGCCAGCCTTGCGGTCGCGGCGCTTCAGGCGTTCCCACTCTTCGATCGGCATCACCACCAGGCTGTCGCGGCCGTGCTTGGTGATCACCACCGGTTCGTGGCGCGCCTTGTCGCTCAGCTGTCCGAAGGCGTTCTGGAACTCGCTGGCGGTGACGCGGGTGGTGGGCATGGGCGGAATCTCCAATTTGGAGGTTATCGCTAAAATGACGATTTCACAATCAAGGCTTTTTCGCGGCGGCTTGACGGCGGACATTACCGATGGTGATATGGCCGCGACGCGTCTGCACGGCGCGACCGGGTCTTTGAAATCGTTGATATGAAGCGCAGAGATGGAGCGGCTCTCGCCGCTACCAGTTGACGCGGCGGAAGTGTTTCACGTGAAACACTTTGGGTAATGGTGCGACCCTGCTCGCGTTGGGGAGGGCCACCGTTAAATACGGTGGAATACGGCGGGTGGTGCGGTGCGTTCGTGTTTTTCGAGTGGTTCGAGGACCGGCCGAAGGCCGCGCTTTGGCTGGGCCGGCGCTGCCCCCTCCGTCAGCCCGCTACGCGGTCTGCCACCTCCCCCGCTGCGCGGGGCAGGAGGTTTCAGATGCCGCTTTTCCTGCTCCTGCCCCGCAAAGCGGGGGAGGTGGATCGGCCGGCGGCAGCCGGACGAGACGGAGGGGGCGTCTCGACACCGAGCAAGCGTGGGGCGGCGCTAGCGCCGTCCCCGCGCCCTTCCGCCCTTGCGGAACTGCTCCGCTTTCTGCGCCCGGTCGGCGGCCTTCAGGCGGGCGGGGGCGGCCCGGTCCACCGCTTCGCCTTCGGGGGTGAAGACCTCGTTGGCGAATTCCAGGTCGAGCATCTTCAGGCGCTTGACCTCGTCGCGCAGGCGGGCGGCCTCCTCGAACTCGAGGTCGGCGGCGGCCTTCTTCATCCGGCTTTCCAGGTCGCGCAGGGTGGACTGGAAGTTGTGGCCGAGGAACGGGCGGGCCTCCTCGGCGACGCCGGCGTCCACGATCACCCGGTCGCGTTCGTAGGGGCTGGCGAGGATGTCCTTGATCTGGCTGCGGATGCTCTCCGGGGTTATGCCGTTGGCGAGGTTGTAGGCCTCCTGCTTCTCGCGCCGGCGGGAGGTCTCGGCCATCGCCCGCTCCATCGAGCCGGTGACGGTGTCGGCATAGAGGATCACCTTGCCGTCGACGTTGCGGGCGGCGCGGCCGATGGTCTGGATCAGGCTGGTCTCGGAACGCAGGAAGCCCTCCTTGTCGGCGTCCAGGATGGCGACCAGGCCGCACTCGGGGATGTCCAGCCCCTCGCGCAGCAGGTTGATGCCGACCAGGATGTCGAAGGCGCCCAGGCGCAGGTCGCGGATGATCTCGATCCGCTCCAAGGTGTCGATGTCGGAGTGCATGTAGCGGACCCGCAGGCCCTGCTCGTGCATGTACTCGGTCAGGTCCTCGGCCATCTTCTTGGTCAGCACGGTGACCAGGGTGCGGTAGCCGCGCCTGGCGGCGTCGCGGCACTCGGCGATCACGTCGTCGACCTGGCTGAAGAAGCCGCCGTCCTTGGTCTTGGAGACCGGGCGCACCTCGACCGGCGGGTCGATCAGGCCGGTGGGGCGGATCACCTGCTCGACGAAGACGCCGCCGGTCTTGTCCAGCTCCCACTTGGCCGGAGTGGCGGAGACGAACACGCTGTCCGGCCGCATCGCCTCCCACTCCTCGAACTTCAGCGGGCGGTTGTCGAGGCAGCTGGGCAGGCGGAAGCCGTACTCTGCCAGGGTGAACTTGCGCCGGTAGTCGCCGCGGTACATGGCGCCGATCTGCGGCACCGTCTGGTGGCTCTCGTCGACGAACAAGAGGGCGTTGTCGGGGATGTATTCGAAGAACGTCGGCGGCGGCTCGCCGGGGCGGCGGCCGGTAAGGTAGCGGCTGTAGTTCTCGATCCCGGCGCAGGAGCCGGTGGCCTCGATCATCTCCAGGTCGAAGGTGGTGCGCTGCTCCAGCCGCTGGGCCTCCAGCAGCTTGCCCTCCTTGACCAGCCAGTCGAGCCGCTCCTTCAGCTCGGCCTTGATCAGGTTGACCGCCTGGATCAGCGTCGGGCGCGGGGTGACGTAGTGGCTGTTGGCGTAGACCCGCACGGTGGTCAGCTCGCCGGTCTTCTTGCCGGTCAGCGGGTCGAACTCGGAGATGCTCTCGACCTCGTCGCCGAACAGGCCGATGCGCCAGGCGCGGTCCTCGTAGTGGGCGGGAAAGATCTCGATGGTGTCGCCTCTTCGCCGGAAAGTCCCCCGGGCGAAGGCCTGCTCATTCCGCTTGTATTGAAGCGCCACCAGGTCGGCCATCAGCCGCCGCTCGTCCACCACCTCGCCGATCTCAAGGCTGAAGGTCATGGCGGTGTAGGTCTCGACCGAGCCTATGCCGTAGATGCAGGAGACCGAGGCGACGATGATCACGTCGTCCCGTTCCAGGATCGCCCGGGTGGCCGCGTGGCGCATCCGGTCGATCTGCTCGTTGATCGAGGAGTCCTTCTCTATGTAGGTGTCGGTCCGAGGGACGTAGGCCTCGGGCTGATAATAGTCGTAGTAGGAGACGAAGTACTCGACCGCGTTGTCGGGGAAGAAGCT
>DASXKT010000026.1:0-8917 GCA_036496685.1 Phenylobacterium sp.
TTCTTCGTCTACGGCACCCGCTCGCGGCCGCTCGAGCGCGTCGCGGGCTTCTTCGCCCGCGAGTGGCCGCGCGCCGTGCAGGCGCTCTGGCGCGAGACCCTGGTTTCCGGCCTGCTGATGATCGGGGGCGCGATCGGGGCCTTCCTGCTGGTGAGCCGCGATCCGGACTGGTTCTACGGCTTCATTCCGCAGGAGCTGGCCTCGGGCCGCGATCCCACCGCCACCACCGCCTTCCTCCGCGAGACGCTCTACAAGCAGGCTGATGCCCACCAGGCGCTCAGCACGCTGGCGGCCTTCCTGTTCACCCACAACGCGCAGATCGCGATCTTCGCCTTTGCGCTGGGCTTCGCGCTCTGCCTGCCGACGGCGGCGCTGATGGTCTTCAACGGCGCCATGCTGGGCGCCTTCCTGGCGCTGTTCGCGAGCCGAGGCCTCGCACTGCAAGCTACCGGCTGGCTGATGATCCACGGCGTGACCGAGCTCTTCGCGGTGACCCTGGCCGGCGCGGCAGGCTTTTCGATCGGTTGGGCCGTGGCCTTCCCCGGCGAGCGTACTCGGGTCGACGCCGCCGCAGACGCTGGCCGGCGAGGCGCCACTGTGATGGGCGGGGTCATAGTCATGCTGTTCGTGGCGGGGCTGCTGGAAGGCTTCGCCCGCCAGTTGATCCGAGACGACATCGCGCGCCTCTCCATCGCCGCGGCCAGCGCCGTCGCCTGGGGCCTCTACCTCTACCTGCCGCGCCGCACGAGGCCGGCATGACCGCGACGCCCGCGACGCCCGCGACGCCCGCGACACCCGCGCGGTCCCGCCCGCCGCTTCGTCCCGCTGATGACGGCTGGCGCGAGTTCGTCACGCCTGAGGGCGTCGACCTGCGCCTGAGGATCGCCACCTACGGTGAGCGCTGCACGGCCTTCGTCCTCGACGGCTTCATCCTATTGGGTGTGCTGATCGCCATGACCCTGCTGGTCCTGCTGGCCGCCTGGCGGGTCGCGGGCGTGGCCAAGGATTTCAGCGGCGATGCTGCGACGGTGATCTGGCTGCTGGGCTTTTTCCTGCTGCGGAACTTCTATTTCATCCTCTTCGAGATGCGCCCCGGTTCGGCGACGCCCGGCAAGCGCGCGCTCGGCCTGCGGGTTGTGGCCCGTGACGGAGGCCGGCTGACCGCCAACGCGGTCTTCGCCCGCAACGCCATGCGCGAGCTGGAGGTCTTCCTGCCCGCCAGTTTCCTGTTCGCCAGCGGCCTGGGCGTCGACGGCGGCCTGGCCGCCCTGGGCGCCATCTGGAGCGGGGTCTTCGTGCTCTTCCCGCTGTTCAACCGCGACCGCCTGCGGCTGGGCGACCTGGCGGCTGGGACGATGGTGGTGAAGGCGCCGCGCCGGGTGCTGCGCCCGGACCTCGTGCAGGAGGCAGCCGCGCCAGGCCGCGGCCCGGTGTTCACCGAGGCGCAGCTCGACGCCTACGGGGTCAAGGAGCTGCACGTCCTGGAGAACGTGCTGCGCAAGGCCGATCGCCGAACCATCGCAGAGGTGTCCGCTCGCATCCGCATCAAGATCGGCTGGGACGCGCCGCTTGAGGTGTCCGACCTCGCCTTCCTCAACGCCTACTACTCAGGCCTTCGGGCGCGGCTCGAAAGCCGCCTGCTGTTCGGTCACCGCCGCGCGGACAAGTTCGATCGGCCCTGAGCGGCGGAGGTCCTCAGTCGAAGATCGCCGCCAGGCTGTCGGCCCCGACGCCGTCGCGCACCCGGCGCAGCTCGACGTAGAGCGCGGCCGTGGCGGTGGCCCCGAGCAAGGCGGCGGCGACCCGGAACAGCGGGCCGAGGATGATCGCCTGAAGGAACGACACGCCTCCGCCTGAGGCCAGGCTCGCGGCTCCGCTGAAAACGCCCAGCACCACCTCGAGGATGATGGTGGCGACGAAGTAGATGATGAACAGACCGAAGATCCGCCAGCGGTTGCCCCGCGTGAGCTCTGCGCTCCGGGCGAACGCCCCCAAGACCCCGGTCTGCTCCACGACATAGGATGGCACAGCGACGCACCAGGCGATGGCGAGCATCACGCCTGGGACGATCAGCAGGAGCGCGCCAAAGGCGACGGAGATGCCGAGCAGGATGGCGATGGCCAGCAGCGGCAGGAAGCTGCGCAGGCCCACGCTAAGGCAATCGGCCAGGCTGGCGCGCCGACCGTTGAGATCGGTGACCGTTCCGTAGATCACCGTGCCCTCGAGGATGAGGCCAGCCAGACCGGAGACGATTCCGCCCACGAATGACGGCCAGGAGAACAGCTCGCCGCGGTTCAGGAAGTTCAGCTGCATCAGGCCGACCAGCACCGCCGGGATCCCACTGAGGATCACCGCCAGCACCAGGAAGGTCACGAAGTTGCGACCCAGCACCTGGAACATCGACTGGATGACCCGCCCGATATCGAGCGGGCCGTAGGCCTCGTCCATGGTCGCCGTCATCGATTGCCCCGCGTTCCCTTACCCCGTCGCCACGCTAGACCGCGGAATTGGCGGTTGCCAAGCGGCCTCTCCCCCCGCGAGAGAAGAGAGGCCGAGGTCGCTAAGCCGGCGTGCTGGCGCCAGCCAGGAAGTCCATCTTGCCGAGCGGGACACCGAGGCTACGGAGGATCCCGTAGGCGGTGGTCACATGGAACAGGAAGTTCGGCAGCGAGAAGGTGAGCAGGAAGCTCTGGCCGGTGAAGTCCATGGTGCGGCCCGGGAAGGTCAAGACCACGGCGCGACCTTCCTGGCCGTCGACCTGGTCGCGCTTGATGGTCTCGACGTAGGCGATGGTCTTGGCGATGCGCTCCTTGAGCTCGGGGAAGCTCGCCTCGGTGTCCGCCATCGACGGCGGCTCGACGCCGGCCAGGCGCGCAGCGCCGCTCTTGGCTGCGTCGCTGGCAAACTGGATCTGGCGGGTGAAGTTCGCCATGCCATGGCCGAGGCTGGCGTCCATGATCGTGGGGAGCGGCACGTGCTCCTCTGCGGCCCAGGTCTCCGCCTTGTTCAGGAAGTGGCTCAGGTTGCGCAGCATCTGCAGGTAGACGGTGATCGAGGCGTCGTAGAGCGAAAGCGACAAGGCGTTTCTCCAGTGGCGAAGGTTGTTGGGGTCAGATAGTGCGGCGAGGCGCTCGCGGCCATGTTGATTGCGAGAGTTTCACGAAAGGCGAGGGACATGCGCTTCATCGACGCTGCCGAGGTCCGTTCCAAGCTCACCTACGAGATCGCAATTTCCGCTGTGCGGTCGGCGATGATCGCGCTGTCGGCCGGCGAGACGCGTCAGCTCCTACGCTCGATCCTGCACTTTCAGGACGGGCGGATGTTCGGCGTGATGCCGGGCGCCATGGGCGAGGCGGCGGCGTTCGGCGCCAAGGTGCTGAGCGTGTTCCCGAAGAACTTCGAGGTCGGCCGCCCGTCCCATCAAGGCGTCGTCATGCTGTTCGACCCCGTGACCGGCGAGCTCGCCTGCATCGCCGATGCGCGGTCGATCACCGCGGTGCGCACCGCCGCCGCCAGCGCGGTCGCCACCGACGCCCTTGCCCGCCCGGACGCGCGGCGCCTGGCGCTGCTCGGCTATGGCGAACAAGCCGAGACCCACCTGCACGCCATCGGCAAGGTCCGCGGCCTACAGAGCGTGACCGTGTGGGGCCGCTCGCCGGAGCGAGCCCTCGTCTTCGCCTCGCGTATGACCGAGACCCACGGCCTGCCCGTGCGGGTTGCGCCGACAGCTGAAGCCGCGGTCGCCGAGGCCGACATCGTCTGCACGGTGACGTCGGCCGCCGAGCCGATCCTGCGGGGCGCCTGGCTCGCGCCAGGGACCCACGTCAATCTCGTCGGATCGAGCTTCGCCGGACCTACCGAGGTCGACGACGATCTGGTCGTCCGCTCGCGCTTCATCGCCGACTACCGCGAAGGCGTGCTCGCCCAGGGCGCGGAATTCCTCCACGCCAAGGCCGCCGGCCTGGTCGGCGACGACCATGTGGTCGGCGAGATCGGCGAGGTGCTGTCGGGCAAGATCGCGGGCCGCCAGTCCGCCGACCAGATCACGGTCTACAAGTCGCTCGGTCACATCGTGCAGGACTTGGTGAGCGTCCAGGCCCTCCTGGCGACCTAGGGCCGGGCGGCCGCCATCACCCTCAGGAAATTACCGCCCATCACCTTGGCGACCTCGGCCTCGGCCATGCCGCCCGCCAGCAGGGCCGAGGGGATCAGCGGCCAGTCGGCGTAGTCGCTGAACACCGGCATATAGTTGGCATCCATATCGGTGCCGATCGCCACGTGGTCGATCCCGACGGCGTCGACCAGTCGAAGGATCGACTGGATCCAGTCGGCGACCGTCTTCTGGCCGATCCCCGAGGGCACGGAGCCCACGATCCCACCCTGACGGGTGACCAGCCTGGCGTGCTCGATACTGACCAGCCGCGGGTGATCGACATCCGGGCGCTTGAGGTTGGTATGCGAGATCATCATCGGTCGGGTCGACACGTCCACCGCGTCCCGCGTCACGCCCAGCGAGGCGTGCGCCAGGTCGACGAGGATGCCCGCCGTGTTCATCTCACGCACGATCCGCCGACCGATGGGGGTGAGCCCTGGGAAACGCGGCGTCTCGGTCTGCGGATCGCCGATCTGATTGGGGTGGTAGTGGACGATGGTGATCGAGCGTACGCCGTCGGCGTAGGCGGTGTGCACGCGCTCCAGCTTTTCTTCGATGAAGTCGCCGCCCTCGACCGCGAACACGCAGGCCGTGCGGTGGGCGGCCAGGGCGCGGGCGATATCGCGTCCATCGCGGCCGGGCGCCGCCTCGCCGCGCGCCACCAGGGCCTTGAGGGTTGCGATCTGGCGCTGATAGTCGGCCCAGGCCTCGCCGGGTTCGAACTCGCGCGCCGCGACCAGGCCCCTAGTCGGCGACTGTTCGAGCAGCACGGCGTCGGAGACGCAGTTGAACAGCGCGGCGGTGACCTGGCCTGCGGCCATGGCGGCCAGCGCCTTGGCTTCGAACGGTGCGCCCATGGCCCGGGTCGTCGCGTTCTGCCGGGTGAGGTCGCGCAGGAAGAAGCGGCCCGGGTGGGCGTGGATGTCCACCGAAGGATGACGCCGCAGGAAGGCCGCGCCGGCCGCGAGCTGAGCCGCGGTCAGCTTCAACCCGTTGGCGCCGCCCCGGGGTTCGAAGATCTGCTGGGCGGTAGCGGGCCAGGCGCCGGTGGCCAATCCCGCGCCGAGCGCCGCGAGCGCGCCTCGTCGGGAGATCAAGCGAGGTCCTCGAGCGCAGAACCCAGGATGCCAACCAGCCGCTCGATCTCCTCGGGCGAGACGATCAGGGGCGGCGAGAGCGCAACGGTGTCGCCGGTGATGCGCACCAGGGCGCCGGCCTTCAGCGCGCGGTTCAGCACCTCGTAGCCCCGGGCGCCGGGGGCGTCGGGCCTTGGCGCGAGTTCGACCGCCCCCATCAGGCCAAGGTTGCGGATGTCGATCACGTGGGGGGCTCCGCGCAAGCCATGCAACGCCGCCTCCCAGACCGGCGCGAGTTCGGCGGCCCGGGTCAGCAGCCCCTCGCGGCGATAGATCTCGAGCGCCGCGAACCCGGCCGCGCAGGCCGCCGGGTGGCCCGAATAGGTGTAGCCGTGGAAGAGCTCGATGGCGTTCTCCGGCCCCTGCATCAGAGCGTCGTGGACGCCTCGGCCGGCGAATACCGCCCCCATGGGGAAGGCGCCGTTGGTCACGCCCTTGGCGGTGGTCATCAGGTCCGGCGTGACGCCGAAGTACTGGGCGGCGAAGGGCGCGCCGAGCCTGCCGAAGCCGGTGATCACTTCGTCGAAGATCAGCAGGATGCCATGCTTGCTGCAAAGCTCGCGGAGGCGCTCAAGATAGCCTATCGGCGGGGGAAGCACGCCCGCCGAGCCCGCCACCGGCTCAACGATCACCGCAGCGATGGTCTCGGCGCCATGGAGCGCGATCAGCCGCTCAAGGTCGTCGGCGCGTTCGGCGCCGTGCTTCGGTTGGCCGCGGGAGAAGGCGTTCCTTTCAAGGTCGTGGGTGTGGCGCAGGTGCTCTGCGCCCGGCAACGTCAGGAAGGCGCGACGGTTGTTCACCAGGCCGCCCACCGAGATGCCGCCGAAGCCCACCCCGTGGTAGCCCTTTTCGCGCCCGTTCAGGCGGGTGCGCTGGCCCTCGCCGCGAGCCCGGTGATAGGCGAGCGCGATCTTCAGCGCGGTATCCACGGCCTCCGATCCCGAGTTCGCGAAGAAGATCCGGTCGAGGCCGGGCGGGGCGAGCTTCGCCAGGGCCGTGGCGAAATCGAACGCCAGCGGGTGGCCCATCTGGAAGGACGGCGCATAGTCGAGCGTCAGGAGCTGCTGGCCGACTGCCGCGGCGATCTCCTCACGCCCATGGCCGGCGTTCACGCACCAGAGGCCCGCGCAGCCGTCGAGGATCTCGCGGCCATCCTCGGTGCGGTAGTACATCCCCTTGGCGGCCACCAGCAGCCGCGGCTCGGCCTTGAACTGCCGGTTGGCGGTGAACGGCATCCAGTAGGCGTCAAGGTCCGGACGGTTCCCGAGATCTCGGATGTCGTTCATCGGCTGGATGTCCCTGTTCGGCGGCGCTTACGAAATCAGGTTCGCGGACGACCCGCCAGGAGAAGGTCTTCAGCAGGACCGCGACACCGGCCCGATGCACGTACGCGATCTACCTAGCCTTGCGGGGCTGGGGAATTCATGCATCCTCTGGCTGTAGGGCGGGCGACGGGCACAACTCGGGGCGCCGCCGTGGAGTCGTTCCTGTCGTCGGAGTCGAAGTTTCCGTCGACGGAGAACGAAGCCATGACAAGTCGTCACAGCGCATTCCAGCGCGGCCTCAGCGCCACCCGTTCGCAGCTCTTCCAGGGACGTTTCGGGCGGATGTTCCGGAACCTCGCGCCGGCCCATTTCGGCCCCACCGAGGCCGACAACATCGCCAACCTGACAACCCTGGCCAGCGCCATGACCGCCGGCTTCGATCCGCCCACCGACGGCCCGGACCCCGAGGAGAGCGGCATTCCCGCGCTCTACACCTACTTCGGGCAGTTCATCGACCACGACATCACCTTCGACCCGGTGAGCCTGCTGACCCAGGCGCGCGATCCCGATGGCCTTGTCGACTTCCGAACGCCGGCGCTGGACCTCGACAACGTCTATGGCCGCGGTCCCGGCGATCAGCCTTTCATGTACGACGGCCTCAAGTTCCGGCTGGGCGATGTCCTGACCGGCTCCGGCCTGCCGGACGCCAACGACCTTCCCCGCTTTGCCGGCCGCGCGCTGATCGGCGACCCGCGCAATGACGAGAACAGTATCGTCTCCCAACTGCAGGGCCTGTTCCTGCGGTTCCACAACCGGATGGTCGACGACAACCCGGGGCTCGGTTTCGAGGACCTGCAGCAGCGGGTGCGGTTCCACTACCAGTACGTCGTCGTGAACGACTTCCTGCCGCGCATCGTCAGCGCGCCTGTGCTGCACGACCTGAAGACCGGCGGCCAATACGACCAAGGCAAGCTCGCGTACTTCCACTGGCGCCACGAGCCGTTCATGCCGGTGGAGTTTTCGGTGGCGGCCTACCGTCTTGGCCACTCGATGATCCGGCCCGGGTACCGCCTGAACTCGGCCGACGACATGCTGCTGCCGATCTTTCCGGTCCCGGACCAAGGCTTCCCGGTCGGGCTGACGGGGTTCCAGACCATGGCCGCCGGCCGGGCGATGGACTGGGGGCGCTTCATCGACCTCGACGCGCGCGACTACGGCGGCGACGGCCAGGATGCGGCCAACAAGCAGCGCCTGCAGTTCGCTTATCGGATCGACACCTCGCTGGTGGATCCACTCGGAAACCTGCCGCCCGAGGTGGCGTCCAATCCCTCGTCCCTGGCCCTGCGCAATCTCGAACGCGGATGGCGGTTGGGGCTGCCGTCCGGGCAGGCGGTGGCGCGAGCCATGCACCATCGTCCGCTGCACGACGACAAGATCCTGATCGGCAAGGCGGTCGATGCGCCGGACGCCGGCGAGGAGCCCCTGCCGATCAGCCAGATCGCCAATGGCGCCTTCGCCAACAACTGCCCGCTGTGGACCTACATCCTGGCCGAGGCGGCGCAGCACAAGGTTCCGGTGACGATCCCGGCCCAGAACGCCCCGGGGACGATCAGCACACCCCAGCTCGGCCCCGTGGGCGGACGCATCGTCGCCGAGGTGCTCCTGGGCATGCTGTTCGGCGACGGCTTCTCACTGTTGTCGCTGGATCCTCACTGGGCGCCGGTCACCGGAGCGAACTTCACCCTGAAGCACCTCGTCGCCTACGCCCTCGGCCAGGGACCTGCGCTGCACTGATCTGCGATCAAGGCGGGGCGGCCGTCGGCTAACGCGCCTTCATCAGGCTGTTGTAGACCAGCTCGTAGGAATCCGGGCCGACGAAGGCGTTGCCGCGGAATGGCCTGTCCATGTCTGCAATGAGGAAGATCACGATCCCCAGGAACAGCGAAAGCACCGCCGTCAGGATGCCGTGGACGTGGATCTCCATGTCCAGCATCCAGATGATTCCGATGGTCAGAAGCGCGCCGATGCCAAGCACCCACCAGAGAAGGTCCGGGATCCCGAACGTCACGCGCGCCAGTCGCGTACTTCGCGCCTCGACCAGTTTCTCGAACTGCCCGAAGGCTTGTGCATAGGCGATCGCGTCAGCGCGCTCAGTGGGATGGAAGGCGCTGAGGTCCTTCTGATAGGTGTTCAGTCGATCGGTGCCGCCAGTGGGCACGAGGCCCTTGCTCTGGGTCGGCCAATCCTTCTCGATGGTCTCCTTGGCGTATTCGCGAAGGTCGACGAGCAGCTTGGTGCGGTAAGGTTCCGGCAGGGAGCTCGTATCGCTGTAAAGCGCGGCCAGGCTGGAGGCCTCCCGATCG
>DASXKT010000027.1:0-4435 GCA_036496685.1 Phenylobacterium sp.
CTACTCGGCATGCTGGGCGCCAAGGCGGAGATCCGTTTTCAGCCCAAGGGCGTGATCGGGATCATCAGCCCCTGGAACTTCCCAGTGAACCTGACATTCGCCCCGCTTGCGGGCGTGCTGGCGGCCGGCAATCGGGCGATGATCAAGCCGTCCGAGTTCACCCCCGCCACCTCCGAGCTGATGGCCAGGATGTTCGCCGAGGCCTTCGCCGAGGAAGAGATCGCGGTGATCACCGGCGGGCCGGAGGTCGGCCAGGCGTTCTCGGAGCTGGCCTTCGACCACCTGATCTTCACCGGCGCCACCTCGATCGCCCGCCACGTGATGAAGGCGGCCGCAGCCAACCTTGTCCCAGTCACACTCGAACTCGGCGGCAAGAGCCCGGTGATCCTCGGCCGCTCGGCGGACTATGCGACGAGCGCCGGCCGCATCATGGCCGGCAAGACGCTGAACGCCGGCCAGATCTGCCTCGCCCCCGACTATGTGCTCGCCCCTCAGGACAAGGTCGCCGCCTTTGTGAAGGAGGCCACCGCAGCGGTGACCGCGATGTTTCCGACCATCAAGGACAACCCCGACTACACCTCGGTGATCGCCGAGCGGCACTACCAGCGCATCAAGGGCTATGTCGAGGACGCTCGCGCCAAGGGGGCGGAGATCGTCGAGATCAACCCGGCCGGCGAGGACTTCAGCCAGCAGGAGCACCGCAAGATCCCGCCCACCCTGATCATCAATCCGACAGACGAGATGAAGGTGATGCAGGAGGAGATCTTCGGCCCCGTCCTGCCGGTGATGACCTATGGCTCGATCGACGAGGCCATCGGCTACGTCAACGCCCACGACCGGCCGCTGGGACTCTACTACTTCGGCGCAGACCCGGCTGAGGAGACCGAGGTCCTGAGCCGCACGACCTCGGGCGGGGCGACCGTCAACGACGTGATCTTCCATGTCGCCATGGAAGACCTCCCGTTCGGCGGGGTCGGCCCCTCAGGCATGGGGAGCTATCACGGCGTCGACGGCTTCCGCGAGTTCAGCCACCGGAAGTCGATCTACCATCAGCTCAAGAAGGACCTCGGGCCGATGAAGGCGCTCCGGCCGCCCTACGGCGAGGGCGTGAAGAAGTTCCTGGCCGCCCAGCTGAAACCCTAACGAGGCCTAGAGATGCGCCTCGGCGGGGATGACGGTCTCGTCGTCCTTGTCCGAGGCCTGGGCGCCCATGGGGCTGCGGTCACGCAAGGGCACCCGCGGAACCAGCAGCGTCACCAGGAGCGCCGCCGCCACGACGTAGAGGCCCAGCGCAAAGACGCCGGTGATCGCGTCGGAGACGATGTCCTTGACGAACTGAGGCAGCACCGGCGCTCCGCCGGCATGCGCCGCCCCGCCCATCGCCCTGAGCTTGCCGACGTCGACCCCCGGCATGATCCTGCCGAGCCCGGCGTTGAGGTGGGCGGTCAGGAACGTGCCGAAGATCGCCACGCCCATGGTCGAGCCTATCTGGCGGAAGAACTGACTGGACGAGGTGACCACGCCCAGGCGCTCGATCGGCATGGCATTCTGGATGGCGATGCTGAAGAGGCTCTGACCGGGGCCAAGGCCGATACCAAGCACCAGCATGCGCCAAGCGAGGTCGAGACGGGTGGTCTCGGCATGCATCCGGCTCAGCAGCCAGATGCCGACGAAGGTCACCGCGATCCCGCCGAGCATGAAGCCCTTGTACTTGCCGGTGCGGCTGACCATCCGCCCGCAGAGGATCGATGACGCGAAGAGGCCAGCCATCAGCGGGAGCTGGGAAAGGCCGCTGGTGGTGGCCGCGACGCCCTGCCCCAACTGCTGGAAGAGCGGCAGGAAGGCCACCGTGCTCATGAACGACATGGAGACCAGGAAGCCGGCGAGGTTGGCCGTCGAGAACACGCGGTTCTTGAAGAGCTCCAGCGGCAGGATCGGATCGGCCGCGAACCGCTCGGCGATGACGTAGAGGACCAGGCCAAGGGCCGAGCCCGCAAACAGACCCAGCACGGTCGCCGACCCCCAGGCGTACTCGTGGCCCCCGAAGGTGAGCGCCAGCAGCAAGGGCACGACGGTCGCGATGATCAGGCCGGCGCCGATGAAATCGATCCGCCCCTTCGCCTGGTGGGACATCTTCGGCATCTTCACGATGATCATGAAGAGCGAGAGAACCGACAGCGGCAGGTTTAGATAGAAGACCCACCGCCAGCCGGCGATGACATGGCCCGCCAGCGTCACGGTGCCATGGTCGGTGAAATAGCCGCCGATCAGCGGCCCGATCGTGCTGGAGAGCCCGAAGACCGCCCCGAACATGCCGCCGATCTTGCCCCGCTCACGCGGTGGATAGAGGTCGCCGATGATCGCGAAGGCGGTGGTGAACAGCGCGCCCCCGCCGATACCCTGCACGGCGCGGAAGACGATCAGCTGGACCATGCCACTGCCGATCAACGGCAGGTCGCCGAACTCGCCGGAAAGCCCTGAGAGCCACGACCCGGCCAGGAAGATCAGGATGCCGGCCAGCAGCACGGGCTTGCGGCCGTAAAGGTCGCCGAGCTTTCCCCAGATCGGCACCATCACTGTCGAAGACAGCAGGTAGGACGTGGTCACCCAAGAATAGAGCGCCAGGCCGTTCAGCTCGGCGATGATCCGCGGCATAGCCGTAGCGACGATGGTCTGGTCCAGCGCCGACAACAGGAAGACGATGGCCACGCCCCACAGCGTGACCTTTTTTTCCAGATCCGTGAATTCAGCCATACGAAAGCGTAGCTCCCCCAACCCCGAGGGAGGGCTCTAACCCTATTTGGGCGCGGGCGCAGCAGGTCGCGGCGCGGGCGGCGGCGCATTCGGATCGGCGATGCCGTGGCCCACCACCTCGCCGCTGGCGAGCACGTGGCCGTTCATGGCTGTCGTGATCGCCTCGTAGCTGGACTTCCCCTCGTCCGGGATCGTGGTGTCGAGGGCGAAGATCTGGAAGTGGTAGTTGTCGCCTGGCCCCGGCGGCGTCCGCGGACCAGTATAGGGCTTGGCGGCGCCCATATAGTTCGGGCCGTAGGACGAGCCCGGCGGATTGCCTGTGGGCGCCATGCCGGCGTCGAGCTTGGTTACGTTGGCCGGGATGTTGAACAACGTCCAATGCAGGATCGGCGCGCCGCGAAGCAGCAGCGAGTTGTCCTGCATGATCAGCACGTAGGACTTCGTTGCCGCCGGACCCTTGGTCCAGGTCAGGCCCGGGAAGGTGTTGCTCCGGTACTGGGTGTTCTCGAACGGAATCTGCTCGCCGTCCTTGAAAGCCGGCGTGGTGACCTTGAGCTTGGCCTTCGCCGGCATCAGATCCATCGCCGTGCGCGCCTCGGGCTGGCCAGGCGTCGAGCGGGAGACCTGAGCCAGCGCGGCGGGCGCGACAGCGAGGCTGAGCACGGCGGCCATGGCGGCCGCCCGCATCGGGGTGTTCATCGGCTTCTTCCCTTTTTCTCGTGTTCTTATTTCGGCTTGTGGCCGACCGCCCAGACGTAGGCGGAGATGGCGGCCAGATCGTCGGGCGCGAGTTGCGCGCCTCCCATTGGCGGCATCGGGCTGCGGTACTGCTTGGGCGCCGGCACGCCCTTGCTGATCACGTCGGTGATCTGGGCCAGGCTGCCATCGGTCCAGAGCGGGCTGCCGGTGGTCAGGTTCGGGCCGATGGCCCCGCCCGCGGCGTCCTGGCCATGGCAGGCGGCGCAGGAGCCGCCCTTGAAGAGCGCCATGCCCTTGGTCACCTGCTCGGCCGTGGCGCCTGGAGGCGTCGGCAGGGCGGCGGCCGGCGCCGCGGCAGGCGCCTGCTCGGCGTAGGTCGGCTGCGGCGCCGCGGCGACCGGCGCGCCGGCCGAACCCTGATAAGTCACCCTCCAGATGCGACCCTTCACGTCGTCCGAGATATAGAGCGCCCCGTCAGGCCCGACGGCGAGGCCGGACGGCCGGAAGACCGCCTTGCCGGAGGCCTTGTTGGGGCCGGCGAAGCCGTCGGCGAACACCACGTAGTTCCCGCTGGCCTTGCCGTCCTTCAGCGGCTGGAAGACCACGTTGAAGCCGTCCTGCGCGGCCGGAGCCCGGTTCCAGGAACCGTGGAAGGCGATGAACGCGCCGCCCTGATAGGCGAGCGGGAATCCCTTGGCCTTGTAGATTTGCAGGCTGTTGGGCGCCCAGTGGGCCGGGAAGGCGGCCACCGGCGCGGTCTTGGTCGCGCAGAGCCCGACCGTCTTGCCGCCGTCGCCACCGTATTCCGGCGCCAGAACCAGCTTCTTCTGGAAGTTGTCGTAGTAGCAGAATGGCCAGCCGTAATCGCCGCCCTTGACCTCGAGCATCAGTTCCTCGGAGGGCAGTTCCGTCGTCGCCTTGGCGTCGGGATAGAGCTTGCCCCAGTTCTGGAGCAGCTGGTCGCGGCCGTGCTGGGTCGCAA
>DASXKT010000028.1:0-10293 GCA_036496685.1 Phenylobacterium sp.
CCATCGCCCTACCCAATGCCTTCCTCGGCTCGGTCGGCCTCGCTTCCGTCACACCCACCCTGGCTGCTTAACCCATCGAACCGCCGTATACGGGCCCGTACGTACGGTGGTGTGGGAGGGGTGGAGCTGCGACGCTCCCCCTATCCCGATTTCAGGCGATCCGCGCCAGGGCTTCACAGAGGCTGTCGACAGCGTCCGGCGTCGTCGCCCACGAGCACATGAAGCGGACGGTTCCATCGAGGAACCGATAGGCGAACCAGCCCTCCGCGTGCAGGCGCGCCAGTGTCGGCTCGTCCATTTCCACGAACACCCCGTTAGACTCCACTGCGTGGCGGATGGGGAAGGGCATGTGCTGGGCGAGCCGCCGGGCCATGGCGTTGGCGTGAGCGGCGTGGCGCAGGAAAGCTCCGCCCTCGAGCATGCCGATGAAGGGCGCTGCGAAGTACCTGGCCTTGGAGGGCAGCTGGCCTGCCTGCTTCAGCCGAGCGTCGAACCGCCGGGCGAGTGCAGGGTCGAACACCACCACCGCCTCGGTTGGCGGCATGCCGGCCTTGGCGCCGCCAACCACCAGGATGTCGACGCCGAGCCCCTTGATGGCCTTCAGGTCGAAGCCGGCGGCCGCGGCATTCGCGAGCCGCGCGCCATCCAGGTGGATGGCCAGTCCCTTCGCCTTGGCTGCAGCGGCCAGCGTCGCCAGCTCCTCGACCGAATAGACGGCGCCGTACTCCGTGGCGTTCGTCAGCGAGAGCGCGGCCGGCCACTGGCGGTAGGAGACGTCGGGCTGGGCCAGCGCGTCTGCCAGCGCTCCAGGATCGATCCTCCCCGATGCGCCCGGCAGCGGGATCAGCCCCACGCCCTGGCCGAAGAAGCCCGGAGCGCCGGTCTCGTCGGTGCAGATGTGGGCGTGATCGTGGGCCAGCACCGCCTCGAACGGCCGGCAGAGGGCGGCGAGCGATATGGCGTTGGCCGCAGTGCCGGAGCCTACGAACCGCACCTCGGCGTCGGCGTCCAGCAACTGGCGCACCAGGTCCGCCGCCCGCGCGCTGACCGGGTCGGCTCCATAACCGGGGGCAAAGCCGCTGTTGGCGGCGAGCACTGCCTCCATCGCCTCGGGTGCGACCGGCGCGGCATTGTCGGAGGCAAAGTCGTATCGGGCCATCGGTCGTCGGGGCTCAGTCGGCGGTCGCTTGGAGGATCTCGCAGAACGTCCTGAGATCGACGTTGCCACCGGAGACGATCGCCACGATCGGGCCCAGGCCGGCCTCGCCGGTGAGAGCAGCGGCTAGCGGAAGCGCGCCGGCGCCTTCGGCGATGATCCGCGCCTTTTCAGCCATCAGCCGCATGGCGCGCCGGGTCTGGTCGAGGGTGACGACGATCGAGCCGTCGACCAGCGGCTTCATCCGCTCCCACATGCGCGGAAAGACGCTCTGGCCGCCGGCCCCGTCGACGAAGGAGGCTTGCCACTCCGGGTAGGACTGCGGCGCGCCGGCGGCGAAGGATCGCGCGGCCGGCGCGGCGGTGTCGGGCTCGGCGGTCCAGAGCTTGATGTCGGGCTTGAGCGCCTTGACCGCGCTGCCGACGCCGGTGATCAGCCCGCCACCGCCGACCCCGCCGATCACCGCGACCACATCGGGCGCGTCCTCCAGGATTTCCAGACCCATGGTAGCGTGGCCGGCGATGAAATTGTGGTCGTCGAAGGGGTGGATGAAGGTCCCCTCGACCCCGGGATAGGCGCGGTCGTCGAGCGCCTTCCAGGCGACCTCGTAGGGGACGGTGACGAGCCGAGCGCCCAGCGCCTGCATCCGTTCCAGCTTCGATTTCGGCGCGGTCTCGATGGCAACCACCGTGCAGGGGACGCCGGCCTTGCGCGCGGCGTAGGCGACGCCCTGGCCGGCGTTGCCGGCGCTGATCGTCCAGACCCCCAGCCTGCGCTCGGCGTCGGACAGCATCGCCACAGCATTGGCCGCGCCGCGCAGCTTGTAGGCGTTGATCGGCTGCAGGTTCTCCAGCTTCAGCCGGATGTCGGGGAAGCCCGGGCCGAGCTCCAGGCGGACCAGCGGCGTGCGGATCGCCGTGCCCTGGATACGCTTGGCCGCAGCGCGGATCTCGTCCAGCTCGATCGGGCGCACGGCCTCAAGCGTCACAGGCATACAGGCGTCCTCTCACAACGTCACCGCCGCTTGTTAGCGGATTTCTGGAGCGCGGCTAGACCGCCCGCGCCCAGTCGCGGACTTCATCCACGAAGAGGTCCGGCTCCTCCATGGCGGCGAAGTGGCCGCCGCGGGGCATGTCGGTCCAGCGGACGACGTTGTAGGCGCGCTCTGCAAATGAGCGGGGCGGGGCTTGGTACAGGGGTTCGCCGGGGAAGTTGGCGAAGGCGGTCGGCGTCTCACAGCGTTCGCCCGGCTGGAAGGCGAGGCCGCCTTCCTCGACGAGTCCCCGATAGTACCAGGCGCCGGTCGCGAAGCTGTCGGTCATCACGTAGAGCATGACATTGGTGAGCAGGCGGTCCTTCGGGTAGGCCTCGTCCAGCGACTTCTTCGACAGGTCCGACCAGTCGTGGAAGCGCTCTGCGATCCAGGCGGCCTGGCCCACGGGGTTGCCGGCCCCCAGCCAGGCCAGCGACTGGGGCTTAGAGACCTGCAGGCGGAAGTAGGCGCCCATGACCTCCATGGCGCCGGCCTGGCGCTGGGCCCAACCGATCTCTGCCTCGCCCTGCGGACCCCCGGTCGGCCGAAAGCCCAGCATGTTGAGGTGAATGGCCCGCGCATTGGCGCCGTGGTCGCGAGCAAGCCACGAGGTGACCATCGCGCCCCAGTCGCCGCCCTGGGCCAGGTAGGTCTTGTAGCCGAGCACCTCGGTCATCAGGGCGTTGAACAGCCTGGCCGTGGTCCGCTGCCCCACGGAGCGCTTAGGCTTCGACGAAAAGCCGAAGCCGGGTAGGGACGGGATCACCAGATCGAACGCATCAGCCGCCTTGCCGCCGAACCGGCTCGGGAAGGCGAGTTTTTCGATCACCTGCCAGAACTCGTAGTGCGAGCCCGGCCACCCGTGCGTCACGATCAACGGACGCTTGCCGCCCGCCTCGCCAACAACGTGAAGGAAATGGATTTCGAAGTCCTCGATCCGCGCCGTGAACTGCGGAAAGCGATTGAGATCGGCCATGGCCGCGCGCCAGTCGTAGGCGCCTGCCCAATGCTCGCAGAGCCCGCGCAGGTAGGCCGCGTCGCAGCCATAGGCCCAGCCATCAGGGACCTCGGGGACCGGAGGCCAGGGATAGGCGCGGACCGGCGCCAGCACGGCCTCGATCTGGGCCTCGGTCCAACGCACTTCGAACGGCTTGATCTCTGTCATCGCGGGCCTCCCGGGCGGTCGTGACCCTGCGGGGTTGCCGCGACGGCGGTCAAGCGGGGCCGGCTCAGTCCTGCGGACGCAGACCGCGGATGAGCGCGTCGTCGAGGCCCCGGTAGATCATGCGCGCGCCGCCCGGCGGCAACATCCCGGACAATTCCAGGATCACAGCGCCATGGATCGCAGCCCAGTTCATCAGGCCGATCTGCATCGGGTCGCCGCTCATCAGGCCTTCTGCGAAGGCGTCCTCGATGTAGCCGGTCATGGTCTTCTGGGCGCGCTGCCCGGCCGCGACCAGATCGGGGTACTGCTCCACATGCGGCTGATTGAAGTCGAACATCAGCTTGTAGGAGTGCGGGTGCTCGAGCGCGAAGGTGATGTAGGCCTCGCCGACTGCCGTCCCTATGGCGCGTGCGCCCGCTGCGCTTTCGCGCGCCGTCTCAAGCGCCTCGGCGAAGCGATTGAATCCATTGGTCCGGACCGCCGCCAGGATGTCGTCCTTGTCCTCGAAGTAGCGGTAGGGGGTCATCGGCGAGACGCCGAGTTCAGCGGCCAGCTGCCGCATGGTCACGGCGTCCGGCCCGCGCTCCGCAAACAACCGCTCCGCGGCTTCGCAGAGGCGCTCGCGAAAATCGGCGACGTCGGTGTCTGAAAGTACGCGAGGCATGCGACTCGCACATTTGCACGAAATCGTTTGCAAATAGCCATTGCTTACGTAATAAATTTACCACGTAAATTTACACAGGAGGCGACCGTGGACGGAAACGCGCGCATCAACCCCTATCTGGCCGGAAACTTCGCCCCCATCCACAGCGAGGACGACTTCGACCTGAAGGTGACGGGAGAGATGCCGAAAGACCTCCGCGGCGCCCTCTTCCGCATCGGCCCCAACCCGCAGTTCGAACCCCGCGATCCGAACCATCACTGGTTCTTCGGCGACGGCATGGTGCACGGCTTCTACGTCGAAAACGGCAAAGTCCGCTATCGCAACCGCTATGTCCGCACCCCCAAGTGGGAGCTGGAGCACACGCACGGCCGCTCGCTGTTCGGCAGTGGCAATCCGATGGCCAACGATCCGCTCACCGTCGGCAACGAGGGCGGCGTGGCGAACACCAACATCGTCTGGCACGCCGGCCAGTTGCTGGCGCTGGAAGAAGGGCACTATCCCTTCGAGATGGATCCCAAGACCCTGGACTCCTGCGGCTACGTCCGTCGCTACAAGGGCCGGGTGACTGCGCACCCGAAGCTCGATCCCAAGACCGGCGAGATGGTCTGGTTTGCCTATGGCGTCGGCGACGCGCCCCTGTCGGCCGGCATGAGCTACGGCGTCACCGCGGCCGACGGTTCGGTAATCCGGCGCGACGATTTCCAGGCGCCATTCGCCGCGATGGTCCACGACTTCATGGTCACGGAGAACCACGTCCTCTTCCCGGTGCTGCCGCTGACCGCCAGCCTGCAGCGGGCGATGAGCGGCCTACCGCCGTTCGCCTGGGAGCCGGACAAGGGCAGCCACGTGGGTGTCATGCGGCGCGACGGCGACGTCTCGTCGATCCGCTGGTTCAACACCGAGGCCTGCTATGTCTTCCATCCGCTGAATGCCTGGGAGGAGGGCGGTAAGCTCTACGCCGACGTCATGCGATACCCGGCCGCGCCGCTGTTTCCCAAGGCCGACGGATCGCCCGGCGACAAGACCGCGGCCCGGCTGGTCCGCTGGACTTTCGACCTGGCCGGCGCATCGGATGCGATCCGAGAGCAGGTGATCGACGACATCGACGGGGAATTCCCGCGGGTCGATCCGCGTGTCGAGACCCGCAAGCACCGCCACGGCTGGTACGCGGCCGACCCGGCCGGCTCGAAGACGGTTCGTCTGAACTCCATCGCCCATCTCGACCTCCAAACCGGCAAGCGGCAGGTCTATGAACTCGACGGCGGCGATGCGACTTCGGAGCCGGTGTTCGTGCCTCGCTCGGAGGCGGCCGATGAAGGCGATGGCTGGATCACCGCTGTCGTCTACCGGGCGCAGGAGGACCGCAGCGACCTTCTGGTCTTCGAGGCCCAGGACATCGCCCGCGGTCCGATAGCGACGGCCGAACTGCCCCGAAGGGTCCCCTTCGGCTTCCACGGCAACTGGGCGAGCCTCTAGCTCACGGTGTCATCCCGGTCTTTCGCTCTGCGAAAACCGGGATGACACTGGCGCTATGCACGACGACTTCGTCCAAGAGCTGTTCGAGGGGCTCGGGCCGGTGCGCATCAAGCGCATGTTCGGCGGCAAGGGCGTCTATGCCGGCGAGGTGATGTTCGCCCTGATCGACGACGACGTGATCTTCCTCAAGACCGACGAGCCGCTGAGAGCGGAGCTGGCGGCGGAAGGCTCGGTGAGCTGGGTCTATCGTCGGCGCGATGGTCCTGTGGAGGGGACGTCCTACTGGCGACTGCCGGACGCCGCGCTCGACGATCCTGAAGCTGCCACCATCTGGGCGCGCAAGGCTTTGGCGGTCGCTGAGGCCAAGGCCGCTGTGAAGCGGCCGCGCCGTCGGTAGAAGGGCTAGGCCCCGGCGAGGGTCAGTCCTCGTCGCACTCGATCGCGTCGACCAGGCGGGTGGATTGCCAGACTTCGATGGTCGGCGCGCCCTCTTCGCAGAGTTCCTCGGCCTGTTCGACAGCGGCGTTGTCGTTCGGCGCGTCGAGCCACTCGGCGCTCTTGATCCGTCGATGGTCGTCGACCCGGTAGGCGCGGTAGGTGGTCATTTCAAAGCCCCACTTCCTGAAGCCCTGGAAACGACCGGCGCCGCAAACGGTTGCGGCGCCTATCGCGTCAGACCAGCGCGCCGTGGCAGTGCTTGAACTTCTTGCCTGAGCCGCAGGGGCAGGAGGCGTTGCGGCCTGTGTTCTCCCAGCCGTCGGGCAGGGCGGTGACGGGCAGGGCCTGGCGCTGCTCGGTGTTCAGTCCGTCCGGCAGGAAGCCCATCTGGGCCGCATTCTCGCCGGTCAGGGGATCGAGATGGATCTCCTGGAATTGGCCCGGCGGCGGCTGCGGCGGCTCCTCGAACTGGAACTCGACCGTCATCAGCCAGCGGGTGACGTTCTGGCGCAGGTCGACCAGCAGGCCCTCGAAGAGGGTGAAGGCCTCGGTCTTGTACTCGTTCAGCGGGTCGCGCTGGCCGTAGCCGCGCAGGCCGATGACGTTCCTCAGATGATCGAGGTGCATCAGGTGCTCGCGCCACTGCAGGTCGATCATCTGCAGCAGGAAGCTCTTTTCCACCGTGCGCATGTGGTCGCCCACCTTGGCGTCGCGCTCAGCGGCGCGCGCATCGGCGGCCTTGTTGATCCGCTCCTCGATCTCGTCGTTGGCGATACCGTCCTCGGCCGCCCAGGCTTTGATCGGCAGCTCCAGGCCCAGGAATTCGCGGACGTGGTGGTCCAGGCCTTCCACGTCCCACTGCTCGGCATAGGCCTTCGGCGGCAGGTGGCGGGTGACGAAGTCCTCGACGGTGTCGCGGCGCATCTCGCCGATCACCTCGGAGAGGTCGCCCGCGGCCATGAACTCGGCGCGCTGTTCGAACACAGCCTTGCGCTGGTCGTTCACAACGTCGTCGTACTTCAGGAGGTTCTTGCGGATCTCGTAGTTGCGCTGTTCCACGCGCTTCTGGGCGGTGGCGATCGCGCTGTTCAGCCACTTGTGGGTGATCGCCTCGCCTTCCTGGACGCCGAAGGTGCGCATGATCCCGTCGAGCCGCTCGCCGGCGAAGATGCGCAACAGGTCGTCTTCGCAGGATAGGAAGAACTTCGAGTGGCCGGGGTCGCCCTGACGGCCAGTCCGGCCGCGCAGCTGGTTGTCGATCCGCCGGCTCTCGTGGCGCTCGGTGCCCAGCACGAAGAGTCCTCCGGCGGCCAGCGCCTGGGCCTTCAGCCCGGCGATCTCGGCCTCGACCTGTTCCTTGTGCTTCAGCGCCATCTCAGGCGTCACTTCGACGCCCAGTCCGCGCTGCTCGTCGCGCCACTGCATCACCTTCATATCGACGTTGCCGCCGAGCTGGATGTCGGTGCCGCGGCCGGCCATGTTGGTGGCGATGGTCACCGCGCCGGGGACGCCTGCGTCGGCGACGATGGCTGCTTCCTGCTCGTGGTAGCGGGCGTTCAGCACGTTGTGTGGGATGCCGGTCTGCTTCTTGCCTTCGATCTCGAACTTGTGCGCCTTGAGCAGCTCCGAAAGCTGTTCCGACTTCTCGATCGAGACGGTGCCGACCAGGATCGGCTGGCCGCGGCGATAACAGTCCTCGATGAGGCCGATGATCGCCACGTGCTTCTCGGCCCCCGTGCGATAGACCTCGTCGTCGTCGTCGATCCGCACAACCGGTCGGTTGGTCGGGATCTCGGCCACGTCCATCTTGTAGATGTCGAGGAATTCCTGCGCCTCGGTCGCGGCGGTGCCGGTCATCCCCGAGAGCTTGCCGTAGAGGCGGAAGTAGTTCTGGATCGTCACCGAGGCCAGGGTCTGGTTCTCGGGCTGGATGACCGCGCCTTCCTTGGCTTCGATCGCCTGGTGCAGGCCTTCCGAGAGCCGGCGGCCGTGCATCATGCGCCCGGTGAACTCGTCGATCAGGATCACCTCGCCGGCGCGGACGATGTAGTCCTTGTCGAGCTGGTAGATCACGTTGGCGCGCAGCGCCTGGTTCACGTGGTGCACGGCGGAGACGTTGGACGCGTCGTAGAGCCCGGCGGAATCCTCGGCCAGGTGGCCGCCCGCCATCAGCATCTCCTCGATCTTCTCCGAACCCTCCTCGGTCAGGATCACCTGCCGCTGCTTCTCGTCGAAGTCGTAGGTCGTCTTGTCCTGGATCAGCTCTTTTACGAGCAGGTCGATGGTCTTGTAGAACTCGCTGCGATCCTCGGTGGGGCCGGAGATGATCAGCGGCGTGCGGGCTTCGTCGATCAGGATCGAGTCCACCTCGTCGACGATCGCGAAGTTATGGCCCCGCTGGACCATCTCGCCCGCCTCGTAGACCAGGTTGTCGCGCAAGTAGTCGAAGCCGAACTCGTTGTTGGTGCCGTAGGTGATGTCGGCGTTGTAGGCGCGCTGCCGCTGGTCCTGGCTCAGACCGTGGACGATGACGCCCACCTCCATGCCGAGGAAGCGATAGACCTGGCCCATCCACTCGGCGTCGCGCTGCGCCAGGTAGTCGTTGACGGTGATCAGGTGCACGCCCTTGCCGGCGAGCGCGTTCAGGTAGACGGGCGCCGTAGCGACCAGCGTCTTGCCTTCGCCGGTCCGCATCTCGGCGATGCCGCCGTGGTGCAGCACCATGCCGCCGACCAGCTGCACGTCATAGTGACGCTGGCCCAGCACCCGGCGCGCGGCCTCGCGGACCACCGCGAAGGCCTCTTCCAGCAGGTCGTCCAGGGTCGCGCCCTTGTCCAACCGCTCGCGGAATTCCACCGTCTTGGCGCGCAACGCCTCGTCGGAGAGGTCCTGGGTCTTCGTCTCGAGCGCGTTGATCTTCAGGACGCGCGCCTGCATCGACTTGACCTTGCGGTCGTTGGAAGAGCCGAAGAACCGTTGGAACATGCTCAAAGGGTGTATCCGTCCGGCGGCGACAAGGCCCTTCGCCCGCCGGGAAAAACCGCTGTGTCAGGGGCGCGCGAGACTTAAGCAGCCCCCACCCTCAAGTCAACGCAGCGCCCCTGTGGGGTGAAGTCGCGGGGGCGTTTGGGGGGTCAGCCGAAGACACTCCGCGCCGCTAAGCGGACGCGCTGGTGGTTCGGGGATCGCCCGCGACCAAGCGCCCGCCTTCAAGCCACGCGGCGAGAGCTGGGGAGAGCTTCTGCCGCACCTTCGCGTCGTAGAGGGCAAGGTCGTCCTCGGTGAGGGCTTCGCGCCAGCGGCCGTTGACCCCCTTGTTGAAGAATCGATGCGATCCCTCGGGGAACATCGTCTTCGTCTGCGGCATCAGTTCCTCGCCCGCCGCCCGCATCGAGGCAAAGCTGGCGGCCGCTACCAGCGACGGCCAGACCGCTTCGTCGATCGCGATGTCTAGGAACGCCGCGATCCGCCGCATCTCGCCGTCGAGATCGGCCTTGAGGTCGTTGTAGTGAACAAGCAGCACATTGGCGCGGCCGCGCTCCGCCCAATACCTAGCCTCCAGTTCGAAGAAGGATGGGCTAGGAGTCCCCTCGGTGTGTCCGGGGACCGCTGGAGTCGAAATCCACAATCGAAAGAACTCAGCCGGGTCGGCGGGGAAGCGCGGATAGGGGCGTCCGACAACCGGATCCTCAAGGCCGATGCTGTCGAAGTTGTCGTATTGCTCCTGAGAGTACCCGGTGAAGTGGTTGTGCATCGACATCAGCGCGTCCCGCCCGTCGCGCGCGACATGGATGTAACGAACCTCGTCATGGAGAGGCAGACCGTCGAACGGCAGGTGGGTCTTGATGAACCGCCGATGGGTTTGGGCTTCGAGGTTCGCAAACACCTGCTCAGAGAACCCGCGGAAGCGTGCGTCGATCCAGGGCGAGACGGTGGGGATAGGTCGCGGCTGCGCGTCCTGGAAGATCAGCGAGCCGACGATTTGTTGTGTCCAGGTCGTGCCGCACTTTGGTGCGGTGGCGATCACGATGTCATCCGCGCGGGCCACGTAGTTCGCCCAACGGCGACTATCGAGGCTCCATGTCCGATATTCCCGCTGCGGCGGACGGACCAGCATTGAACGACTCCGCTCAGGTCGGTCATTTGATCTCGACTTTGCGACTCGGGGCGCCGACACTTCAATACCCATGTCGACTTTTCCGGCTGCGAGGACCCGGCGGGGCAGCTCGCGCCTAGTCGTCGAAGCCGACGAACACCGTGGCTTCCTCGACAGCCTTCCTTTCGGAGACCACGGCATTGGCCGGGAAGTCCTCGTCCGGCCAGCCGAGGGCGATGCTCTTCATGATCACCTGGTCGTCGGC
>DASXKT010000029.1:0-3696 GCA_036496685.1 Phenylobacterium sp.
AGCCACGTGGCCAACACCCTTCGCCTTTTGCAGCTGCCGGATACCGTGCAGGACCACGTGCTGTTCGGCCGGCTCACCGCGGGTCACGCCCGCGCGATCTTGAGCGCCGCCTTTCCCGAAGCGCTGGCGCAAACCATTGTCGAAAAAGGCCTTTCCGTCCGTGACGCCGAGGCCTTGGCCAAGGCCAAGACCGCTGCGCCCAAGAAGGCGTCCGGTCCGCGACGCGCCGCCAAGGACACCGACACCGCCGCCCTCGAGACGGACCTCGAGGACGTGCTGGGCATGAAGGTCGACATCGTCGACCGCGGCGGCGCCGGCGAACTGAAGATCAAATACGCCACGCTCGAACAGCTCGACGAACTCTGCCGGAGACTGACCCGCACATGATCCTAGCCGAAGGCCAGAAAATACGCCTGCGCACGATCGGCGTGCGGGACCTGAAGGCGGCTACCGCCCACAAATACACCCTCTCCATAACCGAGCCCCTGACCGACCCTGTCCGGGCCCGCGCGGTCTACGACAAGACGGGCCTGTGGACGAAAGAGGCGGGCGCCTGCGCCATCGAGAGCGCCGTCGACGGTGAGAACGGCCGGCTTGTCGGCACGCTGCAGTTCTACAAGGCGGGCCCGGGGGTCCATGGCCTGGAGATCGGCTACATCCTCCATGACGAGGATGACCGCGGCAAAGGCTACGCTTCGGAGGCGCTTCGCCTGTTCTCGGACCTGCTGTTCGCCGACAACCCCTGGTGCCACCGCCTGCAGCTGATCATCGAGACCTGGAACGACGCCTCGGCGCGCCTGGCCGAAAACTGCGGCTATGCGAGCGAGGGCATCTTGCGCAAGGCCGGCTACACCGCGCCGGACGAGCCCGCCGACTGCTACGTCTATTCGCGGGTCCGCGACTAGCCTTCGCCGCCTTCACCCTCGCCGCGCACGCGCTGGTCGACGTTGGTCGGCGCCGTCTTGACGCCCGTGCGATCCTCTTCGCGGGCCCCCTGCAGGATGCCCACTAGGCCGTAGTTGCCTTCGTGGCAGGCGTATTCGTAGACCGGGCCCCTGGAGCGAGCGAATTCGTATTCCCCGCCCCAGGGCTGGGCGAAGACCGTCGGATCCTCCACCCAGAAGGCGTAGTGCAGGCGGTCCTTGCCGACCAGCGTCAGCCGCTCGGTGACCTTCAGGTTCTGGGATGCGCCCCGGAAGACCTGCTCGGGGTGGAAGTTGGTGGTCTCGACCACCAGGGTGTCACCCTCCCAGTGGCCGATGGAGTCGCCCATCCATGGCCGCACGGAGGGTGGCAGATGCCGAGTGGCGTTCAGCCGAATGATCCGCGCGTCGTGCACCATCTCCACGTCGATGACGACCTGATCCTCGGTCTGCACGAACTGATAGGTGTTGTTGTAGAGCCCGGGCAGCATGACCGGCCCTGACGAGTTGCCGAAGGAGAGCAGGCACCGCTCGCCCAGCGCGCGGGTCTCAGGATTGTCGCTCGGGTTTTCGCCGGGCTTCAGCGTCCGGCCGAACGGGTTGACCTTGATGTCCTTCCGCATCGGCACGCGGCCGTCGGGCGTCGAGGTGATGAAGCCGTTCCGCGCCTGGCTGTTCACACGCATCACCACGCTGCCAGGATCGGTCCAGGCGGCGTTGTAGTTGCAATCTGTACCGCGGCCGCCGGAGCAGTCGGCCGGCAAGTCGGTGACCTTGGCGTTGGGATCGGTGGGCTTGTTGCCGAGATCGATCTGCGCCTGGGTCTTCGCCTCGATCTTGCGCGCCTCGGCTTCGGTAAGGACCAGGTTCGCGCCATAGCGCGGATTGCGCTCGAGGCGGGTGACGGCGGCGTTGGTCCAGACACCCTGCAGGTCCGGGTGGCCATCGGCGGCGCGCGGCGGCTTGTAGTCGGTCTTCGGAGGCGACGGCGCCTGGGCCGCAGCCGAGCCGGGCAGGGCGACCATCGCAAGGCCGGCGGCAAGCGCCGCGGCGCAAAGACTCCTGATGATCATTCGGTCCTCCCCAGAACCATAGACCTGCGGTCACGCGTGCCTACAGGCGATTATTTCGGCCTTTGCCTCCCGCGGCAAGCCGCCCACAGATTTCTCGTAGACCGGCCGCCGGCGGTTGGATTCCACCGCCGTGCCAACCTTTCCGTTCGTTCAAACCACGGCCCGGTGTACTTTCGGGGAAAGGATGGCGGCTGAGGATGCGCAGCGTGCGATGTCCGCTGGGGCTGGCGGCGCTGGTTCTTGCCCTGATGGGCGGAGCGGCGATGGCCGAGGACGCGCCCGTCGCAGAAGCTGCACTCGCCCATGCCGACGCCCTGCAGCTGAGCAGTGACCAGGCGCGGCAGCTCGCACAACTCGCCGAAGTCCGGCGCGAGGCCGACCGGCGAGCCGAGGCGCTGCTCAGCGCCCGCCAGAGCGAAGTCCTCAGCCAGGCTGCCCCACCGTCTGTCCGGGCGACGACAGCGCCAGCCGCCAAAGACGCCAAGCTCGTCGAGTTCGAGACCTCGGAGGCGATCGCGGAGCGGCTCATCAAGTGGGCGCAGTGGTTCGCGCTGGCGGTCGGCGGGCCGATGGCGATTCTCGCGACGGTGCTTGCTGTCCTCGGTGTCCGCTCATATCGCGACTTCCGCGCGCGTCTGCTGAAAGCCGGCGAAGCCGTGGAGCAGCGCCTCGCCGAAGCAGGTCAGTCGATCGACGCGCGCCTGGCCGAGGCCGGCAAGGCCGCGGACCGCCGGGCTGCCGAGGCGGCCGGCCTAGAGGAAAAGTTCACCACCCTCCACGAGCGCCTGTCTCAGCTCTCGGCCCTGGAGCAGAGCGTCCGTGCGATCGCCGACAAGGTCTAGCGCATCGAACAATTCGTCGGATTCGAGAAGTCGAAGGCCCTGACGCCGAAACTGCAGGCCTCGCTGGAAGCCAGCCTCAGCCACTACCGGGCGTGGCTCTCCGGGATCGGATGTCGCCCCGGCAAGCCGGTGACGATCTTCATCGACCCCAAGCTGAAGGACAACGCCTACTACGACACCTCCGGCAAGATCGTCATCGCCGAGGTCCTGGCCGGAGATCCGGACGTCGTGCTTCGCGAATACACCCACCACATCCTCCAGGATGCGCGACCGAAGGGCGAGCTGTCGCCGTTCACCGCTATCCAGTCCGGCTTGGCCGACTATCTCCCGTGCAGCTTCAACAACTCACCACTGTTCGCCGTTGCTTCGGCGCCGGTGTTCAACCAGATCTATCACCAACAGCTGTTCCCGAACGGCTACCTACGCAACATGGTCAACCAGGTTCGGCTCGACACCCCGGCCAGTACAGTCTCTCAACAAGCGATCGGCGAAGGCTGGGGCGGGGCATTCTGGGAGCTCCGCGAACTGATCGGCGTCAATCCGACCGACAGCCTGGTGTTCGAGGCCTGGACCACCGCAAAGACCATCGCCGACTCGTCTCCGGCTTCGCTCGCTTTCGCCCGCGGGATCCTGGCGCTCGTCACCGCGCGCCACCCGAAGGCCTCACAGCGGGCGCAGGCGATCTTTGAGCGTCGCGGTCTGTCCGTGGGAGCCGGCAAGGCTCGCGTCGCCCAGCGCCGGCGGGCAGCCTCATAGGCCGAGGCGTCTGGCCCTTCCGGCCACGGCCAAGGCCAGCCGCTCGGCTATCAGATGATCGGGCGAGCCCGCGGTCTTGCACAGGCGGTCGGCGTTGAGGAT
>DASXKT010000030.1:0-10487 GCA_036496685.1 Phenylobacterium sp.
AGGTGATCCGCAGGGTGTCGCCTAGCCGGACCGGTAGCAGGAACTCCAGGTTCTGGGCGACCCAGAGCGCGCCGGGGCCTGGCAGTTGCGTCCCGATGACCGTGGAGATGAAGGAGGCGCCCAGCATGCCGTGGACGACGATGTCCTTGAAGCTGGTGGCCTCGGCATAGGCCCGGTCGATGTGCAGCGGGTTGTCATCGCCCGTCATCTCGACGAAGCGGCGGACATCAGCCTCCGAGATGGTCCGGGTCAGCGTTCGGGTGTCGCCGACCTTGATGGCGTCGAAATCGGAGAACATCGCGGCGCTCAAGCTCCCCGCCCGGCGTTGACCGGCGCCCAGCGCCAGACGCTGGCGCCGAAGTTGAACCCGGCGCCCACCGCGGCCAGGACGACGGTGGCGCCGGGCTTGATGAGGTCTCGTTCGACCGCTTCACTCAGCGCGATCGCCACCGAGGCGGCGCCGGTGTTCCCGATCTCCTGGACGTTGGTGTAGGTGCGCGCGAGGTCGGCGCCCATCTTGCGCACGATGTAGTCGATCAGGTTGTAGTTGGCCTGGTGGAAGACGAAGAAATCGACGTCGGCGAGCTCGATGTCGGCCTTGCGACAAGCGGCCCGGACGACGGCGGGCAGGTGGGTGATCGCCTGCTTCCAGGTCGCCAGCCCGTTCAATTCCATGACGTCGCTGTCCGCCGGCCCGCCGCGCCCCATCATCGGGAAGCTCGACCCGCCGCCGCGCACCCGCACCGCCTCGTAGTTGGAGCTATCGGTGTGGAAGGCGGACGCCACGACGCCCCCGCCGGCCGCGCCGCGGCTGAGCACCGCCGCACCGGCGCCGTCGCTGTGGTAGATCACGCTGTCGAGGTTGCCGCGGTCGATGTAGCGGCTGTTCAGCTCGACGCCGACGACGAGGGCGTTGCGCACCGAAGGATCGGCGGCCATCCGGTCGCTCGCCGCGGTGAGCCCGGAGACGAAGCCCGCGCAATTGGCCTGGAGGTCGAAGATCTGGCCGCCCTTGGCGCCGATCTCCTTGTGGATCTTCGCCGACAGCGGCGGGAAGACGTAGTCGGCCGAGAACGTGCAGGCGATGATCAGGTCGATCTCATCGGCCGTGACGCGTGCCCCTTCCATGGCGCGGAGCGCCGCCTTGACGGCGAAGTCCGAGGCGCTGTCCTCCGGCGCGGCCAGGTAGCGCCGCTTGATGCCGGTCTTCTCGATGATCCACTCGGGCGACACGTCGAGCCCGCGGCAAAGCTCCTCGTTCTCCTCCACCACCCCCGCCAGATGATGGCCGACGCCGGTGATGCAGACGCTGGACCCGGCGCGCAGGCTCATGGGCGGGCCTCATCGCCCGAGAGGAAGGCCAGCAGGGCGTGGTTGTCGGCGCGGATGTCCGCAAAGCGCGCGGAGGGGCCGTGGCCGGGATGGATCATCCAATCGCCGGGGATCTCGTCCCAGAGGGCGAGAAGGCTCTTGCGGAGCAGGCCGTGGTTCTCGCCCGGCAGGTCCGAGAGCCCGACGCCGCGGGCATAGAGGCTGTCGCCGGTGAACAGGTGCTCGCCATAGCGGATGAAGCAGCTGCCCGGCGTATGACCGGGCACCGGCAGATAGCTGAGGGGCTGGCCGCCAGGGCAAACGATCGGCCCGCCGAGATCCACGTTGGTGACCTCCGGCAACACGATCCGCTGCTCGATCTTCAGCACCATCAGCAGGAAGTTGCCGCTCTTCATGGTCTTCAGGTCGGCGCCGTGCAGGAAGACGTCTGCGCCGTAGACCCGCTGGAAGTGGCTGGCGCCGCCGATGTGGTCGAAGTGGCCATGGGTGCAGAACACCTGGCGCGGCGTCAGGCCAAGGCCTTGCGCGGCCCGGTCGATGCGCTCGGGATCGAGGCCCGGATCAATCACGAACGCCTCGCCCGGAACCCCGGTCGCGCAGATGTAGGCGTTGGACGGGAAGGCGCCGCCGGTGACCTTCCAGACGCCCTCGCCGACGCTCTGGGCGCCCTCGGGCGGCGGCGGAAAGGTTCGGGCGGTCTGGGCCTGCATGTCAGTTCACGCCGCCCAGGAAGACGGTCTGCGCCGTGACATAGCCGCTGGCCTCGGAGGCGAAGAAGTCCACCACATTGAGGATGTCCTCTGCCTTCGCGAACCGCGGCACGGGCAGGCCGGCGATGATCGCCTCGATCTTGTCGCGCGGCAGTTGGGCCAGCATGTCGCTGTCGATGGCGGTTATGCCCAGGGTGTTGCAGGTGACGTTCATGGGCCCGAACTCCTTGGCCATGACGTTGGCCAGGGTCGAGAGCCCCGCCTTGGTGGCTGCGTAGACGGAGTCGCCCATCGGCTCCAAGCTGGCGGCCATGGAGCCGATATTGATGATCCGGCCCCACTTTTTCTTGCGCATGAACTTGGCCGCCTCGCGGCTGACGATGAACGGCGCAAGCAGGTTCACATTGACCATCGCCTGGGCCGCGGCCGGCGGCATGATCATCGCGTATTGCGAGGTGAGCACCGCGGCGTTGTTGACGACGATGTCGATGGCCGCGACCTGCTTGTGCAGGCCCAGGAACGCCTTCTGGATGGCCAGCGGGTCAGCGAGGTCCACCTCGACGTGATGATAGGCCTCGTGGGTCAGGCTGGCCGGCCCGCGGGCGAAGCCGATCACGCCCGCGCCGCGGCTCAGGAAGTGCTCAGCGATGGTGCGGCCCACCCCGCGCGTGGCGCCGGTGACGAGGGCGGTCTTTCCCGAATAGAGGTGCATGCGCGCTTAAGGCCGGTGAGGTACTCGAGGAGGTGATCCACGGTGTAGCTGCTAAGGGCGCCGACATGGTTAACGAAACGCCGCCCAACGACGTCAGGCCGGCGAGAGTTCCTGCAGCAGTTCGAGGATGTAGTCGGTGAGCGCGCCGACGTCGTCGAAGGGCGAGATCTCGCGGCTCATGGCGCGGTCGTCGGTCAGGCTGATGGGGGTATCCCATTTCACGGTCAGCGCCGTTTCCACATCGACGATGACTGAGACGAGGGACAGCGAGTCCAGCGTGGCGTCAGGGCCGAACAAAGGCGTCGTCGGACCGACCTCAACGCGAGCATCCTCGTCGAGCTCCTGATTGAGGCTCTCCAGCGCATCCAGGATGATGCGCAGCACTTCGTCACGGCGACCCGTCATGTCCGTCACGGATCAGGCCCCGGCCGCGCGGGGTCGGCCGAGCGCGATCAGGCTGCGCATGCGTGGCAGGGAAACGGCGCGGTACTCTTCGGCCAACAAGCCCAGGCTGATGGCGTCGACGAACTCGCCGTCCATGAAGAAATGCCGGCGAAGGCGGCCTTCTTCCTTCATGCCCAAATACTTCTGCCACTTCAGCATCAGGTGATTTCGTTCCTCGACGACGCCATGGATCCGCTCAAGCCCCATGCGGTCGAAGGCCAGCTCGTAGAGCAGCTTCATCGCCTCGACCGCCGCCGGCGCCCCCTGCGCCGCCGCCTCGTCGCCGATCAGGAAACGGGCCGACTCAGCGCGCCGGTTGGCCAAGTCTATGTTGACCAGCGAAATCATGCCTATGGCCGGCCCGCCGATCATCTCGATCACGTAGTTGAACTCGTCGCGCGGCCGGCCCGCGATCCAGCGCGCCTGTTCCTCGGGCGAGGCCGCGGCGCCGTTCAGGTGGCGCGCCCGCGCGCTGAGGCGCCACTGATGGGTGACCGCCGCGTCGTCGACCGTCAGCCCGCGCAGCCGGATGAACTCGCCCGCCAGCGTCGGCGCAGCGTCCAGCGGCGCTGCTTGCGGGTCGGTCGGTGCGTCGGTCATGGCCTAGCTATAGCCGGGGCCGGGCGCCTTTCAATACGCCCGCACGCCGCGGATGCGTTGTGAGCGTCAGGTTGCCTTGCGGCCTCGCCTTGGGGGGCTCGCCACAGTCTCGGCGTTCTGGTGCTAGCGGCGGCCAGGGATTTATCCCCGCTTCTTCGGCGGAGTGGGGTGGCGATCGCGGCGAACGCACCGCTGTCGCTGGCATTGGTTCCAAAGGCCCGCGCTTTGCCAACGCGGTCTGTATTGCCAGCGAGATCCGTCCGGGCAAGGTTTCCGTGGTGAGGCTATTCGCGAACCTGGGCGTTCAGTCGCGTCTCAAGGTCGCTGATCGCGTGCATCACCGCGTCGAACGTCGGGGCCTCGCCGAAAATCATGCCGCGCATGGCCTGAAAATCGCGTGCCAGGGCGCCGCGCATCTCAGACGTCGGAACCAACGCAAACGTTCCCGGCGCTGCGCTGGCCAGGTCGAGGTCGGGACTGTTGAAGAATATCTTCGCGTGCTCAACACAATCGGCGCCCAGCCCCAGATCGGCCGCGGCCGCCGTCCCGACGTCGTCGCCCATGAGCCGGTAGAGGTCGTAGTAGTGGCGGGTGACTCGCTGCCCGCCGCCCTTCAACTGCCCGTGCTTGTCGAACCAGCGCCGCTGACCATGGGCGATCACTACCTTGTCCCAGAACGTGCGTTCAGGGTCGACGGTCGTCACGCCATCGACGACCAGATCAAGGCCAGGCAGGTCATCGTCGACGTAGGGCTTGAGTTGGCGCACACGGTGGGGATCGAGCGCCGACTTGGCGCCGGACTCTATCTTCACGGCGGGTCGGATATAGGCCGCGGGGCCGGTCGGCGCACTGGCCGTAGGATACCAGAGCAGCAGCGTCTGGGCGTCGGGGTCGTCGGGATCGAGCTCGACCCGGGCAACTGCGGCATCCATTCCAGCCGCCGTCGTGGTCTCGGCGAGCAGACCGGCGAGTTGGTCGCGCAGTGGGCCTGCGATGTAGGCTTGGCAGGCGGACTTGATCGCCGCGAGCTTCGCCTTGCGCTTTTTGCCGCTCATCGCTTTCAGGTCCGCCACGTCGGCGGCCTCGCCCAGGTCGTCGCGGAAGACTGTCACGTCGATATCTTCTGAAAAGCGCGAGATCAGGCCGTACCCCTTGGACAGCGACGTGCCGCCTTTGAACAGCAGCCGAGGTGGCTCGCCAGTGATCCGGTTGAAGAGCGCGTCCAGGGTCCAGCAGACCCAGAAGTCCTTCTCCACATTGACCTCGGAGGTGTCGAGGCGGGCGGCCGTGGCCAAGAAGGCGCCGCGACGGTCGTCCGCCGAGGCGGAAAGGAAGGCGGCGTAATCAGTCATAGGCTGCTGACTTGCTCCTGTTCCCGTAGCAAGGGGCGCAGGAAATCCTGCATCCAGGCGGGCAGGGTGCTTAGGCCATCGCGGAGGTCACGGGTGATCGCCGCGCCATGGACCGGGTCGGTCAGGATCCGAGCCACTCTCTGGCGGAGTTGCGGCCCGTCCGTCGTGACCTTGTCCTTCAGCCATTGCAGGGCCTGCACGACCCGCATCCC
Organism: Phenylobacterium sp.; assembly: GCA_036496685.1. Lineage (GTDB taxonomy): Bacteria > Pseudomonadota > Alphaproteobacteria > Caulobacterales > Caulobacteraceae > Phenylobacterium. The sequence continues at coordinate 5,363 of DASXKT010000030.1, forward strand.
AGGGCGTCCGGCCCAGTAGAGCTTGCTGGGCGCGGCCTTGTGGAAGCGGATTTGCAGGTTGCCGAGATCGAGGGAGGTCAGCCGCGCGTCGGTGTGCACCACCACCTTGGAGGGAACGGCGTCGCTGAGCCCCAAATCATTGGCGGCGGTGATGCCATCCACCAGCATGCGGGCGTTGTCCCGGCGGCTGAGGGCGTCGATCACCGCGCGCGGATCGGGGACGCTTTGCTGGCGGGTGAGGCTGTTCAGTTGGGGGCGGTCGTAGAGGCCGCGGGCGATCCGGCGGATGTCGCCCGCTCGCGCCAGCCTGTGCAGCGCCTGATCAACGGCGTCGCGGGGGCCCGCGTCCAAAAAATCGGCAGGCGTCCAGACGCCGAACGGCGCCTCGGCGGTCATCCGGCCAAGGATCGTCGCTTTTAGGTCGAGCGCCGCGCCGCGCATCCATGCGCCTCCATCTGTCAGAAATATGTACCCGAATATCTGACAAATGCCAATCTGTCAGAAATATGTATACAAATATCTGACAATTTCTCGAACCTGGATGGCGATCCTTTTGAATTCAAAGCGCGCGTCGCCGCCCCAGCCTGAAGGCCGTCGCCGCAGGCGCCGATCAGGCCTTTGCCGTCCACAGCGCGCGCAGTCGCGTGGCAGCGAGCTTCGGACGCCTATCGCGGGTGAAGACGCCCTTCTGGTTGAGCGAGCCCACCCGCATGATGCTTTGCGCCGTCTTGAAGTCGGCGAAGGCCCAGGGATGGGCGCCGACCACGTAGGGGTGGCGGCGGAGCGTGCGCCAGTAGGCCTCGATCAGGTCGGCCTGATAGTCCTCGCTCCACATCTCGGGCGGCTGGGCGTGCATGCCAGCGACCGCGTCGGCGCCGAACTCGGTGAGGATCACCGGCTTGTCGCCGTGGCGGGCGCGCAGGCCGGCGATCTCCTTTTCGAGGGTCGCGGCGGCCTCGTCGATCTGGCCTGAGACGACATACCAGCCGTTGTAGGAGTTGGCGCAGATCACATCGCCCTGGCCGACCCATTCTGCAGGGCCACCCTGGACGCTGACGAGGGCGACCGGCCGGGTGGTGTCGAGCCCGCGGGCATGGGCGAACAGGCGCTGGAAGAACTTCGTCCCGGTCTCGACGGCGCCGGGCGGTACATCGTTGACCGTGTGGAAGGGCTTGGGGATCGGCTCGTTGGCCAGTGACCACAGGATCACGCAGGGGTGGTTCTTGTCGCGATGGACGAGCTCGCTGAGCGCGCCTTCCAGCTGGCGATAGCGCGCCTCGATGATCGCCGGCGGGTCCATGAACACCAGGCTGACGCCGGGCGTCTCGGCGATCACCAGGAACCCGTACTCGTCGGCAAGCATCAGGGCTTCCTCGGAATAGGGGTAGTGCGAGGTGCGGAAGCTGTTGGCGCCGATCCACTTGAGGAGCTCGAAGTCGCGCACCAGCACCGGCAGGTCGAGTCCCTTGCCGTGCACCGGGAAGTCCTCGTGCTTGCCGAAGCCGGTCAGGAACACCGGCTTGCCGTTCAGCCGGATTTCACTGCCGCGGACCTCGACGGTGCGGACGCCGATCTTCATCGGATAGTCGTCGATGGCGCTCTCGCCGCCGAGCCGGACGTTGAGGCGATAGAGGAACGGATCCTCCGGCGACCAGGCGCGGACGCCAGGCAGGCGAAGCTGGCCCGCGCCTTGGCCGTTCTTGACCGCCACCGTGACCGACACGGGGCGAGGACCGCCCGTCAGGGTCAGGCTCGCCGGCCCCGACCAGTTCCCGTTCACGGCAAAGGCGACATCCACGAGGCCCGCGGTCCCGGCGCCCGAGCCGGCGCCCGGGCCGGCGCCCGGGCCGGCGCCAGGGCCGGCGAACGTCGTGGTGACGGTGACGTCCTGGACGTGGGTGTCCGGCGTCGCGAACAGCACCACGGGTCGATGCAGGCCGCAGTAGGGAAAGAAGTCGTAGGCCGTCTGTGGATAATCGACCTGGTACATCCGCGCGGTCTGCGGATCGGGGATCGACGGCACGCGGTCGAGCTGGGGCTTGTTCTCGACGCTGACCACCAGCCGGTTCGGCTCGCCCTCGCGGGTCAGGCCGGTGACGTCGAAGGCGAAGGGCAGGTGGCCGCCGACGTGTTCGCCGAGATACTGGCCGTTCAGCCAGACGCGGGCGCGGTAGACGGCGGAGCCGAAGCGCAGGTTGACGCGACGGCCGCGCCAACCGGGATCGAGCTGGAAGTCGGTCTCGTACCAGGCGGTCCCGAAGTAGTCCCTCGCGTCGTCGAACAGGTCGTTCCAGCTGCAGGGCACGGGGATGCGCCGAGGCGAGGGGAGGCCGGCTTCGAACCAGCGGTCATGCTCGCCGCGATCGGTGGGGTCGAGCTGGAACCTCCAGAGCCCGGAGAGATCCCGCGTCGACCGCGTCGGGCTTTCGTGCGGGTAGAGCAGGCTCGCAGGCCCGCGCGCTGGGGCCGCCTGGGACGCGGCGGGGGGCGCCGCTGCAACCGCCGCGGTGGCTGTCGAGGCGACCAGACCTAGGGCGCCCACCGCTTGGCGCCGCGTCATCGCCGCGCGCCGGCTATGGTCCGGCCTGCCGTCGTCGCCCATGCCTGTCTCCCCCAAAGGCCGCCGCCCTTTGCAGGCGGTCGGCGTGCGCGCCCGTCAGCCGGACGTCGTCGTGTAGCGTTTGCGCTCAGCTGCGATCCGGGCGCGGGCCTGTTCCAGCTCCTGCACTTCCGTGGCCGCCAGCAGCGACTCCAATACCCGCGTGAGGTGGTCGCGCATCGCCCGCCGCGCCGCCTCGGGCGAGCGCTCGCGCAGCGCCTTGAGGATCTCGGCGTGCTCGTCGATCCGCGGGGTCACGCCGGCGGCGTGCGCCTTGGCGCTCAGCGACTGGGTCTGAGGCGAGCGGGCGCGCGCATCCCACAGCATCTGCACCGCGGCGACCATGGCGCTGTTCTGGGTGGCGGTGGCGATCAGCATGTGGAAGCGGCGGTCGGCGTCCTCGGACATGACGACGTTACGGGCGTTCTCGGCCTGCATCTCGGCGACCAGCTGGCGCAGCTCCTCGAGCTCCTCGTCCGAGATCAGCGCGGCCGCCAGGGCGGCGCTTTCGCCCTCGATCGCGCGGCGCGCCTCGAGGAGTTCGAACGGACCGATGTCCATCTCGCCGGCCTGGCCGCCACGCGGCAGGCGCGCCGTCACATAGACGCCGGATCCGAGCCGCACCTCGACCAGCCCGTCCAGCTCGAGGGCGATGATCGCCTCGCGGATCGTCGGGCGGGAAACCTCGTAGGCCTGGGCGAGATCGCGTTCGGAGGGCAGCCGCTGGCCGATCACATACTGGCCCGCTGCGATTTTTTGGGAGAGGTCTTGGGCAACCTTCTCGTAGAGTCGTCCGGCTTCGGTCTTGGCGATCATTATGTCACCCCTTAGCTGGTCAGGCCAATCTGGACAAGCCAGAACCGGCCCCCTACGCTGGCAGAATGGAGGGCAATTCCGAAATGAGCCAGTCCGCGTCCACCCGCCAGCCTGACGGGCGTCAAACGTTATCGATTCCGCCGCTGAAGATCCGCTCGGCGCGGGTGATCGTGACCTCGCCCGGTCGCAACTTCGTCACGCTGAAGATCGAGACCGACGAGGGGATCTACGGGATCGGGGACGCGACGCTCAACGGTCGCGAGAAGTCGGTCGTGGCCTATCTCGAGGACCACGTGATCCCGGTCCTGATCGGACGCGACGCGCGGCGAATCGAGGACATCTGGCAGTACCTCTATCGCGGCGCCTATTGGCGCCGCGGGCCGGTGACCATGCGGGCGATCGCCGCCGTCGACGTGGCGCTCTGGGACATCAAGGCCAAGGCCCTGGGCGCTCCGCTCTACGACCTTCTGGGCGGCAAGAGCCGCGAGGGGGTCCTGGTCTACGGACATGCCAACGGCGAAAACCTCGAAGACACGGTCGAGGCCGTCGGGCGCTACATCGAAGCCGGCTACAAAGCCGTGCGCGCCCAGTCCGGCGTTCCCGGGTTGGACCTCGCCTATGGCGTCGGGCGTGGCGACCTCTACTATGAGCCGGCCGATGCGCACCTGCCGACCGAGACTGTCTGGTCCACGCGCAAATATCTGAACTATTTGCCGAATTTGTTCGAGGCGCTGCGGGATCGCTATGGCTTCGACGTCGAGTTGCTGCACGATGGCCACCACCGCATGACTCCGCTGGAGGCCGCGCAGCTCGGCAAGCGTCTCGAGCCCTATCAGCTCTTCTGGCTGGAGGACGCGACCCAGGCGGAGAACCAGGACGCCTTCCGCCTGATCCGCAGCCACACGACGACCCCCTTGGCCGTGGGCGAGGTGTTCAACACCATCTGGGACGCCAAGGAGCTCATTCAGGAGCAGCTGATCGACTACATCCGGACCTCGGTGGTCGGCGCTGGCGGCCTGACGCATCTGCGCCGGATCGCCGATTTCGCCGCGATCTGGCAGATCAAGACCGGCTGCCATGGCGCGACCGACCTTTCGCCGGTGACCATGGGGGCGGCGCTGCACTTCGACAGCTGGGTCCCGAATTTCGGGATCCAGGAATACATGCGGCACACCCCGGAAACCGACGCCGTCTTCCCCCACGCCTATAGCTTCGAGGGCGGCCTGATGCACCCCGGCGACGCCCCCGGCCACGGTGTCGACATCGACGAGGCGCTGGCGGCGAAATACCCCTACGACCCGCGGCAACTTCCGGTCGCCAGGCTGGAAGACGGGACCATGTGGAACTGGTGATCGCCCGCTAAGCGGGCCTCCTCGCAGTCTCCCTCACAATTCTGCCATACCAGTCATTGCAGTTGGCCTTACCAATATGGTAGGACCGATCGGAAGAGGCGGTCATAACGCCTGACGGAATGGGGGAGGAATATGAGGTCCTTGCTTTCGAACACGTCGCTGTCGACGTGGCTGCTCACCGGTCTGGCGGCCAGCCTCTGCGCAGGCGCCGCCCAGGCGGCTGACGCGCCCCGGGTCGAAGAGGTCATCGTCACAGCCCAGAAGCGCGCGGAAAACGTCCAGGACGTTCCGTCAGCGGTGCAGGTGGTCTCGGGCACGCAACTCGCCGCCTCGGGCGTGCGGGAGTTCACCGACCTGA